>JBFIJV010000087.1:0-7033 GCA_041600575.1 Gammaproteobacteria bacterium | reverse complement strand
TCAAGACGGGTTAGCCATTACGCCACAATCCCACTCTGTTATGACTGCCATCAAGGTAATAACGGCATACATGGAGATAAGACACTATGGAAAATTATGAAGAACAGCGAGTTATCAGTATTAGCCGACACAGTGGAGAGATTAAATGATATTAGCGATTGATCCAGGAACAACACAGAGCGCATGGGTTATCTATAAAGACGGAGAAATTCTAGACAAAGGGATAACTGAAAATAGCGAACTTCTTGAAATGGTTAATGGGGGCACGTTTCACTTTTGGAAATGCGAGAAGATGTATATTGAAATGGTTGCTTCTTACGGGATGGCGGTAGGCAAAACGGTCTTTGAGACTTGCGTATGGATAGGGCGTTTTATACAAGCGTGGTCAACAGACTATGAATATGTTTATCGCAAAGACGTAAAGATGCACTTATGCGGTCAGACCAAAGCCAAAGACTCAAACATAAGACAGGCAATAATGGATCGTCATGGCAGCACCAGAGAGGCGGCAATTGGCACAAAGAAGAACCCGAAAGCATTGTACGGGGTAAGCAAGGATATATGGGCAGCGTTAGCAGTTGCGATAACGGCAAGCGAAACATGCGCTTAAACGGTGACATGGGACGCATTGAATTTAATGGATTTATATAGGAGGTTTTATGAGTAACACAGAACTAGATTTAAAAATATTAACATATAACGACTTAAGAGAACTAGGTTATGGATCACGCACAAAAATATGGAGGGATATAAAAGAAGGCAAATTCCCAAAGCCGAGGACCAAGGATAATAAACCTGTTTGGAGACGAAAAGACGTAGAGGATTATTTTAATGCACTGCCAGAGCATGAATCAGAAATACACGACAACCTAAGAAACGAACGGAACGGGTTAAAGCAGGCTTAAATATGACCCTTAAAGTCTGCAACGGATGGAACTAATAAAAGATGGCACAGGTTACAAATCAAAATGCGGCAAATACAAAATCACGAAGCATGGAGATCAATATTGCTTGTGGACTAAGAAGTTTAATATTTTTTGTCTCATGTTAAGCATGGGAACACTAGACGAGGTGAAGAATGGATCAAGAAAGGGTTAATGAGTTGGTGAGAAAGGGAATTACTCCAAAGTCGGTAGAGTTTGCAGTTATATCATGCAGCACAACAAAGCTTGCAGAAGATCACTCAATGCGACCAAGCAATATCAAACAATTAGCTGAAAGATGGGGGATCGTGAAATCACAAGAATTAGCCGATGCTTATAATATCCGTAAGCGGTTCAAGTTTTGAATGACAAAAACCTTTAATTATGGTATAATATCTCATAGAGAGCAAGGAATATTTTTATGGACAGTAATTTACAGGAAGATCAACTGCTTAGAAGCCTGTACTCAGTTGAAGACAAGATCATTTTAGCTAAAAAAGCTAATAAATCAGGCCGTGATGGGTTTGTCAGTGATTATCTATCAGAAATGCACGACTTATTGATCGAGTCGTTTGAAATCAGGAATAGGCAACTTTACTCCTTTGCTGCAAGTCCAGTTATGCCGGAATTACAAGCCACGCCCTCTGATGGCTATTGGATCAGAGTTGGCGATGATGAACTAGCAGAAGTTTCTTTTTATTAACCAAGGGCAGTCATGGACGAAGATCAATCAATTACGAACGGATGGCATTTACGCAAAGAAGTCAGTCTATCCCATTTACTCACAACTGTAATAGTTATAGCCGCCATTATGAAGTTCGGTTATGACATGGATAAGCGGGTAACGGTACTGGAAGCTAATCAGAGCCATTCAACACGTTCCATAACAGAGATTAAAGAAACAGTCCGTAGAGTAGACAGCAAGATTGATAGACTGATAGAGAGAGGCTAGTTGACCACATTAACAAACTTCATTAAGCGGCATGAGGGCTTCCGATTAGTTCCATATCAATGCACAGCAGGGAAGTGGACATGGGGTTACGGTAGAAACATCGAGGATATGCCGTTAAGCGGCGAAGAAGCACTCTTAATCCTCAGGGCAGCAAATTTAGACAGTCATTCAGAGCGCGAACAAGCGTTAAAGTACGCAGCCGAAAAATGTCTAGAGAATAACATTGAATATGCAACAAGTGCGTGCCAAATGATCTTTGATGACTTCAATAGGTTCACGGTCAACAGACAAATAGCGCTTGTATCAGTCATGTTTAATATCGGCTACAGAAAGTTCCTTGAATTTAAACGAATGATAGCAGCGATAAGACGTAACGCATGGGACAGGGCAGCAATTGAATTACGCGATTCCAACAGAGACAAGCAAGTTCCCATGAGGTCACAGGAAGAAGCGGATATGCTTTCGGGGGGCTGATGATAGGCATCAGCGCAGTCGTAGCCAAAGGGCTAGACATTATAGATAAGTTTATACCTGACCCACAGGCTAAAGCCGATGCAATATTTAAACTCAAGACCTTAGAGCAAACAGGCGATATAGCAGCACTCAACGCAGAAGTATCTTTACTATTAGGCCAGGTAGAGATAAACAAGGTCGAAGCATCATCAACAAACATATTTAAATCAGGCTGGCGGCCTTTCATTGGTTGGGTCTGCGGTTCAGCCTTTGCATATAAGTTTATTGTTAATCCATTTTTATTATTCTTAGTCGCACTAGGGCAAATACAAATAGATGTAACGATGCTTCCTGTGCTTGAGTGGCAGGAATTAAGCACAGTCTTACTCGGTATGTTAGGACTCGGATCAATGCGGTCTTACGACAGAGTGAAAGGCAAAGCACCGAGGGGCGAATAATGGGCGATGACGACAATAACAATTACCAGATAATTCCAGTGATAGCGTTTAATAATTTCTACTTTTTAAAGATATGCGTTGAATGGGATTTCGGATTCTGATGGGCGATGATAACTGGTCAGACAAGACAGATAAATTGCTATTCCATGTGACGGTTGCGTTTTGTTGGGTCGGTCTAATAGTAACACTGGCTTTTATCTTTACATGATCGAGTGGTTTTTATATCTCGCGTTATTGTTTCCTAACGGGGCAGAGAAACATATCAGGATGACGGTAGATGCTAAAAGAAGCCTCACCGAATGTAACGAACAGAAGTTAGATCCAGAACTATTTAGAACCGCTAACGAATACGCCAGGATATCAGGCGCACAGTTTCAACTCAGATGCGTAGGAATACCGAGTAGTAAGTACGAGATATAAATAATATTTTCAGTACGGTACAAAAAAGCGTATTTAAAACAATATCATACGTAATTATACCGAACAGGAATATTTGAGTTTTTAACGTGCTGATACTTATAGGTTTATCATTCAGACACGCAATAACGCGCAAGTGAAGGATAAATTCAAGCCAATCATGGGCTTATAACAGTGAATACCTGAAACCAAGTAAGGATATAGATGATAGATTACGAGTCATTAAGACGGTTTGCTACTGATAGCCAGATAGTAAAACTTGACGCTCTAAAGAAATACGGGACACAGATTAAAGCGGCAAGGGCATTAGATATTAATGACCGCAGCTTCACTAGAGGGCTAGAGTCCTTAGTTAAGCAAGCTGCAAAACGAGGTTATGACCCTGACAACAATCTATTATATCCAGTAGGTAAAGGACAAGAGTTGAAAGGCCAATCTGTACTATACGATGCAGACGGCAATATTAAACAACAATGGATCAAGTCGCAGTCTGATAAACAGGCAGAACAAGCAGATAGATTAAACGAAGCTATACAGGCTATTAAGGACGAAATAAAGCCTTTAAAGCCCACTAAAAGGCCAAAGGTTACGAGTAATGACCTTGTAAATACTTACATCATCACTGACTACCATCTAGGCATGTTAGCGTGGGACGAGGAAACAGGCGACAACTGGGACACCGATATTGCTGAATCACTTTTGTATAACTGGTTTAGCGAAGCAATCAAAAGAAGCCCTGATAGTGAGGTAGGTGTATTAGCACAACTAGGCGACTTCTTACATTGGGATGGCCTGGACGCTGTAACACCACAGCATAAGCATTTATTAGACGCTGATACACGCTTTCAGAAGATTGTCAGAGTCGCTATAAGAGTATTTAGAAGGATCATAGATGACCTTTTAAAGAAGCATAATAAAGTACACGTTATCATGGCGGAAGGTAATCACGATCCCGCCTCTAGTATATGGCTAAGAGAGTTATTCCATGCACTATACGACAAAGAACCGCGAGTATATATAGAACTCAGTCCCGACCCTTATTATTGTTACGAGCATGGTGATACAAGCTTATTCTTTCATCATGGACACAAACGAAAACCCGCTAATCTTGATGATGTATTTGTCGCTAAGTTTAGAGAGATATTCGGACGCACTAAGTATTCATACGGTCACACAGGCCACCTACATCATAAAGAAGTAAAAGAATCTAACTTAATGGTCATAGAACAACATAGAACCTTATCAAGTAACGATGCTTATGCCTCAAGAGGTGGATGGATCACAGGAAGGGACGCAAGCTGCATTACATACCATAAGGCATTCGGTGAAGTCTCCAGGATCACAATTAATCCTAAGATGGCGGCATGAAAGACTACCCCATAGGTATACATACTGTCAGCAATAATCAATGCTAGGTTTTTACTCAATATCAGAAGCACCTGTTTCAACATTAGTCAGTAACAACATCACACTGATTATCAACGATGCTTTACACGCTAACACAACAGATGCCCTTACATTAAGTCAGGCGCATCTTTTAGATATTCAGGGTGCGTTAAATAACCACACATCCGACAACATTGCATTAACACAGAATCATATCCTAACTGTTGACGCTTCATCACACGACAGCATATCTAGTGTTATTGGTTTGGTACAAAACCATATATTAAATCTAGATGCTGCATTACATAGCCACAACACAGACAGCTTAAATTTAATACAGTTTTTAACTCTTGAGCCTCAAGAGTCTTTACATGGGCATACGGCAGACGGGATTGATCTAGTATCAAACTCCATTGTCATCGTGAATGAATCTGGTCATGCAATTACATCAGACACACCCACTGTTTTACAGCAGCATTTACTAACGGTTGATGATGCGCTGCATACAAATCAAGCTAGTAATATTGATTTATTTCAATCGCATCTTCTTATTGTATCTGATGCGCTGCATTCATTAATCAGTGATCAACTCACGGTATTTATTGCGGGTGATGGGACAAGCCCAACCAGGACAATCGCAATCAGTGACGAACAAAGACTAATACTAGTTTCATCAGGAAACCGTGAATCAGTGTGCGGTTATAGTGACAGAACAACCACAATCCACGAAGAAAGTAGACGAGTTATATAAACACACCCGCTTAACACCCCCGTCGTAGGAGACAATACATGGCATTCGTAGCAGCAGACTGGACGATCCTCAGAACCACAGGAACAAATCCAAATGAAATAAATTATGTGGGCGATGCTCACGCAGGCACAGCACCAACCTATGCAACGGGTATTGAATTACACAGAGCATTACAAGACTTTGCGGATGATCAAAGTGACGGGACAGAAGAAATCTCCATCGTCGATCAAGTCCCTTCTCAGCGTGGTGGTGTTGATACTAACATAACCTTAATCAACGGTTATCACATCACGCCAACCGCCGCAGAGCATCTCTACGATACCTCTATATCTCAGACGCACCCTATCAATGGTGCTCAAATCTATGATGGCATTCAGGTGTTCGGTAACTCTACCTCCATTCAAGTCATACAGAATGGCGCAAGACTGACAAACGATTTTTGGAATCAAGCTAAGATGATCGCGGCTGTTGAGGATGCTACCTCTAACACTTCTCATCGTTTCATGGTTTTAGTACATGATAGCGGCGCAGACATAGACGGACGCAGATTGATTGGTACGCAGCGAGTATATGGAACGGTATATACAGAATTTGCTATCGGTGGTGGTACTAACCGAGGTAACAACGTATTAGCCTTGACCGCTAACTCAAACCTGAACAACTCCACAGCACAAGCAACGATTGACGCATTAACTTTCACCATCGCGCAGGGTTATGTGTCTATTGATGCAGATGGTAACGGAACACCAGAAAATTACTATGTTGAGTGGGATATGCTCGCCAACAGTAAAAACCAAGCGTACGAATATTCACAAAACATGATCCGAGAGGGCGTTTCAGTAACGCCTGTTAATGGTACGTTTGGACTTGATCCTAATATCTTCCGAGGTATTACGCACTCCATTGCTATTACACCAGGCGCGGGAACATGGGTCGAGCCTGAATCAGTGTCATGGGGTACGGGTGCAACAGCAGGCACAGGGCAACTCTTAGCAGTAGACACCACAACGGGTACATCTACTAATCTGATGTACATCCAGCATCTTACGGGTGTCGTTCCTTCCGCAAACCTTATCACAGGCGCAGGCGGCGCAACGGGTACAGCAGGAACGGTAACGAGTCAGGTTGTCAGTGTCCCACCTATCGGCGCATCTACAGGCACAAATATCAAGGGTGCTTTTGGTGTAGGCATACAAGAAGCCGATCTAGCAGCAGGCGACACGCTGATTGACTTAACAGGAACAGCAAACAATGCGCCTAACAACGTGACTTTTGATGTCATCGGTCTAAACACGACAGGAACAGCAGATTATGTGTTAGTTGGCCCAGACTTAGCAGGCTCATTAAATACAGCGCAAATGACGCTAGCTGTCACTTTATCTGGCGTAACAGAAACACAAGTCAATGTGGGTACGGGTAATATACCTGTTGATACCCCTGCAACTGGCACGATAAGAATCGAAAGAAATAGCGGGGAGTTCACCCGCCATGCTTATTCAGCTATTGATGCGACTAACACATTCTTCACTATCGCTAGCACAGACTTTAGCACTGATAATGCAACCCTAACGACTAATGATGTATTCATTTCATATATCGACAAAGTAGCAACCTCCACGACAGAATCATTCAATACTGTCTTTAATGCAACCAGAGCATTGAGAGTGATTGTTAGAAACGGTGGCGTCACTGG
>JBFIJV010000086.1:0-7059 GCA_041600575.1 Gammaproteobacteria bacterium | reverse complement strand
TACCAAGACTATATAGAAGTGTTTTTAGTTCCAATGATTAAATTTTATAGTAAAGATTATGCAATGTCACAACAGCCAATACGGATTATTATAAGTTGCCATGCAAGATATTGAAGAATTACTTTCGATAGACCGGAACTCCATCTGGCATCCATATAGTGCCATGTCGTCCGACGTGCCTGTTTATCATGTCGAATCTGCAGAGGGTGTAAGACTAAAACTGTCCAGTGGGCAAGAATTGATTGATGGTATGTCTTCCTGGTGGAGCGTGATTCATGGTTATAACCATCCGCAGATGAATCAGGCATTAGAACAACAACTCAAGCGCATGGCGCATGTTATGTTCGGTGGACTGACACATACACCCGCAATAGAGCTGACTAAAAAACTTATTTCTATCACACCCGAATCATTAGATGCCGTTTTCTATTCTGATTCCGGTTCTGTCGCGGTAGATGTCGCCATGAAAATGGCTATTCAATATTGGTATGCCAGGGGAGAGTCAGGTCGTAAACGTTTCATTACCTTGCGTTCCGGCTATCATGGTGACACCTTCGGTGCAATGTCCGTTTGTGACCCGGAGACGGGGATGCATAGTTTGTTTCGCGGCATACTCCCTGAACATATTTTTGTCGAACAACCTCAATGTCGATTTGGTGAAACCTGTACTGATAAAGATATTGCCGCACTCAAACAAGCATTAGCCGAATACGCTGGTGAGTGTGCCGCAGTGATCATGGAACCTGTTGTCCAGGGTGCAGGTGGCATGTGGTTTTATTCTGCGGATTACCTGAAACAAGCACGACAGTTGTGTGATGAACATAATGTGCTACTCATCCTGGACGAAATAGCGACTGGTTTTGGGCGCACCGGAAAATTATTTGCCTGTGAACATGCGCAGGTTGTTCCCGATATAATGTGTGTCGGTAAAGCATTGACCGGTGGTTATTTGTCATTGGCAGCGACATTAACAACAAAAGATATCCATACAACCATAGATAATGGGGAGCCTGGCGTGTTTATGCATGGTCCTACCTTTATGGCAAATCCTTTAGCCTGTACTGCTGCTTTGACTAGTCTTCGCTTATTACTGGAATCTGATTGGCAGGGAAATATCGGCCGTATACAGGAATCACTGGAAACGGGACTTGCGCCTTGTCGAGAGATGCCGCAAGTAAATGATGTCCGGGCTCTGGGTGGAATTGGTGTGGTCGAACTAAAACAGCCGGTTGACATGAAACGAATCGTGCCACAATTTGTTGCTGCAGGCGTTTGGATACGTCCTTTTGGAAAGTTAATTTATGTTATGCCGCCCTATGTGATGACTAGTGATGATCTCGACTCATTAACCAGTGCCATGAGGCTTATTATTTCTAAAAATTAGAATAAAACCTATTGTGAATAATCGTGGTGTCAAAATGGCTTGCGAATTGATACCATCCTTTCTCGTTCAATGGTGACCTGTGCCGGTCCCCTCGCAACACGAAATTGTGAACCCCGTCAGGCCCGGAAGGGAGCAGCGGCAGCAGTGGATGTGTGTGCCGGGGTAGGGACGGTATGGGTCGCCGCCAATATTTTTCTCATTAAAATATGAAGATACCCTGACCTGTATGGGCAGCCAAAACGCTTAGCAGGGCAGGCGCTCCTCATGTATGATGTTCGATTAAAATCAAATAGTATTTAGAATTTACCTAATCGGAAGAACTGTAAAAATTCAATGAGTTATCAAGTACTTGCCAGAAAATGGCGGCCCAGGTCATTCCAGGACATGGTGGGTCAATCGCATGTCTTAAAGGCACTGGCCAATGCCCTCGATCAAGACCGTTTACATCACGCTTATTTATTCACTGGAACGCGAGGTGTCGGTAAAACGACGCTTGCCAGGATTCTGGCTAAATGCCTTAATTGTGATGCGGGTGTGAGTTCTACCCCTTGTGGTCAATGCAATGCTTGCATCGCGATAGACGAGGGGCGTTTTGTTGATTTAATTGAAGTGGATGCGGCATCACGTGCCAAGGTCGAAGAAACTCGTGACTTGATGGACAATGTTCAATACGCACCAAGTAGTGGCAGATATAAAGTCTATCTGATTGACGAAATTCATATGTTTTCCAATCATAGTTTTAATGCCTTGTTAAAAACTCTGGAAGAACCACCACCACACGTTAAATTTCTACTCGCAACAACCGAACCCAAAAAATTACCCGTCACAATCTTGTCGCGTTGTCTGCAATTCAATTTGAGCCATCTCACGAATGATCAAATTGCCAAACAGGTGGAAATGATCCTGGGACAAGAGAATATTGAATTTGATTCGGTCTCGACAGAATTAATCGCCCGTGGTGCTTCAGGTAGTATGCGCGATGCACTGAGCTTGCTTGATCAGGCGATAGCCTATGGTGGAGGGGTACTGGAAGAGTCACAGGTTCGTGCCATGATGGGAACGATTGATAGTGCTGATCTGAATGGTTTAATTCAGGCTTTGATTGATGCTGATCCGGAGGCCTTGTTAAATACAATTGAAACGATTGGATTACAAAATCCAGACTTTGACGCCTTACTGGCAGAGTTATTAAGCCTGTTACAAAAAATTGCAATTATTCAAATATTACCGGCAGACTCGAACAATCCCATTAAGGATAATCCGGCATTAGTGGACTTTGCCAATGCGATGAATAAGGAAGATGCTCAACTTTATTATCAGATTGGCATGATGGGTCGAAAAGATCTTTACCTGGCGCCGGATATCAAATCAGGTTTTGAAATGGTCATGATCAGAATGCTGGCATTCAGACCTATGTCGGGTAATGAGGCTATTACCAGGACACAAGCGCTTAAACCGGCAAGCAAAACTAATACACAAGAAACAGAATTAAAAAAAAACACATCAGCGGAGTTAACAGCAAATAACGCTGCGCAAACTAAAGAAACTACTGCTGATGAAAAACCATTAATTCAAAATCATAGCAACAATGACAACGAATGGAAAAATATCATTGATGAGATGGCATTAGTCGGTTTGGTAAAAGAACTTGCAGGTAATTGTGCCTTGAAATCACATTCGGAAAATAAGGTTGAACTGGCGCTGGCACCGACACAGCAACATTTATTGAATGACAATCAGAAAAAGCGTCTCGAACAAGCTATAAAGATTCGGTTTGGCCAGGATGTTAAATTGAATATTGTTGTCGAAGATTCCAGAGATGAAACACCCGCGGAAACTAATGCACGACTCGAAAAAGAAAAACTAAAAGCAGCAGAAGCTTCACTCAATAATGATCCAGCAGTGAAATCATTGATAGATACCTTTAATGCCTCTATCGATGAGGATTCAATACAACCACAATAGAACACATTACTAATGCATGAGGTGAATAAAAGATGAAAGGTGGTATGGGAAATATCATGAAGCAGGCCCAGCAGATGCAGGCCAATATGGAAAAAGCGCAAAAAGAACTGGCAGATGCCGAAGTCGTTGGCGAGTCGGGTGCCGGTCTTGTTAAAGTGACGATGAATGGTCGTCATGATGTTAAAAGAGTCGTTATTGATCCTGAATTAATGAACGATGATAAAGAAATGATTGAGGACCTTGTCGCAGCAGCAGTAAATGATGCTAATCGTCGTGTGGAAAAAATGACGCAGGAAAGAATGGCAAGTGTTACTGCAGGTATGGGTCTACCGGCCGGGATGAAACTGCCATTCTGATTTTTTTAGTATCTAAGCAGAGAATATGATGCAACAGTCATTGTTAGAGCAACTGGTGGAAGCACTACGTTGTATGCCAGGCATTGGTAGAAAATCAGCGCAACGTATTGCTCATCAACTTCTGCAACGTAATCGCGATGCTGCACGACATCTCTCCAGAATTATGGCAGATGCTATGGAAAACATAGGTCATTGTGAACGCTGTCGGACGTTTACAGAAAATTCACTATGTCATCTTTGCACGAATAAAAAACGTGATGACAGCATACTGTGTATCGTTGAAAATCCGGCTGATGTTGATGCTATAGAAGAAGCGAACTATCGGGGACGCTACTTTGTTCTGCTTGGTCATTTATCACCATTGGATGGCATCGGCCCGGATGACATAGGCTTGAATGAATTACCCAGGCTACTAGACGAAGATCAGTTAGTGGAAGTCATCCTTGCTACAAGCAGCACCGTCGAAGGTGAAGCCACAGCACACTTCATTAGTGAAATGGTTAAGGCACGTGGCAAACAAGTATCGCGAATTGCACATGGCGTACCCATGGGTGGTGAACTTGAGTATGCGAATAGCCTGACGATTGCGCATGCACTGGATGGTAGAAAGCAGATTTAATCAAATCTTTTAAATTAAAGATAACACTTCTTTTTAAGTTTTAATTCAAACACCAAACACGCTTAATGCTTTTCAATAACAAAGTTAAAACAGTGCTTTTTACTTTGTTGGCGTTATTCGCGTTTGCCGCAAACTCTGTCTTATGTCGACTGGCTTTGGGATCGGCATTAATCGATGCAAACAGTTTTACGATCATACGATTATTTTCTGGCGCTGTTGTCTTGTTGCTAATAATAAAATTCAGGAGTAATCAAAAAGCCCATGTTACCAGGGGAAGCTGGTTCTCTGGTTTTATGTTATTTTTATATGCAATTACGTTTTCTTATGCATACATAAGTCTGGATACTGCAACAGGTGCACTAATCTTATTTGGATCTGTTCAAATTACCATGATGTTTTTTTCATTTTTATCAGGTGATCGTCTACATCCTTCAGAGATAATCGGTATGCTTATCGCGTTTTCAGGGTTTACCTATTTGTTCTTACCTGGAATAACAACGCCACCAATTGCCGGTGCCAGCCTTATGCTTACAGCAGGGATAGCGTGGGGTATTTATAGTGTAAGAGGCAGAGGTTCAGAAAATCCATTGATTGATACAGCCTACAATTTTGTAAGAACAATACCGCTCATTCTGATTATAACAATTGTGGTCATCAACAAGGCACACACTTCGCCTACTGGCATAGTATTAGCGATTATCTCTGGTGGATTAGCATCAGGCATAGGCTATGCGATATGGTATCGCGCACTTGGTTCTCTGACTGCAATGCAAGCAGCAGTGGTGCAGTTGTTAGTACCTGTTATTGCGGCTTTAGGCGGTATTTTGTTTGTCTCTGAAATGGTGACTATGCGTTTAATTGTATCAGCGGCAATGATTCTTGGCGGGATATTATTAGTCGTTTTAGGAAAACACTATTTTGATACAGTATCTTTGAGTAATAAGACGTGATGAATGTGATCTTATGGATGATGGGGGCTTTGTTCTCTCTAAGTCTGATGGCTATTGGCGCGCGGGAATTGGCAGGGGAAATATCGACCTTTCATATTCTATTTTTTCGTAGTGTGATAGGTCTGGTCATCATTACGTTAATAATCTTGAGAAGCCAAAAACAGCAACTCTTTTCTACCAAACGTAAAAAATTACATATTGTACGTAATATTTTTCATTTCATCGGACAATATGGCTGGTTTTTTGGGCTTGGATTATTGCCCTTGGCCCATGTTTTTGCACTGGAGTTTACTGTGCCAATCTGGACATTAATCATCGCCGGGATATTTTTGAAAGAAGGTATAACAACAAGAAAAGTTATTGCAGTTTTATGTGGCTTGTCGGGAGTCTATGTAATTTTAAATCCCGGTGTTGAAATAGTTGAATATGCTTCTTTCGTTGTGCTGGTAGCTGCAATAGGTTATTCAATCTCACATGTCACTACCAAGTCATTGTCTGGTACTGAAGATTCTTTAACCGTGCTCTTTTATATGTGTTTGATACAACTTCCTATGGCATTTCTGCTAACGATTAATGATTGGATATTTCCCAATATTACACAGTGGTTCTGGTTGAGTATTATTGGTCTTTCAGCGTTAACCGGGCATCATTGCATTACCAATGCCATGAAACTGGCGGAAGCGGGCATTGTCGTCACGCTGGATTTCTTGCGATTGCCCTTGATCACTATTGTCGGTGTTATTTTTTACAACGAGTCATTCGAAGTCGCGGTAATTCTGGGGGCAAGCTTTATGTTGCTTGGTAATATGATCAATATCACGAAGCCAGAAGCAAAAAGCGTTTCTACAACAACAGAGCCGAATTAATATCTTAATGCTTGTCTGTTTTGGCAGATGAATAAGACAGATTTATAGTCTTATGCTTATGTGATGCATATCACAAATGATAGTTGTGAATGTGCATGTATCACAAAACCGTGAAGTAACGCTTGTTAGATATATCCGGTTACACCATATTCTACACATCAATAACTAATGTATGTGCGGTCGTCAGAATGAATACCAACCCAAGCAATCAACCCTGCGATTTTTATGAAGAGTCAAGAAGCTATCCAAGGATAAAGACCAGACTGCCGATCACCTTATCACTTGAAAGTAATGAAACTGTCACAGCCAGTATCTATGATATTTCTCCTGATGGCTTGCAAATACGCTGTAATAGACATGTTGCTGCTAAATTAAATCCGGGTGGTAAAAGAATTAATGCAAAAGATAATGTCACTATTAAAGCAGAATTTTTATTATCTGTAGATGATGAGCAAAGAAAAATTATCGTTTTTTGTAAGGTTTATTATTTCGTTATTATTCCCGGTGGTTTGGAAGAAGACGTTGCCTTTGGTTTGAAGTTTAAGAAATTCGAAGGTAAATCCATTAAATATATTGGTCAACATATTCTGAATGAACTGGAACCTGTCATGTGATTTGAAATTGTTTCGCTATTTTATTTTTCAGGATTGAAATAATAAAATGCATTGTTCAGATAAGCGGTAACGTCATCTATTTCTTCTTCAAACCAAATCAACTCAGTCATGATTTCGCATTGAACCACGCGTTCACGGAGTGATGCGTAATCTTTTGTTTTTCTATCTTCACGTGTGTACATAGATGAATCGTGACAACGCACACAGTTTTCATCATGTAGTGCCTTGCCATTATCGATATCAAACGCCTGTGTTGGCACACTCAATACCAAGAGTATTACCGAGTGTACCAGCAGAATCTTATG
>JBFIJV010000085.1:0-7165 GCA_041600575.1 Gammaproteobacteria bacterium | reverse complement strand
CCGACGCCCAGTAAAAAACCACCAATAAGACCAAACAAAAACAACATGATCAATGAGTTGACCGCGACCATTACCAGCGTATGGCCATCATTACCTCTGGCTAAATAACCCCAGACCAACACCATCGCGGTACAAGGCGCAATGCCTAGCAAAATACATCCCGCTAAATAACTACGCCATAAAGGGACTGCCAACATCTTGATACCGTCTTGAACAACAACTACACCAGAACCATATTCTGAACCAACTGGTAAATCCAGACCAAACGGTAGCTTCACGTAGTCCAGAGCATCGACACCTATAAACCCTCTGAACAGTATTCCCAGAAAGAGATAGGCAATCAGGTACATCGTAAAAGGCTTAATTGCCCAATTAACAACCAGGGTTAATCCAACTGGCTTAATACTCTTGCCCGCTTTCACAACTGCGCCAAAATCTATTTTAACCATGATCGGGTACATCATAAAAAACAGGCAGATCGCTATCGGGATGGAAATAACCGGTGCACCGTTAATGCTAATACTCATGGCATCAAGCGTTTTAGCAAACGCTGGCGCAAACTGTCCCAGTAAAATCCCAAAGATGATACATAGCCCAACCCAAAGGGTCAGGTAACGCTCAAATACACCCATATCATGTTTTGTCACGGCCATATTCTTAATCTCAGAGAAAATATTATTGTTTACGCACAGATCCGGTTCTCGGGCCGATTCTTCATGCTTTTTAATTTTTTAATATCACGTTTGTATTGTTTTTCATCCAAGCTCCCCTTAAGGGTTGCTTGTAACAACTCATTTGCCCAGGCTGGTAACTTTGGATTAATGCGGTAATAGATCCATTGTCCTGCACGTTTATCAATGACAACCTGAGTATCTCTTAAAGCGGCAAGATGACGCGATATTTTTGGCTGGATTAAATCAAGTGCATGGGTTAATTCACAGACACAAAGCTCGCCCTCCTGCATTAACAACATGAGGCTTCTCAAACGAGTTTGATCGGATAATAGTTTTAATAATATTTCTGGTGTCATAATTCTGTAATAATATACGTCTATACATATATACGTTTATCCGTATATATTGTGCGCTATTAATTTGATAGGGTAAAGACATGTCCGCAAAGAAATTAAATGTACTTTTTTTATGCACGGGAAATTCGGCACGTAGTATTCTTGCAGAGGCCTTACTGCAACGTTGGGGATCAGGTCGGTTTCAAGCCTATAGTGCCGGCAGCAATCCTAAAGGCAAAGTGCATCCACTTGCGATAGAACTTTTACAATCAAAAAATTACAAGACTGATCAATTTAGAAGCAAAAGCTGGGGTGAGTTTGAAAAAAAGGATGTGCCCAAACTGGACTTTGTTTTTACTGTTTGTGACCGAGCCGCCAATGAAGTCTGTCCGATTTGGCCGGGACAACCGATGTCAGCACATTGGGGTATTGAAGATCCCGATAAACCGGAGCTAAGTATTGATGAACAGCGAAGATTGTTTGATAAAGCCTATTGGGAGATGGATCACCGAATAAAAATCTTTACCAGTTTGCCGTTAGAGAAACTCGATAAATTATCTCTGTTAAAAGAACTGGAATTAATTGGCAAGGCCTATCCGGAACAATCCTGAAAAATAATTATTTTTCTCTTAGCACGGCACGATAACCAATATCCTTTCTATAAAACATACCTTCGTAGTTGATATGGTCTAATGCTTCATAGGCCGCTTGCTGTGCTTGTGTAACTGACTCGCCAAGACCGGTAACACAGAGTACGCGACCACCGGCAGTAACAATATCGTCTTTATTACTCGTGGTACCGGCATGAAAGACTTTCACGTTTTTATTGTCCGCTTTATCTAAACCGGTAATTACATCGCCTTTGCTTGCACTCTCGGGATAACCGGCTGAAGCCGTCACCACACCTAATGCTGCGCGATCATCCCACTCGGCTACACATTTATCCAAAGTGCCGTTTGTACCGGCGAGACACAGAGCAACCAGATCACTTTTTAAACGCATCATGATCGGCTGTGTTTCAGGATCACCAAACCGACAGTTAAACTCCAGAGTCTTTGGCGTACCGTCTTTGGTGATCATGATTCCAGCGTAGAGAAAACCCATATAAGTTCTGCCTTCGCTTTTCATGCCCGCAACGGTAGGGACAATAACTTCTTTCATTATTCGATCATTTATAACTGCATCTACAACCGGTGCAGGCGAATAGGCACCCATACCACCGGTATTAGGTCCAGTGTCGCCTTCATCACGTGCTTTATGATCTTGCGAACTGGCCAATGGCAAAATGTTTTTGCCATCGACCATGACAATAAAGCTGGCTTCTTCACCTTCAAGAAATTCTTCTATCACGACACGATGACCGGCTTCGCCAAATTTATTGCCTGACAACATATCATGAATGCTATCGATAGCTTCTTGTTGTGTCCTTGCAATAACGACGCCTTTACCCGCAGCTAACCCATCAGCCTTGATAACAATAGGAATGCTTCCGGATTTTATATATTCGATCGCCGGGCCAACTTCGGTGAAGACGTCATATTCGGCTGTGGGTATTTGGTATTTTTTTAGAAAATCTTTACTGAAAGATTTAGATCCTTCAAGAATAGCGGCGGCTTTGGGTGGACCAAAACAAGAAAGTCCTGCCTGTTGAAATGCATCGACAATACCCGCGACTAGCGGCACTTCCGGACCAATAATCGTAAGTCCGATCTTTTCTTTTTCAGCAAAGGCTTGTAAAGCATCGATATCTTCCGCACCAATAGCAACATTTTCCACCTTATTCTCTGTTGCTGTGCCCGCATTACCGGGAGCCACATAAACAATATCGACTTGATCAGATTGCGCTGCCTTCCATGTCAGAGCATGTTCACGGCCACCACCACCTACGATTAATATCTTCATATAAAACTCTTATATATTTTCGGTTAAATAACTGCTCGACTGACGGTGTAAATTTTTTATTAATTCGAGGCGCAATTGTGAGTGAGCAACAAAATGTATAAATAATACATGAGTAGCGCAACGAAGAAGTAACAAAAAATATGCCCGTCAGTGTAAGAAGTGGCGCATGCCGGTAAACACCATCGCAATATTATGTTCATCTGCGGCAGCAATGACTTCTTCATCGCGCATTGAGCCACCGGGTTGAATGACTGCGCTTACCCCAACGTCTGCTGCTGAATCAAGACCATCACGAAACGGGAAAAAAGCATCCGAAGCCATCACCGAACCAACGACTTCCAGTTTTTCGTCGGCGGCTTTTATGGCCGCAATACGTGCGCTGTAGACTCGACTCATCTGTCCTGCGCCAATGCCGATAGTCTGTTTATCCCTGGCGTAAATAATCGCATTCGATTTAACATACTTAACCACATGCCAGGCAAAGATTAGATCGTCCAGTTCCTTGTCTGTCGGAACTCGCTTTGTCACTATCTTCAAATCAGCTTTGGTTATGACGCCCCGATCATTATCCTGTACAAGCAAACCACCACTAACACGCTTCAGGTTCAATTGCTGCATGGCCTGTTTACGATCACCTGCTTCCAACAATCGCACACCCGCCTTGCTGGCAATAATCTCAATACATTCCGGCGCTATTGATGGTGCAATAATCACTTCCACAAACTGTCGATCGATAATAGCTTTGGCTGTTTCCACATCAAGCATTTTATTGAATGCGATAATGCCGCCGAAGGCTGAAGTAGGATCGGTAGCATATGCACGGTCATAAGCTTCAAGCACGGTGCTACCAACAGCGACACCACAGGGATTGGCATGTTTTACAATGACGCACGCCGTTTCTTTAAAAGACAACACGCATTCCAGGGCAGCATCTGTATCAGCAATATTATTATAAGACAGTTCTTTGCCTTGAATTTGTCTTGAGCTAGCCAGTGTTCCCGCCGGTGGATTCGGTTCTGTATAAAAGGCCGCGGACTGATGGGGGTTTTCCCCATAACGTAATTCCTGGCGTTTTTTAAATTGCATGGAATAGGTGAGCGGAAAATTCATCGGCTGTTTTGTTTCATCGAGTGCGCCAAGATAATTTGACACATTGGCATCATAATTAGCCGTGTGCGCAAATACTTTTTGCGCCAGACGAAAACGGGTTGCATCGCTGACGCCGTTATTGTTTTCTTTCAATTCTTTTAAAACGAGCTCGTAATCTGCAGTATCGACCACCACAGCAACAGAGGCATGATTCTTCGCGGCAGATCGCAACATAGCCGGGCCACCGATATCGATATTTTCTATAGCGTCAGCCAGAGTGCAATCGGGCTTACTGACTGTCTGTTCAAACGGATATAAATTAACAACAACAAGATCAATGGCATCGATACCATGTTGCCGCATAACTCCATCATCAGTTCCCCGACGCCCCAGAAGTCCGCCATGTATTTTCGGGTGCAGGGTTTTTACTCGACCATCCATCATTTCCGGAAAACCGGTGTAATCAGAAACTTCAACAACATCAATATTATTTTCAGCTAATAATTTTGCAGTACCGCCGGTAGAGAGAATGCCAATACCAAGACCGTTCAATTCTTTACATAGATCAACGATACCCGTTTTATCAGACACGCTAACCAGCGCACGTTTTACTGTTGGCATAACATTTTAATTCCTATTGGTAGCAATCATTCGAATGAATGAAAGATGTTCTATTGAAATCTGTTTAATCCAGTTCGTATTTTTTTAATCGAGTCCGTAACGTTACGCGATTAAGACCGAGTAATTTTGCAGCATGTGTAATATTCCCTTGTGTATATTTCATAACGACATCGAAGAACGGCTTTTCAACTTCTTCCAGAAATAATGAATACAAATTACTTGCTTCATGTCCATCAAGATCATCAAAGTAAGCCTGCATGGCGCGTTGAACATTGTCCGCCAGGCATTTCTCCGCTGCTTCACCGCGATCAGCTGCTGTTTGTTTTTTTAGTTTTGTTTTAATCATGCCGCTAATGTTTGTTGTTCTTCAAAGAAACCTTGTAAAACGGATAATTGTTCATTGGCCGAATCAATTCGGTTTATAACGGCGCGAAATGCCTGCGCATTTTTTCGCTGTTTGCAATACCAGCCTATGTGTTTACGAGCAATCCGAACACCCTGAATTTCACCATAAAATTGATGTAAGTGAGCGACATGCTCAAGCAATGTGCTACAAACTTCATTTGCATCCGGAGAATCAAGTTTTTCACCCGTCGCCAGATAGTGTTCAATCTCTCGAAAGATCCAGGGATTACCCTGTGCGGCTCTGCCAATCATGATAGCATCGACATGATATGTTTTTAGTATCTCTGCAGCGGCTTCAGGTGATGCTATATCCCCATTAGCAATCACTGGAATTGCAATGCGTGACTTTATTTCACCAGCAGTCTCATGTTCCGCCACACCATTAAATGCACAAGCGCGGGTTCTACCGTGCACAGTAAGTGCTTGTATCCCTGATGATTCTGCAATTTTGGCAATATTGATCGCATTTCGATTGGCTTTATCCCAGCCTGTTCTTATTTTCAATGTGACCGGCACTTTAACTGCACTAACCACAGATTCAAGAATATCAGCGACCAAAGTTTCGTCCCTCAACAAAGCCGAACCCGCCATGACATTACAGACTTTTTTGGCCGGACAACCCATATTGATATCAATAATCTCGGCACCCTGTTCAACATTAAAGACTGCGGCTTCGGCCATTTGTACCGGATCGGCTCCTGCTATTTGAACCGCTCTTGGCTCTGGTTCATTTGTATTAATCAAACGAAGTTGTGTTTTTCGAGTATGGAATAAAGCCGGATTTGACGTGATCATCTCCGAAACGACCAGACCTGCGCCCAACTTACGACACAACAACCGAAAAGGTTGATCCGTGACACCGGCCATTGGTGCTAACACCAGATTATTTTTAAGTCTATGGGACCCTATAAACATGAAACCACTACGCTTTAAACTAAAAGAATGGACTACGAATTTTTTTTATGTCTTATGATAACGATTAATTTTTATATGTGAAAGCAGCTTATTTTTGCTGAATAAAATCAGTGGCTTTAAAGGAAACGAAATTCAAAACTGACCGCGCCAGCCGTTGGCCCGCTAACTTCAAGGACAAAATGAACCGGAATATTGACCGGCATACCTTCATCCAGATCAATACTGGCATCAAGATAATCGCCTGGAGCAAAGTCACGATAACCCAATAACGCGCCTGAGGTATCAAACAAGGTTAATTGTACGCGTGGATAGGGTTGGCGAACCGGAAGTTGATTATTCATTGTGGCATTAACCAGTAACGTGTCTTCATAGTCGGGATGCAGACGAACATCACGACTAACCAACTTAATAGCGCGTGCATCGCGCTGACGAATCAGCCTGCAATCCAGCTTACTGCACACTTGTTTCGCATAAGGCAATAGTTGCGGATATTTCGATAATACCTGATCTCTGTTAAACCAAAGCAACTGTAATAATAAAATTATCAAACCGAGAAAACAGGTGCACGTCCAAAAAAGTGTTAATACCCATCTTCGTTTTACCGGCGTTTCTATTAACAATTCATCGGTATCTGGAAAATCAAAACCTGATTCACTGGCATGACGTTCAATTGACGCTGGCGCATTATTGTCTATTTTATTTCTCGCGCTGTGTGACTGTTGTTCGCTATTACTTACATCAGCGCTGATAATTAAATCTTCGTCCAGGTTTGTTTTTTTGTCTCGCTCAAAATCCTGATTTATTTCTTCATAATCAGATACTTGCTCATTTCCACTGAATGATTCTTCAGCTATATTGGATAAGCTATTATCAGGTTCAATCAGATCGAAACCATCTATCGCTGAAACATCAAGCTCAAACTCCTGTTCAGAAACTTGATCATCAGTACCCTCATCAATTGTGTTTAATAAACCATTATCTGCGTTGATAATTTCATTCTCTTGTGGTTCTGAAAGATCAAATTCAGCTTCATCAAGGGACTCTTTTTCAACCTCTGGAGTTGTCCGGGCATTATCTATATTATCTTGATACGTTACTGGCTTGTCGTGCAAATGCTCAAGCGCATTAAACTGGGTATCACAAAAACCACAACGCACCTGTCCCGATGCAGCCGCAATATGTTCCGCATAAAGTTGAAACTGTTTTTTACACTGGGGACAAATT
>JBFIJV010000084.1:0-7332 GCA_041600575.1 Gammaproteobacteria bacterium | reverse complement strand
GCGTTTTAATCGCTCGCTGTCCCAGAATATTTCCTTACCACCCTTCCCCTGATTCAGTGTTCTTGCCAGAACAAATAACAAATCAGACAAACGATTTATGTAACGAATTGTTTCAGGATTAACATATTCTGATCTACTCATACAAACCAGGCTACGCTCTACCCGCCGACATACACTTCTGGCCAAGTGGCAGATTGATGCCGTCAACGAACCACCTGGCAATATAAATTCTTTTAACTTTGGCAGGTCTTCATTATAGCTATCAATGAGTTCTTCAATCCTTTCTACCGAGGAAGGAGCAAGTGTTGCCTTGCCGGGTACTGCTATTTCTCCGCCCATATCGAATAACCGATGTTGTATATTCAATAAATAACCTGAAATATCACCCGGAATATCAGTCGCTTCGACAACACCGATGAGACTGTTCAGTTCATCAATGTTGCCCATCACTTCAACACGTATACTGGATTTATCAACACGCACTCCATCGGCCAAACCAGTTGTGCCATCATCACCCGTTTTTGTATATATAGAAGTCAATCTGTTACCCATAATCATTTGCCTTGTAATTAATAGCTGAGTTCAATCCAGTTGGTAATGCATGAACATTCGGATGTAGAGCATGCGCCATAATCTCTAACCCGTCTACCAGGCGTGGTCCGGGGCGACTAAAATAGGCATTACCATCAGTCAGATAAATATTTTTCTGCATGACAAATTTTAACCTTGACCACTTGTCTTTTGTGCTGAGTAAAGGCATATCCCTTAACGTCCTTTGCAAATTGTAACCACAACAAGCAACGAACAAAACATCAGGATTTACTGCTATAATACTTTCCCAATTTATTGTTGTTGAAGGAGCATGCTTATTACTTAACCTACTAACACCTCCTGCATATTCAATTAACTCAGGAGTCCAATGCCCGGCATTAAACAAGGGCTCTATCCATTCAAGAAAAACAACCTCAGGCCTTGATTCAAGAGCTATATTCTTTTCGGTCCGCGATATCACTTTATTAACGCGCGCTTTTAAATTTATTACGGCAGTTGTCGCTTGTTTTCTAAATCCGGTTTCTTCACCAACTAATAGCAAAGTATCGAAAACGTCTTCCAACGTCATCGGTTCAAGATTAATAATCTTTACATCTCCAGGAAGATGACAAATTGCATCTAACACCTCATCTTCCGCCACTGCACAAACTTCACAAAGCGACTGCGTAATGATGAAATCCGGTCTTAATTCATTAAGCACATTCATATCAAGATGATAGATTGCCTGTTCTGTACTTAGTTGTTCACGTACAACAAGGTCTATTTCAATACTCGATGCATTTTTTGGAATCAGGCTTTTAGTAACGCTGGGAAGATGTTTAACAAATGACGGATAATCGCATTCATGACTGACACCAACAAGGTGTGCTCCTAATCCAGCCTCGCAAATAATCTCGGTCGCACTAGGTAACAATGAAACAATTCGCATGCTTATATTAATTTGTCATAGTTAGATCGGTAAAACAGAAACCATCTCGTTTAACAGTTCCGCCAATCTTGATCGGAACGTCTTTTTCAAACATGGGGCCAGAAAAAACATAAGTATGAAATTCACCATTTTCGCCACAGGGATCAATAGGATTACTGAGCGATGATAGAAATTCATTATTAAATAGATGACCTGCATAATCTTCCGCAAGCTGTTTTGGGTCAACACAAGTCAAACAAGCAGATAAACCACTTTCAATCATGCTGTTAGCGAGGACTTTTGTATCCAGACCCCATAAAGGGAATAGTGGTGTTAAGCCTGTCCCTTTCATTAACTCGATTCGGTATTGGCGCACATCTTCCAGATACAAATCACCATAGGCAATATGTGTCACATCATGCTTAACTCGTAATTCATCAAAAGCAAATTTTATCGCTGCTTCATATTCAGGATTAGAACATGGCCATGGCAAGGGAACCTTGAACAAAGGCAAGTTAGCGGCTTCGGCTTGAGCGTCCAGTAATTCTTCTCTAACGGCATGCATGGCTACTCGATTGAATTCTGAGTTTATAGTTGTTAATAAACCCACAATTTCAACATCTTTGCTTTGCTGTAGCTGATAAAGAGTCCATGCAGAATCCTTGCCCGAACTCCATGAAAGAACAACGCGCATCAGGCTGTTTTCAAGTCAGTCTCTTTACCAAGCAGTTGTTTGACAGTTTCATAGCTCCCAAATAAAACGGCGGCATACAAGCAGTCACCCATCAGGGTATTGCCATAGAATGGAATAGCCTTGACGAAACACAGCGTTAAACCTTCAACTGTCATCGGGTAATATAAGCCGGTAGACCAAAGTGTGAAGTTTGAGAGCACGAAAAGAATCGTGGCAGATGCGACAGCTGAGCCTCCGACCCGGATTACACTACGTTTTTGAGATAGCACATAACGGCCTAATACAGCACTCAATGCAAAACTGACATAAACAGATAGCATAATTATAGGTGTATAAAACCCGATAAATAAATCGCTTATAAGCAATGCTGCTAACGGTATTAACCATGCACGTCGATCCATGACATAGGCTCCTGAGAAAAGACCTAATGCCCCGATTGGTGCAAAGTTCATAGGATGCGGCAACAAACGTGTCGCCACGACCAGAATCACCAGAAAATAAAAAAGGCCCTGCTTTTCAGTCAAGAATTTATTGATGCTCATAATTTCACTCCATTACCTGATTACATCTAATGTAATAATCTATATTTTAATTATTACGGATTTAAGGTTAAATTAATACCAGCATAGCCAGCCACGCCTGGAGAAGTAAAACCAAATACTTCTTCATAAGACTCATCCAGCAAGTTTTCTATTCTCCCGAAAACTGAAAAATAGTGATTCACTTTATAAGATCCTGATAGATTGACAATCGTATAGGCGTCTAACTTTGCCCTGAACGATGGGGTAGGAAATGGCGGAAACACATTATCTTGTTGTGTGCCATTATAGTTTATCCCAAAATTCATATTTGCCTTGCCCTGATAAAATGAATAATTCAAATTCACATTACCGATATGCTGTGCACGCCTTACTAAGTCAAACCCATTTGCATCATCGCTGTCAGTAAAGGTATATGCGGCATTTATATCAAGATTATCAAATGCCGACACCAATAGAGAAAGCTCCATGCCTTGTATCTTATTTGTACCATTGCTATTCCTTACTGTCTGATTAAATCCTGTGATTTGATCTGTTATTAAATTTTTGAAATAAGTGATATCGATATTTAATCTACCATCAAACAGGTCCTGTTCAATACCAACATCCCAGCCTCTGGAACTTTCGGGTGTAAGGTCAGGATTGCCGCTAAATGTTGGAAAGTTTCCAAATAATTCTGATATCGTCGGATTTTTAACCCCGGTACCATAAGAAAAATGTAATCTGGAATTCGTTTCCGTAACCTTGAATGCGCCGGTAACACGGTAAGTTGTCGCGTCATCGAAGAAATCATTATCATCATGTCGAATTCCAGTAGAGATGAATAATCGTTCTAATAATCCAATTCTATACTCACCGACATAACTTTTTGTAATAAAACCGACCTGCGTTGATCCACCGATAAATGAACCCGTTGCTTTCTCATCTTCATATTCTGTTAGAAATGAAAGATCGTGAACAACATCAATTAATGATGATGTTTTTAAATTTAGATCGCTTTGAAAAGCATATTTCGTTTTGTCACCGTTTAAAAATGAAGCACCAAAGACAGTTGAAACGAAATTGGTCCGATTTTTAGAGTCTTGGAATGAGAAATGATTGCCCCAGCGACCATCAAACAATGACATGCTGGCTTTAGCTTTTTGATAAACCTGATCAATCTCAGTTTGATTTCCTTCAGCATCGACAATAATCGTTGAGGTAAAAGGTTGAGGATCAGTTTGCGTTTCTGATTTAACTACTCGACGTACATAGTTGAAATCAAATAATTCACCCGGCGTGAGGCCCAGTTTTAAATCATAGGTGCGGTTATGGTGACCATCATCTTCATTTCCAGCGCGCGCAATATTAGTTCCATCGGTTCGTAACACGTCGGCATTTAAATTCACATTGAATAAGTCATTACCATAAGAGCCGCCCAATGTACTCTTCCGGGTATCAAATGATCCGCCCTGGAAAGCAGCATGGATTTCAAGCGGCCCTGCTCCTTTCTTGGTAATAATATTAATAACAGCACCGATTGCATCACTACCCCATAATGCACTTTGCGCTCCACGCAATACTTCTATGCGATCAATATTGGCTACACTCAGAAATGCGAACTGAAATGAAGAACCTAATGCAGGATCATTGACTTCGATACCGTCAATTAATACCAGCGTGTGATTAGCTTCCGCACCTCGCGCTCTAATATCAGTTTGTGTGCCAAATGTCCCGCTACGGTTTACCGCCAAGCCGGGAACCTCTCGCAAAATATCGGGTAGATAGGTGATACCCCGTTTTTTAATATCTTCAGCTGTAATAACTGTAATGGCTGAACCAGTGTTAGGTTTAGAAACCGGGGTTAATGAAGCTGTGACAACATACTCGGCATTTTCTTCAACTGCTGCTGAATGAGCGATGTTGATATTCAACACCAGACCAAACACAAGTATTGTTTTTGAACGAATAAACATTTAAAGATTCTCCCAAGGTGCCCGCCGCACCATTTAATTTAATTATGCCGGGGAGAAACTGGGAGCCATTAAGAGGACGACAGCGAATAACTGTCATCAATTGAATAGCCTGCACAGCCGCCCGCAGCGTGGTTTAGTAATATCAGGCCGGTCTCCGGGCTTACGAGTAATGCCGTTAGCATTGATTTATTCGCCTTCCCATGTCGATTAAATACATACGACACAGTGACTTAATGAATAAACTTTGACTCGTCTACCGTTGCGGGGGCAGCGTCGGAATTGTATTTTAATACGCACCGACTTCCCGTTTAACACAACTGTAGTAATACAGTTGGCACCTAATACTTTCAATCGCGCAGAATACTGATTATCCTGTCTTAGTCAAACTAAAAAAACAGATAACAAATTAAAATATGGCAATGAACAAAAATTTATAACCACTATTTGCCGAAATAAAAAAATATATTAATGTGACATCTTTAAATACATAACAATCCTGTCGGGGGTTAACAATACATGCTTAATCTATTGTCCAAAGAACATATCGTCGCCAAAGAAGGCTTCAATCGATGGTTAATCGCCCCTGCCGCTCTGGGCATTCATTTGTGTATTGGCTCTGTTTACGCATGGAGTTTATTCAACCCCTCTCTCATCAAACGCCTTGGTGTTGTCACCAGTGCAGCAGATGACTGGACCCTGAAAAGTGTCGTCTGGGTGTTTACTGTCGCGATTGTATTCCTCGGATTATCCGCAGCTGTCGCCGGTAAATGGCTGGAAAAAGTCGGGCCACGTATGGTCGGTACTGTAGCCGCCTTTTGTTGGGGTGGTGGTTTTATGATCGGAGGTATCGGCATCCTGACTGGCCAGCTTTGGTTACTTTATCTGGGTTATGGTGTCATCGGCGGCTGTGGTTTAGGGCTGGGCTATGTCTCTCCTGTCAGCACACTCATACGCTGGTTTCCAGATAGACGCGGTATGGCAACCGGTATCGCTATTATGGGTTTTGGTGGTGGCGCCATGATTGCGAAATTCATGATCGAACCTTTTATCAAATTATTTTACAAGGCACCGGATTATCTCGGTTCAGTCGACAGTGTTACTTTAATCACAGATGAATCAGGCCGACGCCTTGCCGAAATCGCAGGCAGCTTAAAAGAAGTCGTGATCGTCGGGGCTAATGATATTGGCAACATGCTGGTACCGGGTGATGCCGGTGTTTATGTTGTCGGAACCGGTACCGTCGGTGTCGCACAAGCTTTCTTTACCTTAGGTGCGGTCTATTTTGTCATTATGATGTGTGCGGCGTTTGGCTATAGAGTTCCGGCGCCGGGTTGGAAGCCGAAAGGCTGGGAGCCCCCTCCTGAAGATTCACAACACGCGATGATCTCCCAACATAGTGTGCATATAGATGAAGCATTAAAAACCCCGCAGTTTTATCAACTCTGGATCGTCCTATGTTTCAACGTGACCGCCGGGATTGGTGTATTGGCGGTTGCCAAGACAATGATGAATGAAATATTTGGCTCCACCCTGCCTAATATCGTCGATTTTGGTTTTGCCTCGACCTACGTGTTGATGATCAGTGTATTCAACATGGTCGGGCGGTTTGTCTGGGCCAGCGCTTCAGATTACCTTGGCCGCCGGAATACCTACTGGGTGTTTTTTACGTTGGGCATTATTCTCTATTGCTCCATTCCATATACGGCACATCAGGTTAGTGTCAATCCGTCTGTCGTATGGTTGGTTTATTTTTATGCTGCCACGATGATTATCTTCACCATGTATGGCGGTGGTTTTGCCACTATCCCGGCTTACCTGGCTGATATCTTTGGCACCAAATATGTTGGTGGTATTCATGGCCGCTTATTAACAGCCTGGTCCAGTGCCGGTGTGTTCGGGCCCCTGGCGATTACCTCATTACGAGAAATATCGGTGAAGAATGCCACCAATGATTTGATCACAAAGATCAGTCCCGCCGACTTTCAAGCCAAGTTTGGCGCCGGTCTGGATCAACTCGATCAGTTGGTAGCTGCAAAAACGGTAACCATTAGCAAACTGATGGAAATAGCGCCCGTTGGCACAACGGATCCAACATCGAGTCTTTACAACACAACGATGTATTTGATGGCGGTCATCTTATTTGTCGCATTGGTTGCAAATGCCACGATGCGCCCGGTAAATGCCAAACATCACATGAAAGAATGATTTCTTAATAAAGAATTGCAGGAGAAAAACAGTGTCCTTTACATTTAGTAACTCAACTGAAGTGTTTATCTTTATTATCTTATGCTCGGTCTATGTGTGCAGCATACTCTGGATCTACGGTGATGCTGCCACCCGAGATATGGGCGTCAAAGGTGCTGTTTTACCGTTGATCTTCGTTATTGCGGCGGCATTAGCGCTCACCAAAGGCATGACTTGGTCCTTATTGGCGTGGCCAGTTGGATTTGTCGTCTGGTTTATCTTTCGTCCCAAAACCGCACACACCATTGTTGAATAACTTTTTACCTATCAGCACAGTACTAATCTTGGAATAGCGAGTGTCATAGTCTATACTTCGCACCCTTCAAATACGTTCTGAGGAGCGCTGCGACAACAGCAATCACTGTTGCCAGGCTCAGACGTAGCACTAAAAAACCGCGCTCGCTTAATAGTTAACACTAAGCGAGATGACGGCTCTTCAAT
>JBFIJV010000083.1:0-7363 GCA_041600575.1 Gammaproteobacteria bacterium | reverse complement strand
GCTTTTTTGAATAATATGAGCAACGCATCAACCGGCATGAATGAACTGGTCAATAATATTGATGATACTAGAAAGTCAATGGATCTCCTGTTGAGTAATATAGATAATGTTATTGGTGATATTAATTATATGCTTGAAGATAACGATGGAAAGATGAATGCATCGCTTACCGATCTGCAAAAGACATTGTCTGTGATGTCCACGCATATTGATGCAATTACAACCCACCTTGAGGGAAGTAGTCGAAATATGCATGAGTTCACTCGACAGATAAAAGAAAATCCGAGTTTGTTAATTCGTAGTTCAGCTCAAACGGACGAGGCTGAATAAGTTATGCGGTATCTGATTTCATTATTCACCATTTTAATTCTGACGGCCTGTTCAAGTCAGGCCCCATTACCAACCGACCATTATTATCGATTGCCAGAATTAACAGGCATTTCTGCCGATACAGAACGCGTTAATTCCATCAGCGTGATTATGTTTCAGGCAGATGGGTTATTTAAAGAAAGAGCCATTGTGCATAGCGCTGATGAGATTGAACTGGAACAATATCATTACCATCACTGGGTAGATTCTCCGGCACGGTTATTACAGGGACGTCTGGCAGAGATTTTGAGGATAAGCGCTTTTTCAAGGACAGTTTTAACCACGTTTGAAGGTAATAGTGATTTGATAATAAAAGGACAATTAAAATCATTTGAACGTATAAAGAATGCTGATACTGATAAGGTAAATGTTTCATTACATCTGCGTGTTGATAAAAATAATGGAGGATTGCCAGTGTTATACAAGGAGTATAATGAAACGATAGCCGTCAAAGGACATTCAATGATTTCGGTTATAAATGCCTTTAACAGCGCAATAAACTCAATATTTAATGAGTTTTATATAGATTTGGGTCAATCATTATCTCAATAGCAGTCACAAATATAATAATGTTTGTTATCGGATGAGCACGCTACTTAAATTATTCAGGAAGCAATATTTACGAATACTGCTTAATCTGTTTATCACCATTGTCTTTCTTGCCTATGCGGCACAGTATTTTAATTTGCCAATTATGACTCAACTGGAAAATATCGCTTATGACTATCGCGTAGTCTTAACGATGCCGGATACTGTTGATGAACGTATAGCAATAATAGATATAGACGAAAAAAGCCTCGCAGAAGTAGGGCGTTGGCCATGGAATAGAAACATCATGGCTAAATTAACCAATCAATTGTTTGATGAGTATGATGTTTTTCTGGTTGCTTTTGATATTGTATTTGCAGAAGAAGATAAAAGTTCAGGTCTATATATACTGAATCAACTTGCAGCAGATGAATTAAGTGACGATAAGGTATTTGTCGAACGTGTTAATGAACTTCAAGGCGTACTTGATTATGACCAACTTTTTCTCGAGAGCCTTTTAAATCGACGCGTGGTATTGGGGTATTACTTTAATAATTCATCGGACGTTGAAGGAAGTCTGGTTAGCGGAAAAATTCCTAAACCAATTTTTACTGCGGATGATTTTGACGGCGTTACGGTAAGAGCAAGAAAGGCAACTGGCTATGGTTCAAACCTGGCGCGGTTCCAAACAGAAACCACTTCTGCCGGGCATTTTAACCCATGGATTGATGATGACGGTGTTGTTCGCAGAATACCAATGTTGCACGAATATCATGGTGATTATTATGAGTCACTCTCTCTTGCGGTTGTTCGAAGATTACTTGATGTCGATGCGGTAGTACCCGTCTTCGGTGGATCAAGGGAAGCGGGATCGGAGTATTACGAAATTGAAGCACTGCAAATTGGTGATTTGAAAATACCCGTTGATGAGCACGTTCAGTCGCTAGTGCCTTATCGTGGACGGCAAGGCAGTTTTAACTATATCTCTGCAGCAGATGTGTTACAGGGCCGAGTTAAAAAATCTGATCTTGAGGACAGGATAATTTTAGTTGGAACCTCTGCACCAGGATTATTTGATCTACGATCAACACCGGTTCAAAACAAATACCCCGGTGTAGAAGTACATGCAAATATGATTGCCGGGATTATTGATCAAAGCATCAAATTAAGACCTACTTTCACACGCGGCGCAGAATTTATACAAATCTTTATAGTCGGTATTTTGCTTTCATTTATTATTCCCTGTATTAGTCCCTTAATTGCGAGCCTTGTATTTGGGGTTATTTTAGTTCTGGTAGTAGGGTTTAATTTTTATATCTGGGAAATGGCGAATCTGGTCCTGCCCATCGCCCCATTGTTATTTATGTTGCTGATTATGTCACTCATTAATATGACCTTCGGGTTTTTCATAGAACGCCGCGGCAAACGTGAGATATCCGGTTTATTTGGTCAATATATCCCGCCGGAATTGGTTGATGAACTAAGTGAAGACCCGATGGCTTATTCTATGGAGGCTGAAAACAGAACTATGACCGTGTTGTTCTCAGATGTCAGAGGCTTTACAACAATTTCGGAAAGTCTTGAGCCGGCAGAGCTATCAAAGTTAATGAATGCGATATTGACCCCATTAACCGCTGAAATACATAAGAATCGTGGGACTATAGATAAATATATGGGGGATGCCATTATGGCATTTTGGGGAGCGCCTTTAGAAGATGAATCTCATGCACAACATGCTATGAAAGCGGGTTATGACATGATTGAACGGTTACAGGCCTTGAAGCATGAGTTTAAAGAGCAGGGTTGGCCTGAAATTAATATTGGGGTTGGTATTAACACTGGCGAGATGAGTGTCGGTAATATGGGCTCTGAGTTTCGTATGGCTTATACGGTATTGGGCGACAACGTTAACCTTGGTTCAAGGCTGGAAGGCCTGACTAAAAACTATGGTGTCGATATTATTGTCAGCGAAACTACCAAGCAAGCTGCGCCTGATTATCTTTATATGAAACTCGATAGGGTCAGAGTGAAAGGTAAAAATGAACCCGTTACGATATTTCAACCAGTTGCACCGCTAGGCGAAGTATCTCCCGAAGAAGAAATTGAAATAGATGAGTATGAAAAAGCGCTGGAATTTTACTATAAACAGGAATGGGGCAAAGCAAAGAGTAAATTTAACTTACTAAGGGAATCTTATTCCCGGAAAAAAATATATGAAATCTATCTTGAGCGTATTGAAAGTTACATAAATCAACCGCCGCCGGAAAATTGGGATGGTGTTTACATCCACACCACAAAGTAACGCCCGGAAAATAATGTAATTACGCTTTAAGCAGCAGAAAATTCCATCTTGATACCAGCTAATTCTATTAAATCACTATCTTTAAGCTGATAGGCTTTAGCACCGATTTGTTCGCCATTAACGACCGGGAAATTATTACCTTCTATGTGTGTAAGGAAATAACCTTGAGGTCTACGCGATATAACAGCAACCTGGGTTCCTGGTTTGCCCAAGGTTATTAAGGCCTTGGTTAACTCGAGTTCTTTGCCTGCAATTGGACCATTTAAGACTGTTAAACGGCCTAATGGCATACCGCCACCAGCTGGGGCAGCAGCGGCTGGAGCAGCAGATTCAACAGCCTTTTCCGCAGCTTGAGCAGCGGCTACTGCAGCACTGGCAGAGCCAGGCTTGATGATCATGGTCTTTTCAAAATCATCATCATCAGCAGTTGCATGTTCGTTGACGTATTTTAGTTCATGTTTACCGATAGCAATTACGTCACCATCTTTAAGAGCATGTTTTTTAACAAGTTTACCATTTACGTAGCTACCATTGGTGCTACCCAGATCTTCCAGAAATGAATCATCAAGTATGGTGATGACCAACGCATGCTTACCACTAACCGCAAGGTTATCTATTGGTATGTCATTGTCAGGCTTACGCCCTATGGTCAATCGTTCCTGATTGAGTTCGTATTCGCCTTGAACGACGCCATTCATGCTCAGAACTAACTTCGCCATTGCTAATTCCTATCCCCGTATTTCATTTGTTAAAACGATTCTTAATTTTTGTTAAAAAACCTTTGGGAGAAGAAAAATCTTCCAAGATACGCACCAATATAATTGAGGTGTTATCTTTGCCCCCTCTTTTGTTCGCAAATTTCACTAATTCATCTGCCGTTTGTGCAAGATTAGCACTATATTTACTTAGGGTTAAGTGAATTTCTTCATCTTTTACCATATCTGTTAATCCATCCGAACAAAGCATGTAAATATCGTCCGGTAATACAGCTTCTTCGACGACGTCGACATCCACATCAGCATCAATACCCATTGCACGAGTCACCAGATTTTTAGGTGTATTGGCGTGTGCCTCTTCCGATGTGTACAGACCGCGATCAATGAGTTCCTGAATTAGTGAATGGTCTTTTGTTACTTGCTGTAACTCATTGTTTCTTATGCGATATACGCGTGAGTCGCCGACGTGGGCTATGGTTAAAATATTATCATGGAAGAGTCCAACAACGATTGTTGTTCCCATCCCCTTACATTGTGGATCGGCTTTAGCGGTATTATAAATTACTGAATTTGCATCAATTATTGCGTCGCGAACAAGTATTGATTCATTGTAAAACCCGGTGCTTTCGTCAATTTGTCCGGTTTTAATTTTTTTCAGTCCATTGCTTATCGCATATAAGATATTCGTTGCAGCAAGCGCGCTGGCAACTTCTCCTGCTTTATAACCACCCATACCATCTGCCAGAATAACCAGGCCATTACGCCCATCTGTAATCGTGCTATCTTCATTATGTGGTCGTTTCCTGCCCACATCAGATTGATTTACAATTTCCAATTTTTCTGATAGGTCCATTATTTATTTTTCTTTATATTTTTTAAGCAGTTACGTAAATCTTTTGCAAATTCTTGACCTGATTGATATCGATTTTCAGGTGTTTTTTCCAAAGCTCTATTGATAATTTCACTCATCCCTGGTGCAGTATCAATCAAGCCCTTACGCAAAGCTATTATTTCAGGATGTGGTTCATTTGCAATGCAAAACATTAATGAAGCCATGGAGTCACCCTTAAAGGGTAATTGACCGGTTAATAATTGAAATAACATTACGCCAAGCGAAAATAGATCTGATCGACCATCGATATGTTTGCCCACCAGTTGTTCCGGTGACATGTAAGAAGGTGTACCAAGCACCATCCCCGTTTTTGTTTTACTTGAGTCCGTAATTCGCGCAATACCAAAATCGGTTAATTTAATCGTGGATGCTTCAGGTATTAACATAACATTTGCGGGTTTGATGTCACGATGCACGACACTTTGTTCATGCGCATAATTTAATGCTTCTGCTGCGAGCGTAATCAGTTGTAATACCGTTTTGACCGGTAGCAATTTATCCGGTTTGGTATAACGCATCAGATCATGTCCGTCCAGAAATTCCATAGCGATATAGGCCAGATCATGTTCTTCGCCAACATCATAAATCGTAACAATATTAGGGTGAGTCAAGCGCCCGGCAGTTTCTGCTTCTCTAAAAAAACGCTCCTTCACTTCACTCAACTCATCATCTTCAAACTCTTGTGAAAGGGCCATTGTTTTTATTGCGACGACACGATTGATCCTTGGGTCTTTACCTAGATAGACAGTGCCCATTGCGCCTTTGCCTAATTCTTTTTCAACCTGGTAACGGCCGAGCATGGGTTTTTCGATAGTACCATCCTGAAGCAGGCTAGCATTACTTTGCGTTCCGGGAGAACCAAACATGATTGTATCCTGCATGGCGTTGCTGCGTTTGATGCGATTCTGAATATCTTTAAATTTAGCGTCATGTTTAACCATGTATTCATAGACCGAAGAGGCCTTGTTAAATTGGCGTTTGCGTTCGAAATCCAGAGCCAGGTTATAAAGTGGTTCCATCATTGAATCATCAAGCGGGCACTTTCTAAATTTATCCAGTGCCATGTCCAATTGCCCTTGCTGCTGATAAGACAAACCCAGTGTACGGTTGCTGTCCGCTGACGCTTGATCGGATTTTATTTTGCCCTTTTCAGTAACGAGGTAACGCTTGGAAATCAGGAGTATGTAACCGGTTACGAGTAAGGCGGTCGGCAACATGAGTTGTAACCAGATACCCGAATACAACAATAACTGACTACTGGCAATCAATAAAGCGAGACAACCGAAGCTAACAGCCGCAGCCAAACCAGCCTGTAATCGTGGTAGTAGTAGCATTAAAAAAAGTGCGATTAAAACAAAGACAAACTTCTCAACTAACCATGCCCACTCAGGGATTTCAATATAATCCTGGTTTAAAATACTGGCTACAATATTGGCCAAAACCAGCACGGGGGGCATCGATTCTGCGATGGGTGTCACTACAGAACTACCCACACCAAAGGCACTGGCGCCGATTAGTACAATTTTATTTTTGTATTTGTTGACATCAATTTTGCCGACATACACATCATAAAAAGAATCGACAGAGAAGGGTGTCTTACCGTCTGCATTCTCGTAAAAAAATGGGTAGATTCTGCCTATGTCATCCAGGGTTATTGAGAGTTTCCCCAGATTAAATTGTCGATTTTCAGAAATCCTAAAATCTTCACTGGTCAGGTTTAGGCTTGAGGCAGCTATTGTCGCAGCAAGTGAGGGGATAATTTCGCCATAATAATCAACAGCAAGTAAATCTGAACGTATGCCACCATCACTATCTTGCCACATATTTAAGTGGCCAATCGCAAGTGTCGTTTCACCAATGACTTCTATTGGCGGGGTTGCACTGATTGCCGGGTATATGTAGACACCACTATCAATAGTGGAGTCCATTTTAAAACTATTACGAGCAACATAATCAGGAAGTGGTTTATCGGGTTTTCCTATTGGATTGCCCAGTTGAAATTGCATTCCCATAACAACGTTGCCAGCTTTTTTCATTGCATTGGCAAGTTTTCCATCTGAATCAAGTTCAGTTTGCCCATGTCTTAATATATCAATCGCGTCATTGAGATCCGGGTTGGACTTCGATTCAAGATTATCCAGTGCTTGCTGGATATATTTACTACCGAGATGAGTCTGTGCTTCGGATAAAAGGATACTATTGCCAATAACCCTGGCGCCACTCCGGGAAAGTTTTTCTATCATCTCGGCTTGCAGCGAACGAGGCCAGGGCCAGCGCCCCAAGTTTTCGATACTTTGATCATCTATAGCAATGACGGCTATATTTTGTTCTGGTTCACGTGCTAGCTGGTTGATAGCAAAGTCATAATTTGCAAACTCGAGTTTTTCAATAAATTGACTGTTGGTTATCAATAGAAATATAAGCGTTATAAATAACCCGGCAAACCAGTCTTTTTTCCAGAAAGTTCCCATAAGCCCCGATTATTATTTTGATTTATCAGACATAATTCAGATACTGAGTCTGCATTATAGATAAATACGTGGTTAAGGAATACTT
>JBFIJV010000082.1:0-7385 GCA_041600575.1 Gammaproteobacteria bacterium | reverse complement strand
TGAGAACGTAGCTGAGAACATCAAGGTTTGTCGTTGTTTGGGTAACAGCGCCATGATCTTTTTAATGTCGTGTATAAAACCCATGTCTAACATGCGATCAGCTTCATCCAATACCAGTATCTCGATATCGTTAAAATTGATTGCGCGTTGTTGATACAGATCCATTAAACGACCTGGCGTTGCGACCAATACATCAACACCACGGCGTAATTGCATCATCTGCGGGTTGATTTTTACACCGCCAAAAACAACAGCGGAGCGTAGCTTCAGATGTTTGCCGTAGGTAAACACACTTTCTTTTACCTGAGCAGCGAGTTCGCGGGTAGGTGTTAATACCAGCGCGCGCGCGCGGTTATTCTTAACAGGGGGTTTGCTATTAAGTAGTTGTAGTAAAGGCAGAGTAAATCCGGCGGTTTTTCCAGTGCCGGTTTGTGCTGCAGCCATTACGTCTTTACCCTGTAATATAGCAGGGATAGCTTGTGCCTGAATTGGTGTAGGGCTGGTATAGCCTGTGTCGCGCACAGCGCGTAAAAGTTCTTCGGATAATCCGAGTGATTCAAATGTCATTAAATAATTTCCTAAATACAAGGTTGTGCCATTGCGTTATGTGCTTATCAAAGCAAGACCTAAACGCGGCTGGCGTGCAATGCTGGCTCGGCTCTAGTTCCTACTTCGTTCTAACTCCTGCATCCATGCAGTCGAAGTAAAATTAGCTCTAATAATTACGCACGCATAAATGCGTATGTAGATTGGGGCAGTAGATAGCTTTGCCGTAAGTGCGGCATGCAGTAATTGGCTCTCAAAGGGAGGGACAGTTGGACTCTATGAATGGATTGCAACTAATGCAAAGGCAACGCAGTGAGACAAACTAACAACTAATGATGACGCTCTGGACGCCCTTAGGGGGTGTTCAGATGCGCGGACTTTAACACATTTCCGTTAAAGATGTCCGATTTATTTGTTTAGCAACAAGTTGCTTTTGGTGGTTATGCTCTTTGCTTACAAGATTGTTTTCAGTTTTTTAGACAATTGATAAGCACTTAAAAAAGCAGCTTCTATGCGACCTTTGATAAACCAGTCTCCGCAAGCACCGAGCTTTTGATCCTGATCCAGATGATAATCAACGCCTGCTGATTGTTTAGTCTCTGCATAGCGCCATCGGTGGGTTGTAATGTAACTTGTGTTAGAAAAATCATATGACAACAAACAGCTTAACTCGTTGATAATGAGCGATTGTATTTCTGTTATATCAGCATCTATGCGGTCTTCTGCCCATTGATTATCTGTCTGTACTAATAGCGTCTGATGCTTGTCACGGTCAGGTTTATTTGAATTAATCGCCATCCATGAGATAGGCGAGTTTTTGACTATGGCCGCCTGCCATTCCCAAGGGAAAGGTTGTTCCATGGCTACCATGACACTATAGCAACCAGTCATAACCACATTTTTTATGTTTGTATTCTCAGTAACAGCCGAGGGCAGTAGTTTCATCGTCTGTGCCGCCGGGATACTGGTAATGACCCAGTCAAAAGGACCATGGCTGTTGTTATCTTTGGAATAAAGAAACCAGAGATTATCTTTTTGTACGATTTTAATAATCTCTGTATTGAGCCTAACGTTTAAATCTTCCGCCAGTTTTATACAGAGTGAGTTCATTTTCGGTGTCGGCACGTAGTGAATATCAGACCATTGTCGCTCACGGGCCGGGTTGCCTTTTTCAAGCAACATCAGTTTCGGTTTCCATTCCTGTAATAAACCACTTTCAATATGGGGAGCCAGGAATTCTTTAAATGCTGGATCGCGAACCGTAAAATCCTGTGCGCCGTGATCAAACTGAAATGGATCCGCATAACGCGTTGACATGCGACCACTGACACCGCGTGATTTTTCAAATAACTCTATTGTTGCCTGTTGTTTAAGTTGGGTTGCAACAGTGAGGCCGGACATTCCGGCGCCGATAATGGCAATACGTTTCATTTTTATGTTGTTTTATTATTCGTTTTAATACGTTTATCTTTACTTAAAAGGCGTACTATTAAAAATAGATAAAGTTAAGTACCTATGCTTGTCCAGGACGTGAAATTTCATATTACATGCGTCTTTTATCAATACACGATAAAATCAATTTAATAGATTAAATAGCCGGGAATGATTATGGACAAGATACATCATGTCGCCATACAAGTGAAAAATATAAGAGCAGCCGTAGCATGGTATGTGGATAAGTTTGATGCCAGGCTCGCGTATGAGGATGAAACATGGGCCTTACTGGAGTTTGATAATCTTTCACTCGCGCTGGTGATGCCCGATCAACATCCACCTCATTTTGCGATAGAAAATCAAAACGCTGCTCAATTTGGTGAATTAACACCACATCGTGATGGCACTGAATCGATTTATATTAAAGATCCTTTCGGAAACTCGATAGAAATAATCAAGACTAAATAAATTTCGACTGAAGAACCTATCAATCAATATATGAACGAACAAGGCATTTCAGAAAATAGACTTGTTGTTTATTACCTGGGTTATGACGGATTAGTTTCTTAACTGGAATTCAAAATAAAATGTCTGATTTAAGATTAGTGCTTGGTGATCAATGTTCTTTTTCGCTTTCTTCGCTTAAGGATATTAAATCGACCGATATTATTCTGATGGCAGAAGTTACTGAAGAAGCCACTTATGTAAAACATCATAAAAAGAAGATTGCTTTTATTTTTTCTGCTATGCGGCACTTTGCTAAAGACCTCAAGAATAAAGGTTATCGTATCAAGTATGTTCAGTTTGATGATCCTGATAACACCGGCTCTTTACAAGATGAAGTAAAACGTTTATTAAAATCAGAAAAGATTGAACGTATCATCGTCACAGAGCCGGGTGAATACAGGTTATTACAGTTAATAAAAGTCTGGAATAAAACAATGAAGTTGCCGGTCACTATACTTTCAGATACTCGCTTTATTGCAGATCATGATGAGTTTAAGGCATGGGTTGCTGATAGAAAGATATTAACTATGGAATACTGGTATCGACAGATGCGCAGAAAAACCAATCTTTTAATGGATGCTGATAAGCCCGTTGGCGGGCAATGGAATTTTGATAAACAAAATAGAAAAACCTTAAAACAAAAAAATGAATTGAAAAAACCTCTACAGTTTAAACCAGACCAAATTACTTCTGACGTATTAAAACTGGTGGCGGATAATTTTCCAGACCATTTTGGAGAGCTTGAACCATTCTGGTTTGCTGTAACAGCGACGCAAGCCAGCCAGGCATTAGATTATTTTATTAAATATCAATTATCTTCATTCGGCGATTATCAGGATGCAATGCTGAGTAACGAGCCATTTGTTTATCACAGTATGCTGTCGCTCTATATTAATAATGGTCTACTCGACCCGCTGAAGGTATGTAAAAAAGTAGAACAAGCCTATCTCGATGGTTTAGCACCACTGAATGCTGTTGAAGGATTCATAAGACAGATTATCGGCTGGCGTGAATATATTCGTGGCATCTATTGGTATTACTTGCCGGAATATGCTCAACTCAATGCACTGGATACATCACGACCATTACCGGCATTTTATTGGGATGGGAATACCAAAATGAAGTGTATTGCCGATGTTGTAAACATGACTCGAAAAGAAGCTTACTCACATCATATCCAGCGACTCATGATCACAGGTAACTATGCCAACCTTGCAGGTTTAAATGTGAAGGAAGTCTGTGAATGGTACCTGGCCGTTTACGCAGATGCGTATGAATGGGTTGAATTGCCAAATACATTAGGTATGGCACTTTATGGTGATGGAGGCATAGTGGGAACCAAGCCGTATATCTCAAGTGGATCATATATCAATCGCATGTCTAATTACTGCAAGGATTGTGAATTTGATTACCGTAAACGGGTCGGTGTAGACGCATGTCCATTTACCAATTTGTATTGGGATTATTTGATTCGTCACGAACCTTTATTGAAGAACAATCGACGTATGACCATGGCATATAGAAATCTGTCGCGTTTTACTCAGGAAGAAAAAAACCAAATCACTAATCAAGCGAAAGATTATTTAGCTAATTAAAAGTTATCAAGACTGATGCAACGCATTTTCCGGCTCCCAGGGTTGTCAGGTTCAGCCTGGATTAGTTTGAGTGTTTAACATCACGGTAGTATTTCACTATCATCCCAGGCGAAGACTTTGCCACTATCGTTATGTTTTAAACCGCTAATGACATCATAAAGATATTGCACAGACTGTTCCGGCGTTGTCAGTTGACCCGGTTTCAGATTTTTTTGAAAGGGTTGTGATAATGCTGTGTCCACGGTACCGGGATGCAGCCCGACACAAATGGTATTCGGTGAACGTCGAGACAATTCGATCGCGATAGTTTTAGTGATCATGTTTTGTGCTGCTTTGGCCGCACGGTAGGCGTACCAACCGCCCATTCTATTGTCCGAGATACTTCCGACTCTGGCAGATATATTAGATAACACACTCCGTTGCTTGTGACGTAACAAGGGCAGTGCATAACGAGCAATCAATAGCGGCGCAGTAGCATTAACTGAAAAAGACTCGGCGAGATTATCCGCATTAACATCCTCAAGTCGTTTTTCGGGTTGTAATGCATTACCGTGATGTAACAGGCCAGTACAGTTTATGATTAGGTGTAACAGATCGGTGAAGTTTTGTATCTCGGTAAACGCGTTTTCTATACTGATTTGTCGGGTAACGTCCATGGTCACATAGACTATTTGTTCGTTATATTTATCGTGTAATGTTTTCAGTCGGGCGCTATTTTTTGTGTCATCACTACGGACAGTCGCAATAACCCGTTTGCCTTGTTCAAGCAAAAGACGTGTCATTGCAAAACCAATTCCGCCTGATGCGCCAATGATAAGTACTTGAGTCATAATGTTATATTAGTCCTGAAGCGGGAGCTGCCACCATCTGGTAAAGTGGAGTTGTATGCAAGACTACCGTTTGCTTTTAGGAATTTAAATGTTTTCTGTTTAGCTTGCGTAGTCTGATCTGGTCATCAGCTTACTGTTAGAGTCGATTACCGGTCCAGAATAAAAATTAAAGACAGATATTTCGGGTTTTTATACGTTATCATCGACTTCTATGACGATAATAAATTTCATATTTAACCGACTGGAATCATTCTAATGACGGCCTGGCGTGCAACTCTGGCGATAATGTGTTGCCATATTCTGACCGGTACAGCCTCGGTGATTACCCGATATCTGGTCAGCGTCCTCGATCCGGTCGAGATCGCCTTTATGCGTTATTTGTTTGGCGGCTTTGCCATGCTGCCTTTGTTCTTTTTGTTTCGCACATCGAAATTAACAAGAACATTACTACTTAAGATAGCCGGTCTCGGTGCTTTATTTTTTGGTTTGTTTCCTTTTATGTTCTCATGGGGGTTTGTCTATACCAGTGCGGCACGGGGTTCCCTGGTTCTGGCGACGATGCCAATCTGGACAATGTTAATCGGTAAAGCTATTGGACATGAAGCGATTAATAAGACATCTCTAATCGCTATCGTACTCACCTTTCTGGGACTAACCGTTGCATTGTCAGATAAATTGTTGATGTTTTCTGAGCATGATGTTTTATTCAAGGGTGAATTAATAATGTTGTTCACTGCTATTATCGGTGCGATCTATGCCACCTTTGCCAGGAAGGTTTTACAAGTTGTGCCAGCCTCAACAGTAACACCATTAGCGATGCTGACCGGTTGTTTCTGTTTATTCCCATTTAGTATCGCTAATAACATTGATATACATGTATTGGCATTGACACCTATGCAGATGGGATTAATGGTTTATCTTGGCGTAGTGGCGGGTGGCCTGGCTTTTTTTCTGCTTAATTGGGTTTTGAATAAGAGTACAGCGACCTTCACGACTTTATTCGTTACATTGAACCCCATCACCGCCATTATTCTGGGTTATTTATTTCTGGGTGAGGTGATCAAACTTAATTTTATTGTGGGCGTCATCATTGTGTTTGCCGGGCTTGGTTTCGCGGTGCGATCGCATGCCTTGAGTAATCAGCATGGTGCTGATGCTATATAAAACAGAATTTAATCTTCCTGTTTTTCGTATATATAAATTTTTTTCGGATTGTGATGTCGATTTTTCAGCAGTATTTCCTGTAATAATTGAATAATGGTTTCATCCATTAATTTGCCATAAGTTGTTCCCAATAACGGCATAGCAATCACTTTAATCTTGTGTTTGTAGCATTCGGAAAATATTTTTTGCATCACTTCCTTGACCCATGCTTTTTCACAAATAGGTGTGTGATCAACATCATACACAATCGCAATTAGTCGTTTAGGTTTTGATTTTTTTACGATTACGCTGCCAGGAATTTCCCGGATTTGTTGCTCCATCTGCTCGACCATGGCCGGGAAACTTTCAACCGTTTCCATAATGACCGGCGCTTTGCCAAGTAAAAGATTAGTGTCTTGTTCCTCGACAACGGCATCGACCTTTAATTTAGCCGGATCAACATCAGTAAACTGTATGATCGTGTTTCCAGCTATTCGGTCGAGTTGTTTAATATTGTGTGTCATTCCAGTTTAAGCATAGCGATTTTGAAACCATGAATACAGCAAAATTACTCTCAAAATAGAGCTGTTATTTGATTGATTTACAATCTATCTTAACTACTAATAGAGGAAAATCGGTTCTGGTTGAGAAATCCTTATACATTGCAACTATCCTGACATGTTTGGGTGTAAGTACTTGTTTAGAAGTACTACAATATGCAGCTTTAAAAGTTGGTTTTTCCCATTAATTAATACGCAACAATAATGATATGTCGAATGAAGTAAAAAATGGTACGACTCGAGAAATAGACGGTAAATCGTGTGTCTATTATGACGGCTACTGGATAAGAAGTTATCACTTACACAAGGATAGCTATGCTGACAAGAAACAAATGATTGATCAGTTGACTCGTCGAGTATTTCACCATGTTGAACAGGGGATAAATACGCCGAGCAATCGGCTCGATGAAATTCGGGCTGTTTATGAAGCTGAACAGGACCCCGCAAGAAAGCGCGTGAAAGGCGCCATGTTGGCAGGCTCATTACTGAATCGTGGTCGGCAAATACTAACAGCCATTGTGGATCTTGAAGATGCCGGGGTGAAAATAGAGACCAGTAATGAACTACTGCGTGAATGCGGCAGATGTTTTATTGAAGCGCTGTCTCTGGGCAAGCATATAAAACTTGCTGATGGTGGTGAAGGAGTGGATGAACTCTGGGGTGAACCGTTCAAGGTTTTCTCTATGCCGATTGAAGATTTTTTTCAAAGTCGTTACATCAAAATATCTCAAACCATGTCCGAGATTGATGAAGTCTCACATGCGATCTGT
>JBFIJV010000081.1:0-7539 GCA_041600575.1 Gammaproteobacteria bacterium | reverse complement strand
TCACCGAATAAATCGGTTTCAGTTTCTTCCTTGAAAGAAGTTTCGATGATACCGGCACGACCACCACCATTTGCTGAAGCATATGACAGGGAAAGTTCTTTGGCCTGGCCTGAAGCATCCTGAAAGATAGCAATCAATGACGGCACACCGCCACCACCGGTATAGGTAGCGCGTACAAGGTGACCAGGACCTTTTGGTGCAATCATAATGACATCAAGATCAGGACGCGGAATAATTTGCTGGAAATGAATATTAAACCCGTGCGCAAATGCCAAAGCCGCACCTTGCTTGATATTTGGTTCAATCTCATCTTTATAAAGTGCTGCCTGATGTTCGTCAGGAGCCAGTATCATGACAACGTCTGAACTGGCAACCGCATCGGCGATTGACTTTACATCCAGTCCTGCTGTTTTGGCCTTGGCAGCGGAAGCAGAACCTTCACGTAAACCAACGCAGACTTTAACCCCGGAATCCTTAAGGTTATTTGCATGGGCATGGCCTTGTGAACCATAACCAATAATGGCAACTTGCTTGCCTTGAATTAAAGATAGATCTGCGTCTTTATCGTAATAAATATTCATAACGTGCTCTCGTAAAAATAATAGTGTTAAAAAATCTCAGGATTGAATGGCTTTATCGCCACGTGATATACCGGAAACACCGGAACGAACAACTTCAAGTATCATGCTGTCATCAAGTGCTTCTATAAAGGCATCAAGTTTTTCACCTGTGCCTGTCATTTCGATAGTGTAGGTATTCTCAGTCACATCAATAATACGACCGCGAAAAATATCGACCATACGTTTGATCTCATCGCGATCTGTTTTTTGCGCTGTTAATTTGATTAACATCAGTTCGCGTTCGATATGACGATACTCATTGAGATCGACCACCTTTATGACGTCGACCAATTTATTTAATTGTTTGGTTATTTGTTCAATGATTGCATCCGAACCACTGGTAACGACTGTCATACGAGAAATTGTCGGATCCTCTGTTGGTGCAACAGTCAGTGATTCAATATTAAATGCGCGCGCAGAGAACAATCCCGATACACGGGATAAGGCCCCGGCTTCATTTTCCAGAAGTAAAGAAAGAATATGGCGCATGATTAAGCGAGTTCCCGATCAGGCTGCAAATGCATCTCATGATGGCCTTTCCCTGCGGCTATCATTGGATAAACATTTTCAGTTTGGTCCGTAACAAAATCCATCAACACTGTGCGATCGGTCATGGCAAGTGCCTCCTTCAAAGCACCTTCGACATCACTGGTTTTTTCAATACGCATTCCAACATGACCATAGCTTTCCGCCATTTTGACAAAATCGGGTAAGGCTTCCATATAGGAATGTGAATAACGGCTGGAATAGAAGAACTCCTGCCATTGCCGAACCATACCCATGTAACGATTATTCAGACTAATGATCTTGACCGGCGTGTTGTATTGTAAACAGGTAGACAATTCCTGGATACACATGACCAGACTTGCTTCACCGGTTATACAGGCAACAGTCTCTTCAGGGAAAGCCAGTTTAACGCCCATAGCCGCCGGAAGGCCGAAACCCATAGTCCCTAAACCACCCGAGTTTATCCAACGTCGTGGTTTATCAAAGGGATAAAACTGCGCCGCCCACATCTGATGTTGTCCAACATCAGATGTGACATAAGCGTCACCCTTGGTTAACTCCCACAATTTCTCGACAACATACTGCGGCTTAATAACATCAGTGGTGCGATCAAACTTCAGACAATCGATTGCCGCCCAATCATGAATCTGGTTCCACCATGATTTAAGCGCCTTGGCATCAGGCTTGTCTTTATCATGTTTAATGAGATCAATTAAATCCGTCAGAACGTGTTTAACATCGCCAACAATGGGGATATCGACCGGAACATTCTTCGCGATAGAAGAAGGATCGACATCAATATGTACAATCTTTGCATAGGGACAGAATTTTTCCAGATCGCCGGTAACACGATCATCGAAGCGCGCGCCTATAGCGATAAGTACATCACAATGATGCATACCCATATTTGCTTCGTAGGTACCATGCATACCAAGCATGCCAATAAACTGTTTATCGGTCGCCGGGAACGCACCAAGACCCATCAGGGTATTGGTTACGGGATAACCTAACAGACGTGAAAACTCGATGAGCTCCTGACTGGATTCGCCGAGAATGACACCGCCACCGGAATAGATCATCGGCTTTTTGGCGGACAAGATTAATTTCGCTGCTTTCTTTATTTGGCCGGGATGTCCTTTTACCACCGGCCGATAAGAACGCATCTCAATTTCCTTCGGGTAATCATACTCACAGGAATCTGCCGTAACATCCTTCGGGATATCAACCACAACCGGACCAGGCCGACCACTGGTAGCGACATAGAAAGCTTTCTTAATAGTCTTGGCCAGGTCTTTTACGTCCTTGACTAAAAAATTATGTTTAACACAGGGGCGCGTGATACCAATGGCATCGACTTCCTGAAAGGCATCATTACCTATCATATGAGTCGGCACCTGCCCGGTAAAAACAACGAGTGGGATCGAATCCATATAAGCTGTGGCAATGCCGGTTACGGCATTAGTCGCACCCGGACCAGAGGTCACCAGCACTACACCCGGTTTTCCAGTCGCACGCGCGTAACCATCAGCAGCATGCGTCGCGCCTTGCTCATGACGTACCAGGATGTGTTCTACAGCATCTTGTTTATAAAGCTCGTCATAAATATGCAATACAGCACCACCAGGGTATCCAAACAAGTGTTTGACCCCTTCATCTTTGAGCGCGCGACAGAAAATTTCTGCGCCGCGAAGTATTTCTCTCTTTTTAGCCACTAGACTTACCAATTACCTGTATTTTGTTACGTCGAAACTGCGGGAAGTTACTGAGATTCCGGGGTCAGGTCAAGTTATGTCTGAAATATTAAGAAGAATAAACAGAAACAGGGCCATTCTACCTGAAAATAGCAAAACATTATCAGAACAATCAGCTACTACTTACCCTGCAGATTAATTCCGTTTATAGTGCCGTGCCTGATAACATCAGGTTATATAAACACCTGACCTAATCCGGAATACGGCAACATCAGCATTATTTTTATCAAATTATAGACGCGTATATGAAAACATCACAGCTATTAACCGCTACTTTACGTGAAGCCCCTGCCGATGCCGAGGTGGTTAGCCACCGTTTAATGCTTCGAGCCGGCATGATCAGACAATTGGCTGCCGGAATCTATACCTGGTTACCGCTTGGATTACGTGTCTTGCGCAAGGTCGAGAATGTCGTTCGGGATGAAATGAACCGGGCCGGTGCACAGGAAATACAAATGTCGGCGATTCAACCAGCCGAATTATGGCAAGAATCGGGACGCTGGGACCAGTATGGCCCAGAATTATTGCGCATCAACGATCGACATGAACGTGAATTTTGTTTCGGACCGACACATGAAGAGATCATCACCGATTTAGTTCGACGTGAGATCCGAAGTTATAAGCAACTCCCGGTTAATTTTTATCAAATACAGACCAAGTTCAGAGATGAGATACGACCGCGATTCGGTATTATGCGTGCACGCGAATTTTTGATGAAAGACGCTTATTCGTTTCATCTTAGTGATGAATCTCTACAAGAAACCTATACCAGAATGTACGAGACATACTCGAAGATATTCAATCGTCTAGGTTTGAATTTTCGAGCAGTAATGGCCGATTCAGGCAATATAGGCGGCAGTAAATCGCACGAGTTTCATGTCTTGGCAGATTCCGGTGAAGATCAAATAGTCTTTTCAGAGAACAGCGAATACGCCGCAAACCTGGAAAAGGCAGAAGCCTTAATCCCCGAACTGTCGCGACCAAAAGCTGAATTGTCAATGCAAACTGTTGACACCCCGGGACAACATACCATTGAAGAGGTCAGTCGGTTTTTACAAGTACAGCCCGAACAATGTTTGAAAACCTTGATCGTCAAATCTGAAGATGGTGGTTTGGTTGCCCTTGTCCTAAGAGGTGACCATGAATTAAACGCCATCAAGGCAGAAAAACTGGACGGTGTTATGAGTCCATTAAGCTTTGCTGATAACGCAGAAATCAAGTCTGCGATAGGATGTGATGTCGGTTCGATTGGGCCAGTAGGTCTCTCAATACCGATTTATGTTGATCATAGCGCCGGGAATATCAGCGATTTTATCTGTGGTGCAAATATCGACGATAAACATTTGACCGGTGTTAATTGGGAGCGCGATATAGCACTCTCAGCTACTGTTGACATACGTAATGTCTGTGATGGTGATATGGCTGTCGATGGTACCGGCAAACTAAATTTTGCGCGTGGCATTGAAGTGGGTCATATCTTTCAACTCGGCACTAAATACAGCGCTAGCATGAAAGCGAATTGTCTTGATGAACAGGGCAAATCAGTTACCTTAACCATGGGCTGTTACGGCATTGGTGTATCGCGTGTCGTTGCGGCTGCAATAGAACAAAATCATGATGACAAGGGCATCATCTGGCCACTGGCAATTGCGCCTTTTCAAGTAGCACTTATCCCCATCAACATGCATAAATCAATACGTTTGCGCGAAGCGGTGATGTCTTTTTATGAATCACTACTTGCAGCGGGCATCGATGTAATTCTCGATGACCGACAAGAGCGTCCAGGGGTAATGTTTGCTGATATGGAGCTAATTGGTATACCACATCGTTTCGTTTTTAGTGAACGTGGGCTTGACGCTGGTGAGATTGAATACAAAGCCCGAATAGACACTGACAATCAAAACATAGGGTTATCATCAGCACTGGAATTTATAACCGGTCGGCTTGCCTGAACAGTTGAAAATCAACGAATAGAGAAATCGGGATATTCCTGATAATCGAGTTCTGTACATTCCAGTTTGATGACCTTAGCCATACTCGGCCCATGCTTTAACCATTCCTTGAGTTGCTCTACTAATTGAGCTTCGCCGCTCGCCAGGACCTCAACCCGTCCATCATCCAAATTCCTGACCCAGCCAGTTAAGCCTAATAACTTGGCCTGTTGATTGGTGGCCATCCGAAAACAGACTCCTTGAACCCTGCCGGACACGAAACAATTTATTGATTTTTTCATGCAATTCAATATATTACAAAGAAACGGGCCATGTCACTATTAAACGACATCAGAATGATTGCTTATAGATTACCATGCTCTAAGCAAGCTAAGAAATACAAAAGAATCACCAAGATAATTCCTATACTATTGATATTTATAGCCTTTTAATATAATGATGATAAAATTGTTCATAATACCAAACCAAGATTTTAATCCCGTTATGACTACTCCATCACAATCACTTGTTGTTTAAATCAATTATCTGGATCGAATCTTGCCGAAGATACATTGCTTATTAAGGCTTATTGCAAACTTAACAATTAAGTACGCCAATTATTTTAAAGAATAATAAATAAAGTAAAATAATCTTATGAATCAATTACCAACGAGAAAAACCGCGAGTGGCAACGAGATTGAAACTCGACCGCTTTATGTTGAAGAATGGCTCGACTCATTACCTTATATCGATTTCAAAAAAACCAGCGTGCTACTTCATGATGCTCTGGTAGCAACCAACAAGGCAAACATTAAATCCTCAACCAGAATCGAGTTGATCGAACTCTATAACCGACCCTATCAATATTATGTCGAATCGCAAATAAAAGCAGGCGCGCAGCATACCCTACAAACAATCGACGCAATGCAAACTCAAGTTAGCCAAATGAAGCAAATAGCTGTTGCTTTGAGTTTTTCCTGTAAATTAGCCTTTGATACTGCCTTAAGCAAAAAGACACTTTGGAAAAAAACCAGGCCTCCGGTCGAGGCCATGCTCATGTCGATGAATTATTTGTCGCATGCTCTCGTTTTCAGTTTTCTGGAATATTCACCTGTCCCGAAAAACGTATGGCAACAACTCAATTTTATTTATGACTTTGCTGAATCAATCGAGTGTCATAAAAAGGTCTATGCAATTCCAGGGGCAAATAATAAACACATCAACACCACCATAGACCACACCTACAAACGAATCATCATGGCCTCTTTGGTTGATCCACATCACTTACCTTTTGGCGCAATTTGGGAGATTTACGAACAACTGAACAGCTGGGCAGAATACACACAAATACATCCGCTTCAGGCTGTATCAAATACGACCGGATATTTTGTATTCGATTTAAAAAGTGATAGCAAACCGATACCTTTAGCGAAATTTAATCATGAAGACGCGAACGACCATTATCGTTTACTCGATTCAACCCCGCTTGAAAACCTGATACAGAAACAAATTGATTTACTGCAAATGGGCCAACAAATTGATAAGTCTATTGTGTTATCCCCTTTTTACGCCAAGTCCCTGCTTTCACACATGTTAAAGGCCTGGGGACTACCACCCAAACGTTATTTCCCGAGAAATGCAAAATCAGGGCAATTAAATATTGTATCCGGTATCGGTGCTATTTATTATTTTTTAAATGATGGTAATGCCTTCAGAAATATAGCCGCCACTGCCAATGATGATGAAATTGACATATCTGAAACTCAGGCTGAGACACCATCTCAGATCAATTATATTCCCGAAAGCTGGCGAATTGTTGATGAAGGTACGGGCGGTTATGCCATCATCAAAGACGATAAACTCAAAAAAGCAATTCGTGTCGGAGACCTGACAGGGGTGAATGTTCACGATAGCAGTTGGTCTATTGCGGTAGTCCGCTGGCTGATGGTTAGTCGGGGGATACATAAGGTTGGTTTAGAAATAATTTCTGAAACAGCTAAACCAATTGCACTATGCGCTTGTGATGGTAGCAAATCCGATCGAGAACTTAGACCTGCATTTCTTATTAATCACGGCAACAACTCTAATACGTTATCCATAATTTCTGAAAAAGGTCTCTACATGGCAGGCCGTGAACTGGAAATAAAACAAGGTGAGAAACGTAAAAAAATTGTCGCTGAGAGTTTGCATGACTCCAGCATTTCTTACGAAATATTTAAATATAAATCTATATGATCTACTAACTACTCTCACCCTTTAGAAACTCATCAATAGAAATAGTAAGTGTCTGTTTGAGGTACTCCTGATAATCATCAAGTCGCGTTTTCAGACCCCTTGATATTTTACTGTCATCAAACTCTGAATCAATTAAGGGTAGTCGGACTGATAATAGTTTATGTAAATCAAACAGGCTCGTTTCCTTCATGTCTTTTGACAACAACCATTCTCCCATTGAGCTTTGATTAACCCACTTAAACCGTTGCAGGTGTTCAAGCAACTCGTACATTTGATGATGAGGTAAATAGACAGCACCTCTTCTTAATTCCGGTATAGAAACAGTACGCCCTTCTTTTTGTGACTCATACAGAAAATCAATAACACGCAAAACATCCTGAAAAGTCCAGCCTGTCTTACTGCGATGTTCAACTTCATACTTTAAACGAAATGAAGATAAACAAAATGTAATATGGGCACCAAATAATACAATCACCCATGACACATAAATCCATA
>JBFIJV010000080.1:0-7542 GCA_041600575.1 Gammaproteobacteria bacterium | reverse complement strand
TAAATCAAATTCAGAAAATGACGTATTAATTATTTATATTGAAGGTGATGGGCATGCCTGGAAAAGTAAGTATAGAATTTCAGAAAACCCAACACCTGAAAATCCGGTTGCCTTAAAATTAGCGGCTATTGATCCGCGACCCAATGTTTTTTACCTTGCTCGACCATGCCAATATTTAAATAAAATCAAATTACAAAAATGTTCTTCCATGTATTGGTCTTCACATAGGTATTCGATAGATGTTGTTAGCGCTATTAATCAGGCGATGAGCAAGATCAAGGCTGGTAATAATTATTCTAAAATAGAACTTATTGGTTTCTCGGGAGGCGGTGTAATAGCAATGTTGGTCGCCGCATTAAGAGATGATGTGTCAAAGATTATAACGATAGCCTCGAATATTGATCATGTCGCATGGAGTAAACATCATGCGGTCTCTTTACTGGAAGCGTCATTAAATCCAATTGATTTTATAGATGATTTAAAAAATATTAAGCAATTACATCTGTGGGGCAAAAAAGACAAGGTTGTTCCCGTAAAAACACAAATGAGACTTATAAAGGGTTTTGAAAAAAATAGATTATTTGAATATAAAGTACTGCCTGATTACACACACACTTGTTGTTGGGAAGATTATTGGACGCATGCTTTAGCGCTATAGCTTGCATGCGTGTTCTGATTGGCAAAACAGTATTTAAGAAGGTAGTGACGTTAAGTGATTTGTGGGTAAAACAGGAAAGCTGGTAAATTAATTTCTTTTTATTTCTTTGCCGTTAAAGATTTCTTCTATCTCATGATTAATGATCTCTTCAATTCTCTCCTGATCACTGGTCGACAATTCATTTTTGTCTACCTTAAACAGATAATCATTCAGGTCGGTTTCGTTTAGCATCATTTTAGTATGAAACAGGTTTTCCTGATAAATATTAACGTCGAGCATTCTGTATTGATCCTTGATTTCTTCGTCAATAAAGTTCTGTATAGAATTAATCTCATGATCGATAAAATGTTTTTTCCCGGAAGTATCACGCGTGAAACCACGCACACGATAATCCATGATGACAATATCTGACTCAAAACTATGTATCAGAAAGTTTAACGCCTTCAAGGGTGAGATCATGCCACAGGTGCTGACATCAATATCGACCCGAAAAGTACAAAGACCCTGTTCCGGATGCGACTCTGGATAGGTATGGACGGTTAGATGACTCTTGTCCAGGTGAGCCACCAGAGTTTCTGGTGTAGGCCCGGGTGATTCACTATTAGTCACTCCAGGCATAGCGGCGGCTTCTTCTGAAATCAGTATGGTGACGCTGGCACCGAGTGGTTCATAATCTGCTTTTGCAATATTAAGAATGTTCGCCCCGATAATATTGGCGACATCTTCAAGGATGTGTGTAAGACGATCAGAATTATATTCTTCATCGATGTAATCCATATATTCTTCGACTTCAGCTTCGGTTACTGCATAACACACGTCATAGATGTTGAAGCTGAGCGTTTTGGTCAGGTTGTTGAACCCTAATAAACGAATTTTTTCTTGTGTATTTTTCATCTGGATTATTCATGAAAGCCATTACTGGTTGGCGGACATTACACGAGCTTAGAGATGCTAGCAATAGCCGAAATTGAAGTAGTATGGGAGAATAAGTCTCTATTTAAGATAAGCCAGTTAATCAGTTTATGAAACCTAATTCAGATACGCTTTATCGCTCTCATATCAAGAGCTTGCCACTAATTGCCAACGGCAAAGTAAGGGACATTTACAGTATTGATGATCAATATATGTTAATTGTTACCAGTGATCGACTTTCGGCTTTTGATGTTATTTTGCCAGATCCGATCCCCGGCAAAGGTCGAATCTTAACGGAGGTCTCCAATTTCTGGTTTGAACGTTGTGAGAATATTATCCCTAATCACCTTACTGATATAGCAGTTAAGGATGTCATTAAGGAAAGTGATCAGTTGGAGATATTAGAGCCTCGATCTATCGTTGTGCGAAAGCTTAAGGCATTGCCGGTTGAAGCTGTGATTCGTGGTTATTTGATCGGTTCGGGCTGGAAGGACTATCAGGCTTCAGGTTCCGTTTGTGGAATAAGTCTGCCGACAGGATTAGAACAGGCCGAGAAACTACCGGAAGCTATTTTTACGCCAGCCACCAAGGCTGATGTCGGGGATCATGATGAAAACATTGATTTTAGTAAAACTATTGAATTAATAGGTCAGGATCTGGCCGAGCAAGTACGGGATGTTAGTTTAAAAATATATAACCAAGCAGCTGAATATGCGCTGGAGAGAAATATAATCATCGCTGATACCAAATTTGAATTTGGCATCGACGAAAACAATCAACTTGTTTTAATCGACGAAGTATTAACGCCTGATTCATCACGGTTCTGGCCGGTCGAGTCATACAAGGTGGGGACTAGCCCGCCAAGCTTTGATAAGCAATATATTCGTGATTATCTTGAAACATTAGATTGGGATAAAACGGCGCCTGGTCCAAGCTTGCCTGATGATGTTATAAAAAATACAGCAGCTAAATATGAAGAGGCGAGAGACAAGCTGATCACAAAGTGAGTGTCGAGGATTGTTAGTATGCAAGATGTAAAAAAGTTAATTGATGGATATCAGCGATTTCATAAAAAGTATTTTCAGGAACAGCCTGAAATATATAATAGTCTGTTTGAGCAGGGACAGTCGCCTGAATTTTTAGTCATATCCTGTTGTGATTCACGTGTACATCCGGCACAGGTTATGGATACAGTGCCTGGCGATATATTTGTTATACGTAATGTCGCAAACCTTGTGCCGGTTAATGAGGTCGATGGTAAATCTCATGGTACTAGTGCGGCAATGGAATTTGCGATAAAGCATCTTGAAGTAAAACATATTATTATTTTCGGCCATAGCCAGTGTGGCGGAATCAAAAGCCTGATGGAGGGCGACCACTTTGATCACGATTATGGTTTTATCGATCCATGGATGAAGATCGCCAAGTCAGCAAGAGAACATGTGATCAATGATTATGCCGACGAAGATTTTGAAAGCCAATGCGTCAGGTGTGAAAAAGCTTCAATAGAAATATCGCTTGATAATTTAATGACTTTCCCGTGGATAAAAGAACGTGTTGATGCTGGAAAATTATTTATACATGGATGGTATTTTGATATTGATAGTGGCAGTTTATTCGGGAAACAGGGCGATCAGTTTCTTCCAGTACATGAATTAGTTATTGAAAACTGAGAAAGAGGTAATGATATGCGTAGCTTGATTCAAATATTCTTGTCGTTGATTGTCTGTTTCTTAATATACGGATGTTCAGATGATAAGAGTAATAGCGATACAGAAATTAAGAAAGATCATGTCTGGAAAGAACAAACTGACACGATTAACAAGGCCAAACAGGTAGAAGGAATGATGCTTGATTCAGTTGATGCAACCAGACAAGCAATCGAGCATCAGGGCGAGTAAGCCACATCTAACATTCTGCCTGCTTACATGGTTTTTAACATGGCCAGAAAATAACTACTGGGAATTTTGATATTGTCAGTTTTATTGCCGCTGATTATTAGATCCAGTCCAATGGATGAAGAATCGGCAAATTCAATAAACCCCAGTGAAATAGCTAATCGTTCTTCATATTTGTATAACACGCTATTATTAGTGACATCTTCATTCCTTGATAATGTGACGATGGAAAAATTTGCACCATCTTTCCTTGTCGCTGTCTTATATGCCAGCCAATTTGTTTCATTATGGCGTGCGGTAATAAACAGGACATAAAATTCTTCATCTTCCGGATCGACGATTCGGCTAAGATAAATTTCAGAGAATTTATTCAAAAGGGCTTTATCTGCTAGAGCAAAGTTTGGTCCATATGTCACCTCACCGTTTTGTGGCTCGAGCTTTATTTTTATTAGACTTTTAACTTCTTTTGCTGAACTCCAGTCTATTGTTGTTTCATCTGCAGCAATTAACGGAGCATTTAATGTGACTAGCACAAATAACAGGAGCATCTGTGAGATAAGTTTCATTTTTGTTATTCCTTATTTAAGAGGCGTGAATTATTTGAGCTATCCCTGCTGCCATATATGACATTGATAATCAGGGCTATTTGTTTTTTGTGCAAAACATCTTCTCTTTATGGCATTAATAGTGGGTAGTAGTTCAGTGATTGTCAGTAATTTACGCTCAAGGTTGGTTCAATGCCCAATCGTAATCATGATCTATATCACCGTTATAATTACGTAATTGTTTAGCCAGAGTGGGCTCTGCATATTTTATAAGTTCAGATATCAATGATTTTTTGTTACCACCAAAATCGTCTTTGTACCAATGATAAATACTTGAGACGATAAGTTTTTCCTTCTCAAAATGCACACCACGTGGGTGATTTATATATTGCCTTGCGCCTTGCTCCAGTAGTTGTTCAGTATTCGCAGACGTATAGGCACTTGCGGACAGATTGGGACAACTGATGCTGGCACAGTTGACGGCATAGTGGATGCGATTATCGTTAAAATAGGCGCGTAGAATTCCATGCTCAATATTATTAAGTGACAATTTCTGGCCTTGAATATCAGCCAGTTTATCGTCCCATGGTCCAAAGCTAAAAAAACTTTCTCCCAGTTTGGTAATGGATTTAACCGGGTAGTTTTTCAGAATCAGTTCCACAGTAAGTGCATTATAGAGATTAATCCAATAGGCTTTTTGTTCAGCGCGACTATATGCGCGTGGATCGAGCTGTTGCATTTGTAGCAGGTACTGAGTCAACATCTTGCGGTCTTCAGATTTAACGCCAGCATAGTTGAAACGATTTATGCCGCTCGGATGTTTGTCATCAAGATACTGTTCCAGCATGTTTTGCCAGGCGGCATGATCTATTGTGTCGGTGTTACTCTCGTCACTTGGTGACCAGAACTCCAACGGCGTATTATCGGGGGCTGCAACAGCCAATGACGATATAAAGAAAAATAATATCAGGCCAGCCACCAACGATGCGCTACGTTTAATTTTCGAAACTAGTCTTAAATACATTTTGTTTTCCTGATAGTTAAGGTCGATTGATAGTATGAAATGGACATCAATGTTTGATCACAGTTGCTACGGACGATCTTTTAGTGGTTCTGAATAATCAGTTTGTTTGGAAGTCTGTCTATACTGTCGCCAACGAAGACGCGCAATCATAGACAAAATTCCTATCCCCGCACCCATAGTGCCTTTTACCGTGCCGCTGATTTTTGACCGCCCAAGACGACAATAAGTGTCTACCGGCAATTCTGAAATAGTCATGTTTAATTGGATGGCCTTGATTTGCATCTCGATAGTCCAGCCGTAGGTTTCATCCTCCATGGCTAAACGTTGCAGGGCTTGTTGCGAAATAGCACGAAATGGACCTAAGTCTGTCACGCGTTTATTCCATATACATCTAATTAAATACGTGGCCAGCCAGTTACCAAATCGTTGAGGAATAGTCAGCGCATGTTTTTTTGTGCATCCCAGTTTGCGTGAACCGATAGCCAGATCTGCGCCATTGGCGACGGCGTCTAAAAGGGGAATTGCTTGTTGCGCACGAAAGGCATTGTCACCATCTATAAATAATAAAATATCAGCATTTTTAGTTTTTGTTATGGCAGTCAAACAAGCGATGCCATAACCGGGGCGGGTTTGGATGATAACTATTGCTCCAGCTTGTCGAGCAATAGTGGCCGTTTTGTCCGATGACCCATTATCACAAACAATAATTTCGTCGATGATACGATTGTTATAGCTATCTTCTAAATTGATTAGACCTTTAACAACAAGTCCTATCGACTTGGCTTCGTCTCTGGCAGGGATAATGGCCGCAATATGCCTGGCTTGATACACAAGGTCAATCCGTATCTAACGAGGAGTGAATAAATATTCCAGGTATTGACTAACTGCTACACGTTCTTTTTCATTTAACAAGCTTGTCAGTTGTTCATCATTATTAATACGTTCAACGATAGATTTATACATTGATGCATCAATGACAGTGTCAGATAGAGGGCAGCTTTTGCAGGCAAGCTTACGATGATAGGTGATTTTACCGACATGATACGGATCCTCTTTGGTTAATTCATCGTATGAAAAAGAAGCATATGTTAGTGAAGAACCGAACATAAATGTTATTGCTAACAGTATTGTTGTAATTTCACCGATTTTAATATTCATTGAATTTCCCGCATGGTTATTGTTTTTTTGGAAAATGGCCTGCTGGCGTGTATTTATATAGAGTGCATATTTATAGAATGGTTCTATTAAGAAATCTTACCACTAAATTATGGGTATTTAATGGAGATTTGTAATTTTCGGCTGGTTTCCAATATGCCGTTGCAACCTCAATGTATGTGTTTTTTTGTATAAGACAGATCAATATATGAAGACCGTGTTTAATTCAGATCAAAAATGGTGCTCCATAGTCTGGGGGCTTGATGGATCAGGCCTGGTCTGTGCGGTTGCCTATATCGTTCTGGCCTGGTTTTCTTTGCGCCCGGAATTACTTTCTCTGACAATCTATTACGGTTTACTGGGTATTTGTCTACTTGTGACTTTAGTAGTCTTTATTGGTGTCGATGAAAAGACAATCACACCAATGCGAATATTGTTTTGGGCGGCTTGTTTTCGCTTGATTGGAATAACGGGCGATCCTTTATGGGAAGACGATTTTTTTCGATATTTATGGGATGGTTATCGCTTTTTTGAAACCGGGTCTCCCTATGGTATAGCGCCGTCTGTATTTTTTGGTAGCAGTAATATCCCGGCAGAGTTTTATAGCTTGTTGGCGCAGATTAACTATCCTGATGTTCCCACAATTTATGGGCCGACACTGCAATATTCTTTTCTGTTAGGACATTTAATTGCTCCCGCTCAGGCTGTAGGTTTACAGGCGTTATATGCCGTGGCTGATATGGCAATGATAATGTTGTTATTGAGGTTGGCCAGCGCTCGTTGGGCTTTACTCTATGCCTGGTCACCGCTGGTTATCAAGGAGTTGGCTTTTACAGCACATCCTGATGGGCTTGGCGCCATGTTGATGGTGCTTGCTTTATATTGTCGTCAACGGCAGCAATTTGCTATGGCAGTGAGTATGTTGGCTTTGAGTGTGGGTGCCAAGGTATTTGCCTTGTTGATGGTGCCATTCGTTTTATGGCGACTCTCGTTTCGTTACTGGGCATTATTTGTATTGGTATTGTTCGCATTGTATTTACCTTTCCTTCTCCAGGGAGAGTCTGACATGGCCGGGTTGCTGGTTTTTGCGCGTGATTGGCAGTTTAATAGTTCAATCTATGCGTTGTTGCGACAATGGTTTGACCCGCAATCGGTAAAGTTGATGCTCGGTGCAGTGTTCCTCGTTATTTATGCCGGGGTGTTTTGGCAACACCATAAACAGGCCAGCTGGAAAATGCCGCGTGGCGATATTGTGTTTGGTGTGTTCCTGTTAATTGCCCCGGTTGTAAACGCCTGGTATCTGGTTTGGTTATTGCCATTCGCTGTGCTTTTCCCGGCTTTGTGGAGCTG
>JBFIJV010000079.1:0-7553 GCA_041600575.1 Gammaproteobacteria bacterium | reverse complement strand
GTGTTGTATCACCTACCGCACTCATTGCTAATACGGCACCGAGTGGAATACGAATGAATGTATGAATGCTATCCCATGCAGTATCGACGCCTGGCGTTTTATCCGCGAAGAACTCAACGCAGTACATTAATCCCGCTGCGGTCATAACTAGCGGGTCAGTGACCAGCATCAATTCCGGCGGTAAAGCAACATTACCGGTACTGCCTAGATAACCGAGCATAAATACTGCGGCATAGAGATTTATGCCACTTGCCCAGGCCGTGCCCATACTAAGGGCTATATAGTGAATTGTATCCATAATGGTATTTCTCGCTTATCGTATTATTAACAACATACCGAATTTATACGGGATGGCAATCATAGTCCCCAATGAATCTGTTTATTTTAATTAAAACAGATAGTTAACTTCATGCTAATACTCGAATTCTGGCGCTTCAGGACTATTTTATAATGATTATAGCGAGCTCTTGACAGGTATTTCATCTGGCATTAATCTCTTTTCCGAATTTACTGGTTTGACAGTGAATTTATAAAATCACAATAAAAATCGAATTCAAGCGGCTTCGGCCGCTTTTTTATTTTCCTGCCACTACGTATGATTCACACTTTATAAATTATAACCGGATTAGGGTATACAAAATGATTAATGTTGGTGTCGTTGGCGCTACAGGCTATACAGGTATAGAGTTACTGCGATTGTTGTCAGCGCATGATGCAGTTCAGGTAAAAGTAGCGACTTCAAATTCTGAGAAAGGGAAAGCAGTTGCGGATGTCTTTCCTGGCTTACGCACACACATTGATCTCAAATTTCTTGAGCATGATAGTAAGCAGCTCGAATCGTGCGATATTGTTTTTTTTGCAACGCCACATGCGACAGCAATGCATTATGTTCCAAAATTACTGGATAAAAACTGTAAGATTATCGATCTATCAGCAGATTTTAGAATTACAAACCCATCAACATGGGAACAATGGTACCAGGAGAAACATGCCTGCCCGGAATTGCTTGATATTGCCGTATATGGTTTGCCCGAGCTAAACAGGAGTCAGATAAAAGACGCTAGTTTGGTGGCTAATCCAGGTTGTTATCCCACCGCAATTACGTTGGGTTTATTGCCATTAATCAAACACGGTTTAATTGATGTAGAAGATATTATTGCTGATGCCAAATCAGGTGTGAGCGGTGCCGGGAGAAAGGCGGCACTTGCTACACAATTTACAGAAGTGTCTGAATCTTTTAAGGCTTATTCAGTCTGTAATCACAGGCATTTGCCCGAGATTATTCAAACGCTGAAGCAAGTTAATGCTGGTTCGGACGTCAATCTGACTTTCGTCCCGCATTTAGTACCAATGAATCGGGGTATCTTTGCGACGCTATATGTCAAATCAGTTAATCAGGCTCAGGAAATGCAAAAGCACTATACTGCTTATTATGCGGACGAACCGTTTGTTGATGTCATGCCTGAAGGCTCTCATCCTGACACTGTCTCAGTCAGGGCGACAAATTTATGCCGAATTTCTGTACACCCGGCTAAACATAAATCGCAACCTACAGTGGTCTTGTCGGTAATTGATAATCTGGTTAAAGGCGCGGCCGGGCAGGCGATTCAGAATATGAATATTATGCTTGGTTTAGAAGAAACCAAGGGCTTGATCATTCCTGCATTTATACCCTAGCGAGACTCAATATGCCTAAATTGGTCATAAAAAAGCACCGTCCTATGGAAATTATCCTCGCGGTTGTGTTGTTGAGTGTGACAATTTCTGTTGCGACGTGGACTTTACTGGATCTAAGTCACTGGCATTTTATCAAACATCAGTTATCTCAAAATAAAGACACCCGTTTATTGTGGGATGTGAATCAGGGGCTTGAGAAGGAAAATAAGCAATTGCGGGAACAGGTTGTAATACTTGAGCGATCTGCCCAAATTGATAATCAGGCTGCGGCCAGACTACAAAATGAAATGGAATCGCTTCAGGATCAGGTGTACCGTCTAAAAGGTGAGTTAGAGTTTTATGAAGGTATCATGTCTGCTACAACTGACTCCAAAGGGCTTAATGTACAGGGGTTTCATATCGAAGCAACCGGGCAGGAAAGTATTTATCATTTCAAGCTTGTGTTAACCAATGTCGCAAAAAGTGATAAAGTTATCGAAGTAACAATGAACATGTCTATAGAAGGAATGAATAAGTCCGGGTCTCAGATTTTGTCTCTGGATCAAGTGACTGCAGGCAGCAAACTCAATCGTGATATAAAATTTAAGAACTTTGAACGAATTGAGGGTAACCTGAACTTTCCTGAAGGATTTACGCCATTACGAGTGGTGGTTGAGCTGATGCAAAAAGGCACTCAGAAATCAACCTTAAAGAGAATATTTGAATGGCCTGCTAATACAAGTTAAGGAGTAAAGCATGCTCGGAAGATCAAAAAAGCGTAAGGCAACACGTATCGATACGCTGGTGGGACAACATAGCGAAGTACAAGGCGATATTCGTTTTACGGGTGGATTACATGTGGACGGTACTATAAAAGGCAATGTCATGGCTGAAAATGATGGTCGTTCTATGCTGTCACTCAGTGAATGTGGAACAATCGAGGGTGAAGTAAGTGTGCCTTACGTTGTATTAAATGGTGTGGTTATCGGCGATGTACACGGTAGCGAACACGTGGAACTTGCATCAAAGGCAAGAGTCACAGGTAATGTGTACTATAATCTTATTGAGATGGCGATTGGCGCTGAGGTGAATGGTAAATTGGTACATTCTCTTGAGCCAGCCGATACACCATTAGCAATAGGTCATGGCGATCCGCTTGAAGCGGGCGAATAAATAAATTACTAAATTGGAATAAAATTATGAGTTCAGTTGAAGAAGCAATACCAAGTCCACTTATCTTTAGTGAGGCAGCAGCCAGTAAGGTAAAAGAACTCATCGAAGAAGAGGGCAATGAAGCGTTGAAGTTACGCGTATTTATTTCCGGTGGAGGTTGTTCCGGTTTTCAATATGGATTTACCTTTGATGAAGAAGTCGCTGAAGGTGACACTGTTGTTGAAAATGAAGGTGTAAAATTATTAGTCGATCCGATGAGTTTTCAATATTTATCAGGAGCAGAAATCGATTACTCTGAAGGCATGGAAGGTGCGCAGTTTGTAATTCGTAATCCAAATGCAGAAACCACGTGCGGTTGTGGCTCTTCCTTCTCAGTTTAGGGTCCAGACACTAAAGTTTTCAAAAGAATCAGCTAGAGTAAACTCCCCCAAGCAATACGTTCTTGTTTGCGCCCGTAACACTGGGTAGATTCGCCGGTTTATTTTCAATACGTTGTTTTGCCAGCCAGGCGAATGTTACTGCTTCAATACAGTCAGGTGTTAAGCCATACTTTTCAGTTGTTACTAAAGGCATATTTCCTAACTGGTTTTGTATCGTTTTCATTAGAAAATCGTTATACGCACCCCCGCCGCAGGCAATTACCTCATCAACTTTTTTCGATGAGGTTTTTATCGCATCGCAAATTGTTATGCTGCTTAAATGTAATAGCGTTGCCTGTATGTCTTCAGGGGCAATATCAGCACCAACTGAATTCAGATAATTGTTTAACCAGGCGATATTGAAATACTCACGTCCGGTGCTCTTGGGAGCAGGTAGGGCGAAATAATCATCAGATAACATGGCATCTAATAACACGTTGTGTAATTTGCCTTGTTTGGCCCATACTCCATTCGCATCATATTCTTTAGCTTGATTTTGTTGAATCCAGTCATCCAGTAATGCATTCCCCGGGCCAGTATCGAATCCGATTACATCACTATTTGATAGTAAAGATAAATTAGCCATGCCACCTATATTGAGGATGACAATAGATTTATTTTTTTGTTGAAATTGATATTGATGAAAAGCACTGGCCAGCGGCGCACCTTGTCCACCATGGGCCATATCCATTCTTCGAAAGTCGGCTACGGTCGTAATGCCAGTTTCTGCACAAATAACATTGGGATCTGAAATTTGTATTGATGTTTTATGAGTAGCAACAGGTTTATGTAATATTGTCTGACCGTGACTGCCAATAGCGATGACTTTATCAGATGTTATCTTTGCTTCTTCTAATAAATCATTTACCGCATTTGCAAATAAATGCCCCAGTTCATGATCCAGATCGGCAATGTGACCCAGATCGCTTTTCTCATTTATTATTCTTATTTGATGTCGAAGAGAGTTTTCTATCGGGTATTCACGGTAAGTTTTTAGAATTGCTTTACTGTCAAACTCAACCAGCGCCGTATCGATTGCATCCATACTGGTCCCCGACATGAGTCCTATGTAGTACATGGTGATGCTATAGACTAATGTACATAGGTGTTAGAAGTGCTAGCCGTCTTCCATTAACGAAGTTGGTTGCTTTGAAAGCATCTTTGTTTCTTGTACAGCGAGTGCGCGTCTGCCAGTCAATCGATCCAACTCAGCAATCATGGGGTTTATTGTCTGTAAAAATTCAGGCAAGGCATTTTCGTTAATTGATTCAACTTTAGGTAATTTCACAGTGAGCGGGTTTCGATGAACGCCGTTAACCCTGAATTCATAATGCAGATGAGGCCCTGTAGCAAGACCACTTCTTCCAACATAACCTATGATCTGACCTTGCTTGACTCGTTTACCGGTTCGTACACCACTGGCAAATTTATGCATGTGCGCATAAAGCGTACTGTACTTGCCGCCATGCTTGAGTATCACGGTTTTCCCATAACCACCCTTTCTGCCTGCCAAGGCAACAACACCATCTCCAGTGGCTTTGATCGGTGTACCTGTTGCAGCAGCATAATCAACACCTTTATGTGCTCTTATTTTATTCAGTATGGGGTGCTTTCTTTTTAGATTAAACCGCGAACTAATCCGGGCTAATTCAACCGGTGTTCTCAGGAAGGCCTTACGCATGGCATCACCATTCACCGCGTAATAATCTTTATGACCATCTTCATGCGTATAACGAACAGCTCGTAATGGTGTACCTCGATTAACAAATTCAGCAGCAATGATAGGGCCATCACTTACCTTAATCCCATTTTTATATTGTTCTTCATAGATCAATGTAAAAGAATCGCCTTCACGTATATCAAGTGCAAAATCTATATCCCAGCCATAGATAGAGACCAATTGCATAATCAAATTGTCTGACAAGCCGGCTCTTTTACCCGATAAAAACAGGGAGTCTTTTATAATAGCTTTCGCATGTTTTACCAGTGGTTCGAGTTTTTCATGTTTTAACTCAGCTTGATATTTACCATCATTTTTAGTGATTGAAAGTGTATTGGTGAGATCAACTTCATATTCGAGAGCAGTTAATTCATTTTCATTGAGATGAAAATTCAATACTTGACCTGGCCGTAATTTTTTTAATCGCACAGCTTCTTTACCAAGTGCCATAATATTGTAAAGCGTTCTCGGACTTAACCCGAGCCTTGAGAATATTAATGCCAGACTGTCTCCAGACTTTACAGTAACGCGTTGCTGTATCAGTTCATTTGATTCTTCTTGCACAACAGGCTCTGGGAAGACTTCTTCTATGGCAATATTTTCTGGATCTGGCAATGCAGTTATGTCGACAGTTTCGGTTTTCTCAATGTCGATAGTTGAAGTTTCATAAGTTGGAGTTGATTCAACAAATAGCACTGGTTCGGCAAGTTGCTCAACAACATGTCTTAGTTGAATAGTCGTAGTATCAGATCTTGCTTGCCTGTCATTTAAAGTCTCAGCAGGCTTTTGGGCAATAAGATTTACGATAAACCAGGCTGAGATCAGAACCAGACCGATACTGGATAGAAAAGCCAGCCATGACCAGTTCGGGCGTACGTGTGACGTTACTACCCCGGTCTTATAGTCTTTCATTATATAGACTCTGTAAGTCACCGTTAATCCTAAGTAATTTTTGATAACAATAACTTTTGATTTTACCCTCGTCAATGATTGAATTGCCCACTGCGGATAAATTGATGACATGATAAGCTACGCGCGTTTTAAAATGACTCAGAGGAAGGCATGACTAAGGTACAAGAAGCGTTGGATTTGATAGCCAGAGGGGCCGATGAAATCTTACTTGAAGAGGAACTCAAGAAGAAACTAGAGGCGGGTAAACCGTTACGAATCAAGGCTGGTTTCGACCCCACGGCGCCTGATTTGCACCTGGGCCATACAGTTCTCATAAATAAGTTACGACAATTTCAGTTGCTTGGTCATAAGGTCATTTTCCTGATTGGTGATTTTACCGGCATGATTGGTGATCCATCTGGAAAAAGTGCTACACGACCGCCCTTAACACCTGAACAAATAAAAGAGAACTCGGAAACATACCAGGAGCAAATATTTAAAATTCTGGACCCTGAACAAACCGAAGTCGCGTTTAATTCCACCTGGATGGACAAGATGAATGCTGCCGATATAGTCAGGCTTGCATCAAACTATACTGTGGCACGTATGTTGGAGCGTGATGATTTCAGCAAACGTTATAAATCAAACCAGCCTATCGCGATTCATGAATTCCTCTATCCGCTTGTTCAGGGTTATGACTCGGTTGCTTTAGACGCAGATGTTGAGTTGGGTGGCACCGATCAAAAATTCAATCTTCTTGTCGGTAGGCAACTACAGGAGGCTCATGGCAAAGCCCCACAAGTGGTTTTAACCATGCCGATCCTGGAAGGATTGGATGGCGTTCAAAAAATGTCTAAATCGCTAGGTAATTACATTGGTATCAATGAGTCGGCAAATGAGATGTTTGGCAAGATCATGTCTGTTTCTGATGAATTGATGTGGCGTTATTTTGAATTACTGAGCTTCAGACCCCTGGATGAAATTAGTGGCTTTAAGCAGCAAATAGAACAAGGCGCGAATCCAAGAGATATAAAGTTCATCTTAGCAGAGGAAATCATTACTCGATTTCATGACGAAAAAGCTGCGACAGACGCACAGGCGGATTTTATTAACCGGTTCAGTAACAACGCTATTCCGGATGATATGCCTGAGGTGGACATCAAAGTGGGTTCTGAAGGAATGTCTTTTGCTAATATTCTTAAAGAGGCTGGTTTGGTGAGCAGTACCTCTGATGCGCATCGGATGGTAAAACAAGGCGCCGTCAAAATCGATGGTGAGCGAGTTGACGACAGTAAGCAATTATTTCAAAAGGACCTCTGCGCCGTGATGCAGGTTGGCAAACGCAAGTTTGCTAAAGTAACTTTAATTTAGTCTTTATATTGATCGATGCCGCCAAAAACGGAATGAAGGTAAGTGGTATAGCGAAACAAAACGGTCATAAAAAAACTGTCAAAATTCTCAGCAACTAATACTTCAGGTTGAGGGAAATCAAAAGGGATGAATTGATATTTTGAATATTAATTATTTATATAAAAAACAATCACTTAAATGGTTGTAAAAAAAGTGTAAAGATTTGTTGACCAAGGTTAAGTGATCTGTATAATGCCGCTTCCCGGTTGGGGGTATCCAACCCTGTTCTTTAACAATTCCTGATCAAGTAATTTGTGTGGGCGCTTACGTTGATGGCTTGTTTC
>JBFIJV010000078.1:0-7570 GCA_041600575.1 Gammaproteobacteria bacterium | reverse complement strand
TGGCGTTACGGTGAAGGCATCACCGGCATAGACGATCAATGCAGTCTGCCCTTCACGTCTGAGGTCCAGCAGATCTGATATTTTAAATCGTGCGTGCTCCAGACGACTCGGTTTAATATCGTCGGCATACATCGAATAAGAAAGGTCCATCGCAATAACCAGAGCAGACTCTTTTTCAAACACGGGTTTCGGCAAACGTTCCCAGGTTGGACCAGACAATGCCAGGATAGTTAATAAACCTACAATACCAATTAATGAAATATTAGTGTATTTTTTTGTGCCGGTTCGGCCTACCAGGATATAGGGCAATAATGCGGGATCACAAACGCTTTCCCAATCTTTATTAACCAGGTGACGTTTCGCCAATAACCATAATAAAAGCAGCAAAGGGATAAACGCAAGAAACCAGTATGGCCGTATAAAATGAAATTCAGAGAGCATTACGTTTTACCCTGAATCTGTTTATCGTTAAAGAATATCGCAGCATGATGACAATAAACATCAGGATTAATGCAACTGTCAGTGGCCAATAGAATAATGCTGTTTGTGGTCTGAATCGCTGCACATCTTTTTCTATCGGTTCAAGTTCATCCAGCAATGCGTATATTTGCTCCAGCTGTTCCGTATCTCTTGCCCGGAAATAACGCCCGCCTGTTTTATCAGCAATTGCACGCAATGTTTTCTCATCCAGATCTGCTGAAGGATTGACCCGACGCGAACCGAAGATGGAACGCACGATCATTTCATCCGCGCCTATACCAATAGTATAAATCTTCATGTTCTCACGAGCGGCAAGATCGGCTGCTGCCAGGGGCTCTACTTCACCGGCAGTATTAGCACCATCGGTTAATAATATGAGTACACGACTTTTCTCATCCTGATCACGTAAACGTTTAACTGCCAGACCAATCGCGTCACCTATTGCTGTAGATTTACCCGCAAGTCCAATTGCTGATTCATAAAGCAACGTTTTAACAGTGACACGATCAAATGTTAACGGTGTTTGTAAATAGGCCTGTTCACCAAACAGGATCAATCCCAGTCGATCACCTATACGTCGTTCAATAAATTCGCCAGCGACATATTTTGTTGCGGTTAATCGATCGACACGCTTGTCTTTTATAATGAAGTCTTGCTCTTCCATGCTGCCGGACAAATCGACTGCCAGCATCAGATCACGACCACTCACCGGGATATCAATAAAATCACCCAACCATTGTGGCCGCATACCGGCAATAATTAAACAACACCAGGCAATGACAGCCAACCAGATTAAACGCTGTTTTACATCAATACGATGTGCATCATCTGTCTGTGAACTAAATTCTTTAAGAAAAGGCACACGCAAAGCTGCTTCATTAACTATCTCTGTGGGTTTTAAAAAGAACCGAATAAGAAACGGTAAAGGCAATAATGCAGCAACCCATGGCCAATCAAAGTGGATCATGACTTGCCTCTCTTATTTTTAGCAATGGAATCAAGCCAGGACGAGACTAAATTAATCAAGTCATTGCTATTGAACTCAGGGTTGGCCTGATAGGGTGCTTCAATCAAAATCCGACCGGTATCACTATTGAATTTATCCTTGTCTGCATATCGATCGAGAAATTCCAGCCAATCCTGACCTGTTAGTGCAGCAGCCTCTTCCCGATGGCAAATACTAATACTCAAGCGTCGTATTAATTCTGATAATTCTTTTACCAGCCTGGATTTATCCTGATTACTGGCATACGCATTTTTTATTCGTACTAATTCCTGTTTCGCCAGATAGAGTGCGGATAATCTGTAATTGCGCCGCCGCCGAATAAAATAAACGATCAGGAATGTCGTTATGATGACGATTAATAATAATATCCACCAGCCTGGCGCAAGTGGCCACCATGAAACAGGATCAGGTAGATGAATATCACGCAATGGTAATGTCGTTGGATCAGTGCCTTCCATTATCGACTACGAAGACCTTCTTTAATTATAATTTCGGGGTTATCTTCCGTACGACAACAAAGATAATTTGTATGGCATGAACGTGCGGTCTTTAATAATAAATCTTTATGTGCTTTAAATTTAGTCGTGTAATCAGTTATTAGTTTTTGATTGTGCGTATCAATCTCTAACTCCTGTTGACCATTAGTAATGCGGTAGTGACCTGCAGGTGGTAAGAACTCTTCAAGCCAATCATAGATATGTACCATGACAACCTCGTTGTGTTGTCTTAATCGAACCAGATGGGAACGACAGTTCTCGTCAAAGCCGCGAAAATCACTCAGGAGAATGACCATGCTTCCGGGTTTAACCAAGCGTCGCAAATTAATTAATGAGTGTAATAAACCTTGTTGTTGGTCTTCATTAATTTCAGCTTGCTGCCAGCCTGGATGTTCCACCATATGATTGATTAATCGCAAGACTGCCGTTTTACCACGCTGTGGTTTCAATTCATGGTGTACCGTATCGGAAAAAACAATACCGCCAACACGATCACCCTGTCGCTGTGCAGTCCATGCAAATAAACTGGCAAGCTCAGCCGCAATGACAGATTTGAACTTGCCGCGTGTGGCAAAAAACATCGGCGCACGAAAATCTACCCATAGATGTACCGGACGTTCACGTTCTTCTCGAAATAGTTTCGTATGCGCTTTTCCGGAACGTGCTGTTACGCGCCAGTCTATATTCCGAATATCATCACCGGCTTGATACAGCCGGGATTCATCGTATTCCATCCCTCTGCCTTTAAACGCAGATTGATAATCGCCAGATTGAAGTGCACCAATCACGCCCGGTTTAAGTGATAAACCACGAGTCTTATTGCTCAGGGCGATAAGACCTGAAGTTGTTATATTCGCTGGAGATTGTTTCAATTCAGGCACTACAGGCATTCTTTATGGAACCGCGATACGCGCTATTAGCTCAGAGATAACGGCATCGGTGGTCATCCCTTCCGCTTCCGCCTCATAATTCAGGATCAAACGATGGCGTAATACTTCGTGGGCAACTGCTTGCACATCTTCCGGGCCAACATAATCACGTTGTTGTAACCAGGCATGGGCACGCGCACATCTATCCAGTGTGATAGTTGCTCTCGGACTCGCGCCATATTGCAACCAGTTGCTAAGATCATCGCCATAAGCGCGTGCATTTCTGGTGGCCAGAACAATGTGCAATAAATACTGCTCAACATTTTCTGCCATATACATTGACAAGATTTCTTCACGAGCTGCAAAAATATCCTGTTGCGTTATCGGTGTCATCACTTCAGGGCTTGATGATTGTTTGGCTTCCATTCGTGCCAGTTTTAAAATATCGAGTTCTTCTTCCGCATTGGGATAATCGATAGTGACATGCATCAGGAACCGATCCAGTTGAGCTTCAGGTAGTGGATAGGTACCTTCCTGTTCGATCGGGTTTTGTGTTGCCATCACCAGAAATAAGCCTGGGAGAGAATAGGTTTCTTTACCAACGGTAATCTGTCTTTCAGCCATTGCCTCAAGCAACGCCGATTGTACCTTCGCCGGCGCGCGATTGATTTCGTCTGCGAGTACCAGGTTATGGAATAGAGGGCCTTGCTGGAACACAAAGCTTCCTTCTTGTTGACGATAGATTTCGGTCCCGGTTAAATCAGCTGGCAACAGATCCGGGGTAAATTGGATTCGGTGAAAATCGCCCTCAACCCCATCGGCTAAAACCTTTACCGCCCGGGTCTTCGCGAGTCCTGGCGCACCTTCCACCAGTAAATGACCATCGGCCAGTAACGCGATTAATAAACGATTAACCAGTTGTTCCTGACCAATAATATGCTTCCCAATATAGGACTGCAGTCGTTGAATTTCTGAAATGACAGACATAGTGTAATGCTCTTATTTGTTTGTGTTGTTATGACAGTAAATAACCTGAAAAATTTCCATTTATTTTGAAATGGGATTTACGCTTTAGATTTTATTTCCGCCGGGCGATTCTAACATGTAATACCCGGATAATTATTTTATTGATAATTTTAAGAACTCATTAACTTATACATACTCATGTTTTATCTATTATTGTCGCATCAAATAAAATTTATAAGTCTTACATTTGATAACCGAACTTATGAATTCAATGACATTCCCTATCAGCTATTAAATTATTAATAATGGAAAAACCTTTGTTATGAAATTTGTTTTTACTTTGTCATTATAAAAAGATAAGCACATAAACTGACGACATTAGTTTGAAACTAATACGACAACCCAGAAGCTATATCAAAGTATTTCTCGAGAAAATAATTTCAGCAGCAGCAGCTTTTATTTTTCATCCCACGAGCATCGGGATGCTAGACATCCAAGCATCCTGAATGGTGCATTGCGTCATAAAATTTTTAGCATAAATTACTTGCGTACAATTTAATTGTGATCTAACATTTTTACTCAAATTAATAGGGATGCATATCATTGTCAAAGAAATATAAAAACCTGGATCTTGATAATCAGTTGTGTTTCGCGCTTTATGCAGCAACCCATAGCATCACCCGCGCCTACCGAACGAGACTCGATGGTGTAGGTATTACCTATCCTCAATACCTGGTTTTGCTGGTCTTATGGGAACGAGACCAGCAAACAATCAAAGAACTCGCAGTAAGGTTAAAACTTGATTCCGGCACATTAACACCCCTGATAAAACGTATAGAAAATCTTGGTTTGGTCACACGCAAACGAAGTGAAAATGATGAGCGCCGGGTTTATGTGTCTTTAACAGTAGCAGGCAAAACACTGGAAAAGAGAGTTGCATCCATTCAAAAACAAATCGCGTGTAAAACTGGTTTGTCTGACAGTGAATTTTTTGATCTGCGTGATTCACTCTACAAGTTAACCGAATCAATGAATGATAATGAGAGTAATAAAGTTATTCCAGCATAAATTTAAGTGTAGGGGACGACATAGTAAATCATGTCGTATTTTACAATTCGCATAACTATTAAAATAGGAGATATTAAATGAGTGAATTGATTAATAATAAAAACGGTAAGATTGTTTTCGCAGAAATCCTTACCAGTACCGGTGCTGTTTTTTCATTGATATGTGCCAGTGTGTTTGTAGCGATACTTTTTTCTACGCCTGTTAAAGCTGAAGAAAAAAGTCTTTATGAACGTCTGGGTGGTACCTATCCAATCGCATCGACAGTCGATCACCTGGTTGACAAGATATATGAAAATAAAGGTTTGAATGCCAACCCTATACTTGACGCAATACATTCCGACAAGTCCAGCAAGGCAGGTTTTAAAGTCATGCTGACCAACTGGGTTGTTGAAAGAACCGGCGGGCCAAAAATATATACTCCAGACCAGTTCGGTCGCGGTAAATCAATGAAAGAGTCTCACCCACATCTGAATATCAGTAATCGTGAATTCGATATCATCATGACTGAATGTAGACATACGTTTTACGCATTCAACGTGCCTGATAAAGAGATCGGGGAATTAATGGCTGATTTGGAAAGCTTTCGCGGTGATATTGTAACGCGTAAGGATTAAACCATAGGCAGGTATTGTTTGGCGAAAATAGCTGTTCAAATAATCATATAGGCGAAATTATAAATATAAAACGACATCAAGCTAATCAGTCGTTTAATAAAATACTGCAGCAACATAACCCGCATCCTGTCAGGATTGCGGGTTTTTTATCTTTTGAAAGAAAGCAACTATATTTAATCATTCTGTAAAGTGCTTCTGTAATTTAACAGTCAACTCCTGTATTGTTTGATTGAGAATTGTCGATTAAACGATTGATGAGGAAATAACGATGACAACCTCAAAAAACTTTGCCGACCGCTTACGTTCCGGTGAAACCTTAATCGGGTCATTAGTCAGTTTACCCTCACCGGAAATATGCGAAATACTTGCCCATGTAGGTTATGACTGGTTATTTATTGATGCTGAACACGGTGCCTTTAATCCTCAACAGGCACAAACCATGTTACAAGCTGCCGCTCCAACTCCTTGTGTTATACGTGTACCGGAAGGCGAGACTGTCTGGCTTAAGAAAGCACTGGATATCGGTGCTGCTGGTGTAATTGTGCCGCAAGTACATAATTCAGCACAGGCAAAAAAGATAATTCAACATTGCAAATATGCTCCTGCTGGTGATAGAGGGATAGGTATTGGTCGTGCACATAAGTACGGTATCGAGTTTGAACGTTACCTTGAACATGCCAATGAAGAAACAGCTGTTATATTGCAGGCCGAAAGCTCAGAAGCAGTAGACAATATTAATGATATAGCAAGTCTGAAAGGCGTCGATGCAATATTAATTGGTCCTTATGACTTATCTTCTAGCCTGGGGAAACCCGGAGAGATAAATCATCCAATGATGCAATCTGCCATCGATAAGATTATTCAGGGTTGTCAGGCAGCTAATGTCAGAATGGGTTTTTTCGGTGTTAGCGCTGAATCGGTATTGCCTTATAAAGACAAGGGTTTTACCTTGATAACGGTAGGCGTTGATACTACTTTCTTAATCTCATCTGCTACCCGAACATTAAACGACACTCGTGGCTAAAAAAACTATTATGAGTCTTGGAACAATCAATACGATATTAAATACGGCGCCAATTGTCATTCAAGGAGCAACACGTTTAATTAAGTTAATACGGGATCAAGGTAAAGAGAGCCAATCAGATGAAGATATACCCGAAACGATTGATGGTATAAAGAATGAGGTCGAACGATTGCATCAACGACTGGACATGAATAATCAGGCCAACCTGGAACAGCTTAAACTTATTGAAGAACTTGCTCGGCAAAATGAATCTCTTGCTACGCAATTAAAAAACACAATGACTCATCTGAACAGGATTACTATTCTCAGTATCTTCGCGCTGATTGTTTCGATCGTTTGCCTGAGTATATTTTTATTATGACACTACATCCTTACTCACCGCCGCTTCGGACTCCTCGGCTCTGGCTTCCCCGCTTCGCTCTACCTCCTGCGTCCCTGCAGTCGTGTCCTCGAGAATGTGTTCCAGACATTCTCTACCGCCTACATCCATGTAGATAATGAAAAAGGTTTATAGCAGCGATAATATGATTATGGCGGGCCATATCCATAGCCTGTTAGAAGCCAATGATATCGTTTGCCATCTTCGAAATATGAATTTAACCGGGGGTATAGGTGAACTACCCCTTAATGAATGTTGGCCCGAAGTCTGGGTGAATGATGAATCAGAATATTCAATGGCCAAACGTCTGATAGACAACGCACTTGCAGCTGCTGATAAGTTTGAAGATTGGCAATGTCAGTGTAATGAGATTATTGAGGGACAATTTGAAATTTGCTGGTCTTGTGGCAAAGGGCGGTCAACCGACTGATTACATAAACCTGTTATGTATACTACCTGTCCCAAGTGTAATCACGAACGTCAAGCTGGTAAAAATTCAAGCTCGGACATTTGTCCCGCCTGTGGTATTGTTTTTTCAAAATGGATGAAACGACAATTTTCAACACCGGCATCCAGACATATCAGTCGACACAAAAGAAGCTCATCCAATACATCAAGATTGCTTGATGTAATTGGCTCAAGTCTTTTCTATGTGGAAGACAAGGTC
>JBFIJV010000077.1:0-7597 GCA_041600575.1 Gammaproteobacteria bacterium | reverse complement strand
GCTGGGAAAGATAAGGTCAGGTGTAGTCGTGCCGATAATGATTAAATCTATATCATCGTTTTTTATGCCTGCGGCTTCTATGGCAGATAATGCCGCTTTTTCGGCGAGGTCACAGGTGGTTTCATCATCAGCAGCTATATGACGTTTTTCGATGCCGGTGCGGGAACGGATCCATTCGTCCGAGGTATCTACCATTAATTCCAGATCAGCATTAGTAAGAATACGTTCAGGCAAATATGAGCCTGTACCTGTTATTTTGGAATACATTAAAGACTTTGCCTGTCGATTAATAATTGCTCCAGTTTCGCATTAATCTTTTCTGGAACATTATGCTCTACTTCTATGATGGCTTCTTGAATTGCAGTAGCAAATGACTCCCTGTCTGCTCCACCATGGCTTTTTATAACAATCCCTCTTAAGCCTAGCAATGAAGCACCATTGTATTGTTTTGGATCTATTTTTCGTTTTAATGATCTAAGCACTGGCATAGATACCAGGGCGGCAAATTTGGAATATAAGCTGCTTTTAAATTGAAGTGTGGCGTGGTAGCGAAGAAATTCAGCCAAACCTTCACTTGCCTTTAAGGCAATATTACCAACAAAACCATCACAGACAATCACGTCAACATCACCGGTATATAAATCTGTGCCTTCAACAAAGCCAATATAATTTAAGTGGCTTTCGCTTAACAAGGTAGCAGCTTGCTTAACACGGTCATTACCTTTGATGTCTTCTTCACCCACATTTAATAGTGCAATGGTAGGTTCCTCGTTACCCTCAACAGCACTGGTTAATTGTGCGCCCATGATAGCGAATTGAAATAACTGTTCGGAACTTGAATCGACGTTCGCACCTAAATCCAGGACATGTGTATGTCCATTCTTACCAGGCAAAGTGGTACATATGGCAGGTCGATCCATGCCCGGTAACATTTTTAAAATAAATCTTGAGGTTGCCATTAATGCGCCAGTATTACCGGCACTCACACAGGCACCGGCGTGACCGTCACGAACAAGTTCTATGGCGATCCTCATCGAAGATTCTTTTTTATTGCGTAGAGCTTGAGAGGGCGCTTCATGCATCTCAACTACTTCAGGAGCATGAACGATATTGATGTGTTCATGATTGAGCGCATTATGCTTTTTTAATTGTTCAATGATCAGGTCTTCTTTACCAACCAGCGTCAGATGAAGGCCATCATTTTTTTTGAGCGAAAATAATGCGGCAGGCACGATTTCGGATGGGCCGTAATCACCACCCATTGCGTCAAGTGCAATTATAGATTTCGAAGACATAGACTATCCAGAGTTACGTACTTAATCTCTGGAAAGCATTGTAATAGGTAATCAGGTCAATTAGTCCTGGTTGCCTTTTACATTGATTACTTTTTGTCCTCGATAATACCCATCTGGGCAAACATTGTGACGTAAATGTATTTTACCTGAAGTAGGTTCTACCGATAGTGTTGCTGAAGACAAGGCATCATGTGAACGACGCATATCCCGTCTTGAGCTTGATTTCTTCGTTTTTTGAACAGCCATGAGTTCTAGTCTCCTGAAAATTTAACTAATAATATTGATCAATCTTTATCTTTTATTAATGCCGCCAAACCCGAAAACGGATTTAGTTTTGCCTCTGCATTAATTCGTTCTAAATCTTCTATCCCGGTGCACTTGTCCACTGGATGTAGCGCAGAAAGCGGGATAGATAACAATAATTCATCCTCAACCAACTCTTCGACAGTTATAACACTGTCATTAAGTTGTAAGGGTTCATATTCTCTCGCTAATGAATCAAATTCGTCTTCATCATTTACGACGCCTAGCAATGAGCCTTTTTGAATCTCGACTTCAACCGGTTCAAAACACCGCTGACATTGAAGTATTAACCGAGCCTCAATACTGCTCTCAACGACACAAACCCCCGACTCATCATAATCAAAGGTCAGGCTATATTTCAGCTTTCCCTTATTTTCCAGCAAAATCCCATTCAGGCGGGCCAATGAGGCGAGTTGTACGTTACCGACAATCCTCTCTTTGGCTTTTGCTAGACGCAATGGATTGATAGATCGCGATTGGTCAGTTGGCATCAGGCGGCGAATTTTATCGATAGACCCCTAAAGTGTCAAAATAATATCGGCCTATTCTTGTTAAATATCTGACTTATTTGATATTTATTACAATTTGTCCAAAATACAGCGCAAAATATCCTTTTAAAGAGCTCATTATCAGCGTGAATAACATCATACTTGCTTCGTCTTCGCCGTATCGTAAAACATTATTGGAGCGTCTCCAGATAAACTTTACGATGGAATCTCCCGATATTGATGAAAAATCTTTACCGGGAGAATCCATAGATGACTATGTACTTCGCCTGGCTGAGTCAAAAGCGAGACATATTGCTGCAAAATCTAGTGATGCGATTGTCATTGGCTCGGATCAAGCGCTTGAATGTGCAGGCAAGATATTGGGCAAACCGGGCGATCATGACCAGGCAAAACTACAGTTAATGGCTATGAGTAACAAGACATTGTCTTTTTTCACCGGACTTTGTGTAATCAATGCGCGCACAAAAAATACGCAAAAGGAGGTCATTATTTACCGGGTAAAATTCAGGAACCTGAAAGAATCAGAAATTGAAGCATATTTGCTTAAAGAACAACCCTATAACTGCGCGGGTAGCTTTATGTCAGAAAAACTGGGCATCAGTTTGATCGAAAAAATGGAAGGCGATGATCCAACAGCATTGATTGGCCTACCTCTAATAAGCCTATGCAATATGTTGAGACAACAAGGCGTCACACTTCCATAAGACATTACTGTAAGCGTAATGTCTCATTGAAACTTCGCAACATCGCAGATCCCATTTGCTTGGCAAAGCGATCCAGGTAATTTTCATGTTTCGTATAATCAACGATATCTTCCGCACCAATTACATCACGGGCAACTTGACTGGCACTCGCAAGTTCATCTACTAACCCGAGTTCTATCGATTCCTGTCCAGACCAGATTAAGCCAGAAAAGAGTTTTTCATCTTGCGCCAGTCTCTCGCCGCGCCCTTCTTTAACAACATCAATAAATTGTTGATGAATTTCGTTTAATAAGCCTTGTACATGCGTTGCTTCATCAGTTTTAAGTGGCTGAAAGGGGTCCATAAAACCTTTATTTTCTCCTGCATGTAATAAGCGACGCTCAATACCTAACTTATCGATAGCATCTACAAATCCAAACCCGGCCATAATGACACCAATAGAACCAACAATACTGGCCTTATTGGCGTAAATTTTATCTGCTGCTGCCGCAATGTAGTAACCACCAGAGGCACATATGTCACTAATTACCGCATAAACCGGGATGTCCGGATATTCCTTCCTGAGGCGTTTGATTTCATCGTTTATGTAGCCTGCCTGCACCGGACTGCCGCCAGGACTATTGATTCGCAATATAATCCCCTGGGTATTTTTATCTTTAAAGGCCTTTCTCAAGCCTGTCACAACATAATCGGCCCTCGCTTCCGTATCAGCAGCGATCACGCCATTGATTTCAATCAAAGCGGTATGTTTATCAACACTAAAACTACCGGTTTCGGTATTCTCGAACAAATAAATAACCAAAAACGTTAATAGATATAATGCGAGTAGCAATTTGAAGAAAATACCCCAGCGTCGATTCCGGCGTTGTTCACTAAGAACTTCCCGGGCTAGTTCATTTACGAGCGATTGTTCAAATTTACTACCACTATTTTCTTCTTTATTTTCAGTCATATATATTACTTATTTAATGTTAATTATTTATATTTGCAGGCGTGTAATGTGATTATAGGTTTTAAATTGAACTATTAATATCGGTCATTAAAAAGCTAACGTTTATGACAAGGTTTTAACGATTCTGTTCATGATTTTGTGTCACTCAACTTTTCTATGAAATTAACCAATTTCGTTTCAAGCGGCGCATCAATAATTAATTCCTGTTGATTTACCGGGGATCGAAACCTTAGGGTTTTTGCATGTAAAAACATGCGCTTTAATCCGCGTTTTTTATATTCCTGATTGATTGAACGATCACCGTATTTCATATCCCCTATCACTGGATGTTCTATAGAGGCGGTATGCACCCGGATTTGATGTGTACGCCCGGTTATTAACTTTATATTAACCAGTGTGGCGGATGGAAATAGTTGATCGCGACTAATAATGGTAATCGCCGATTTACCATTTTCATCGATCTTGACAATTCGTTCTCCTGAACTGACCGAATTCTTAGTTAAAGGGCTATTAACGGTTAGTTCTTTATCCGCCATGCGTCCGGCTAAAAGGGCACAATATGATTTTGCAATGTCATCGTTTTTCATAGCTTCATGCAATTTTCTTAGAATTGGTATGTTTTTAGCCAACATCAGACAGCCAGACGTATCCTTGTCCAGTCGATGTACTAATTCCAGCTTTTCATAGTCACCGCCCATGGACCTGAATGCTTCTATAACCCCATGTACCTGACCACTGCCACTATGAACCACTATCCCGGCGGGTTTGTTAATAACAACAAGGCCTTCATCTTCATAAATGATGGCATCACTTATTCTTTGTTGTAGCGAACGTGTCGGAATCGTTACCCCACGTTCATCCAGAAAGATGGGTGGAATACGTACACTGTCTCCTTCGATTAGCTTATAAGTCTGTTTAATCCGGCCACTATTGATTCTAACTTCCCCTTTTCGCAGCATTTGATAGACACGAGATTTAGGAATTCGACCAAAATAACGCATGAGAAAATTATCAATTCGCTGGCCTGCATTATCAGATGTTATAACTACCTGTTTTGAATTGATTTTTTTTAAATGGTTTTGATTCATTTTTTACTCATTTTATTGCTGTAGTCCAGCAAGATTGCTATATTAAGCGGCTCAAACTTTGCATTCAGATTTAGACTCATCACAGTCTGTGTATAATGCACAAAACTGGTGCGAATTAGTTTTAAAGTTTGGTCATAGAAATGGTCAGGATGATAAAACTAAAAATATCATTCCAAAAGAATATTTTACGTAATAGGCCTTGAACACTAAGGATATATTACAAACCATAATTATGTAACAGGTGATGTTTGGTGATTAAATCAAAATAGTATTCGAAAAGATACGAATACGTGATAGTCCAAACATAGGGTTGTAATTATGCTCAACCCAAACAAAATGAGCAAAAATAAGTGTCCGCGCTCCCAACGGCAGGCACACATTTGATAAAAATCATTTGTGGCTATGCAACAATGGTAGAGCGAGGCTTAAGGAATAATAACAATGAAACGTATGCTGATAAATGCATCTCAGCCGGAAGAGGTGCGTGTCGCACTTGTAGATGGACAACGATTATACGACCTTGATATTGAATCAGCCGGTCGAGAGCAAAAAAAATCTAATATTTACAAAGCCCGAGTTGTTCGAATAGAACCAAGCCTGGAAGCCGCATTTGTCGATTATGGCGCTGAAAGACATGGTTTCTTACCTTTCAAAGAGATAGCGCGTAGTTTTTACAAACCTGAGCAAGCAGATAATCCACGATCAGGGCGAATCAGCATCAGTGATGCTATTAGTGAAGGTCAGGAATTTATCGTCCAGATAGAAAAAGAAGAGCGCGGCAATAAAGGCGCCGCATTGACCACTTTTGTCAGTCTGGCCGGTCGTTACCTCGTCCTAATGCCCAATAATCCTCGTGCCGGCGGTGTCTCCAGACAAATTGAAGGCAGTGATCGTTCAGAGGCCCGTGATGCTATGAGCGGTCTGGTTGTTCCTGAAGGAATGGGACTTATCCTAAGAACCGCAGGCGTCGGGAAATCATCTGAAGAATTACAGTGGGATCTGGACTACCTCTCTCAACTTTGGGCAGCAATTAGTACTGCTGCCGAGCAACGCCCTGCTTCTTTCCTTATATATCAGGAGAGCGAGGTTATTATCCGGGCTATTCGTGACTATTTACGAAAAGACATCAATGAAATATGGATAGATGACCCTGATGTTCATAAGCGTTGCCATGATTTTATGAGTTCGGTTATGCCGCATAATCTGGAAAAGCTGAAGCTGTATAAGGATAGCGACCCTCTTTTTACCCGATATCAAATCGAACACCAGATTGAAACTGCATTTTCGCGAGAAGTTCGCTTGCCTTCCGGTGGTGCTGTCATCATAGATCATACTGAAGCATTGATTTCTATTGATATAAATTCTGCCAGAGCCACTAAAGGCAGCGATATTGAAGAGACGGCGTTTAACACTAATAAGGAAGCAGCTGAAGAAATTGGAAGACAACTACGTTTACGTGATATTGGCGGTCTGATCGTCATCGATTTTATCGATATGTTAAATACACGCAATCAGCGTGAAGTTGAAAATGCCATGCGAGAAAGCCTGAAAATGGATCGGGCTCGTGTTCAGGTCGGTCGAATATCTCGTTTCGGTCTCCTTGAAATGTCACGCCAAAGACTCAGACCGTCTTTGGGTGAATCAAGCCATATCCCCTGCCCTCGTTGTGATGGTCAAGGGACTATTCGCGATGTTGAATCATTAGCACTTTCAATTTTACGTATTATTGAAGAAGAAGCGATGAAGGACATGACCGCAAAAGTTGTTATTAGAGTCCCTGTTGATGCAGCAACATTTCTATTGAACGAAAAAAGACAACCCATCAGTGAAATTCAACACCGTCTGGATGTTGAAATCCTGGTGATTCCGGATTCTTCTATGGTTACCCCTCAATATTCAGTTCAACGAATCAGATTAAGTGAAGCCAAGCAAAGTGAAAACCAAATGGCCAGTTATAAGCTTGAGGGCGACGATAAGAATAACACCGTTAATGATGTTATTAATGCCGAGAAAAAAGGCGTTATTGAGCAGCCCGCAGTTAAACAATTTGTGCCTGCAGCACCGGTGCCAGTTTCTGCCATCAAAAATAAATCAAAGGGTTTGATCGCAAGATTGTTTGGTAGTCTGTTTGGTGTACCTGAAGAAAAGAAAGATTTACCTGCCAAGTCTACCAATGCTCGACGTCAGAATAATCGTTCACGAAATGACCGCAATAATGATTCTGGCCGTGATAGACAAAGACGTAACAGTAATTCAAACAACCAGCAAAGACGTAACGCAAATCCAAATTCTAAAAATCAGCCAAGGAATCGAAAACCTCGCGAAAACAAGGATAATAATCCCGAGACTAATGCTGATAATGCCGATACAGCCAGACGCAGTTCAAATTCAGGATCTCGACGTGGACGCCGTGGTGGTCGAAGACGTAAACAGGAAAATACTGGCAACGATGCGAATAATCAGGCCAATACAAATGTGAATAATAATCCAGCCAACACAGGGCAGGAATCTCAAGTTGTCGAAAACAAGACAGCTCAACAGGTAAGCAATAATCCAGCTAATGAGAATAATTCATCACAAATAGACAACCAGAACTCGACAAATAATAATCAGACTGAAACAACGCCTAGACCTGTTGAAAATAGTTCGGCTGATAGAAAGGTAGAAACTGTCACTAGTAATACTACTCCTGACAAGAGCAATGAAGTATCACCTATACACCAGAATGCCCCTGCTGAAAAACCTG
>JBFIJV010000076.1:0-7605 GCA_041600575.1 Gammaproteobacteria bacterium | reverse complement strand
TTGAATTAGCCGGTTGTATAACTAACAGGTTTGCATCATAAGTGAGTACGCCTAATAAGATGGCACAAATCACCCGATCAATATTAATCGCATAGGTGAGTGAGCCTGAGACCGGGTTCGGTTCATACGGATCATTTATCAATACGGTTCGATCATGTCGATGGTAGCCGCTCAGAATGACGAAATGCCCACCTGGGTACCCATTGATATCATCATCGTGAGGATACGCATCAACTTCTCGCTTGGACTGATACAGATAAGTGGAACTGAGTCCAGTAAGGATAGGTATGCGTCGACGTATAATGCCACGAAGTAAACCTGTTGTTAGATCAACATAACGTAACTTACCACCAAGTTTCAGGAATTCGAGATAGCCCCAAGAAGCATACGTCAATAAAGGGTCATTTTTTGCTTTAGACTGTTTAATAAGACGTTCTGAGATATCAATGTCAGATGAAGCAAACCAGCTTGGGTCGAAGACCTGAAGGTTGTATGTATAAATTGTTGCTTGATAACCCCGCCGTAAAGCTGCACAGGCAAGAAATACCGCAAGTGTTCCTCCTGCCTGTAATGTCTGTGTCTCGGTAATAACCTCGTCCAACGACATTTGGTCACCGTAATAGTCATAAACTGCATGCAAACAAGTCGGACCACACGTAGTTTCATCTGGCTGAGCCAGAATATTAATTGGTAGTTCAACGTCCATGAGAATGGCTGTATGAGTGGATGGTTTTTTTCAAAGGGATGAGGCTATAGGAAGCCCCGAGTATAGGGTTGGCACAGTATTGTAAACAGGTTGTCTAATTGTCTAAGTATATGTTGTTTTAAAGAGTTAATTTCAGAAGCTGATATTAGTCCAAAAATGAAAAAGTGCTAATATTATTTTTAAATTCCATCCAAAGACTAAATTATTATTTAAAACAGCGCCACAATTTTGTCGAGCGGTGGCGCTGTTTTGTCAGGTTGGAATAATTAGTGATGAACCTTATAAGCATACATGATGTTGTCATTCATCATCGGAATAAACATCAGGTCTTTTTCGATAATAAACTCATGATCAGCACTGCCTTGTTTTAGTGAAAGTAATTCTTTTACTTCACCAGTACTTGAAATGTGGAACAGTTTGCCGTTCATCCAGTCGGTGACATAGAAGCCGCCATCTTTATCGACTTCAACACCATCTAGATTGCCAACAGAAGAGCCGTCACCAATTGAAGTAATTGATTTATCCTGAATAGAGATACGCTTTAAGTGGCCGGGAACAGCGGTTGCAAAACCATCCGTTAATACACCCCAGGCACCAAGGATGACATAATCACCGACTACATCTAAACCGTTTGGTGCTTCAAGTTCATCAGATTCAATCCAGATGGTAAAGCTACCACCAGATAGTACATGTATACGGTTAGCTAACATATCAGATACATAAATATCACCGTTTGGTGCTGCAGCGACATCATTCAAGAACTTTGCATCGTCTACTTTATATTTATCAGTGATACGGCCATGATCGACATCGATAGCAACAAGCTCGTCGATATCCGCGGTGTAAAGTGTCGTGCCAGACAGTGCGAGTCCTTTTGGTCCGTTAAGACCCGTCACCCATTTTTCATTGATAATTCTGCCATCCAAAGAAACCAAAGAAATATAGCCATTACCGTCTTTGTCATTTGGTCCGCCATTTACATTAGAGACGTAAAGCAAGTTTAATCTTGGATCATAAACAACAGATTCCGGGTTGGCTAAACCACTTACTTCCCACATCAGTTCAAGCTCATGACCATCGGCAAACGCGATATTAGAATATGAGAGTGAGAAGACTAAGAGTATAAGTATATTTTTAAAGCTACGAGTAATCATTACGATATGTCTCCTTAGAAGAGTGTTTGGTTTGTGTGTAATAAAAAATTGGTCTATATACTAAATAATACCGACTTTTAAGTTAATTCAAAGCATTTCCATTAAGTTAGTACTCACGTTTTATTGTGGTCAGTATTCATTAGTTATAATTTACCAAATCAAGATTGCATGGGTAATCAAAAAACGCGAAATTAAGCATGCAAACATTTTAATGGCTCTTTCCTTTGCTAAAACAGGCCACTTAAAACGTCAGTAGCGTTGCCAGGCTGACTGCATATCCTTCAGCCACCCATTATTATTTCTGTTTCAACATAGTTATGTCTGTGTTGTGTATCTAGGACTCCAATTGATCACGAATAGGAAGTTCGCGGATACGCTTTTGGGTTGCGGCAAAAATGGCACTACATAATGCTGGTGCAATAGGCGGCACACCTGGCTCGCCAACACCACCAAGTGGTGCATCATAGTCATTGGCAGGCACTATATGCACATTTATCACATCAGGGGTGTCATTCATTCGAGTCACTTGATAACCATCGAAGTTATTTTGAACTGCCACACCATCTTTAAAGGTAATTTCTCCTAGCATGGCTAAGCTGATCCCCATAATGCAGGCGCCTTCTAACTGAGATCGAACCCGCTCCGGGTTCACCTGAGGACCACAATCAATGGCAATATCAATTTTGGGGATGAACACTTTACCCTTGTTATCAATTTTTACTTCAACCACCGCGGCCACATAAGTCACAAAACTATAATGTGCGGCCAATCCCTGACCTTGTCCTTGTGGCAGTTTTTTACCCCAATCAGCTTTATCTGTAACAAGCTCTATAACATTGCGAAGACGCCCTGTATTGAGAGGGTATTGCTGAGGTGATTCGCCATAGTTCCACTCGTCGCGGAGTGTTGTTGGATCAATCTCTCGTGGCTTACCGATAAGTTCTAACAGAAAGTCTTTGTGATCGCGTTTTTGTTGGTGCGCCATTTCCGCAATAAAAGACTGAACTGCAAACGCATGAGGAATATTCGATACTGAACGAAACCAGCCAATACGCGTGTGAGCCTGAGCGGCCGGGTTTTCCAGTTGAATATTTTGAATATCAAAAGGAATATTCACCACACCCATCCCCAGCTCAATTGGCATTTGGTGTTGCGAGCTGGCATCAAATGTGGAGGAAATAGAAGGGGCTACTGTCCTATGTAGCCAGGCTTGCGTTTTTCCTTTTTCATCAAAGGCCGCTTCTAAATGCTCATAGGAAACCGTGTGAAAATAGCCGTGTTGAATATCATCCTCACGTGTCCAGACGACCTTAACTGGCTGGCCACCCAGTGCTTTAGACGTCAGAGCAGCCTCCACAACATAATCAGGTTTTGACTTCCTGCCAAAACCACCGCCCAATAAGGTTACGTGAACCGTCACCTGTTCGGGCTTTAATTCGAGCCATCTGGCAACATTGTCAACAGCGGCTTGTGGTCCTTGGGTACAGGCCCATATTTCACATGAATCCTTTTTAAAGTGAGCTGCCGCAGCCGGTGGCTCCATCGGCGCCTGTGCCAGATGTGGAATATAGTAATCCGCAGTAATGGTAGAGCTTGCTTTGCTCAGCGCTTGATAACTGTCACCTAACTGGCGCAGCACTTTTCCGCCTTTACTGTTTGCGGCTTTTTTCATCTGTTCACGAAAGGCGACAGACTCATATTCACGGTTCGGACCTGCTTTCCACTCGATCTTGAGCTTCTCACGGCCTTGAATGGCTGCCCATGTATTTTCCGCGACCACCACAACGCCACCCAGTGGATTGAAAACAGCCGGAGGCGGGCTGGAAGGTAAGGTCAGTGTCTTAATTACACCGGGTACCTTAAGTGTTTCCGTATCATCATAAGATTTAACGGTATCGCCATAAGCGGGCGGATGTGCCACCACTGCATAAACCATATTTTTGAGTCGTACATCCATGCCATACTCTGTTTGCCCGGTGGCAATATCTTGTCCATCGATCAGCTTATTAGCCGACTTGCCAATATATTTAAAGTCATTCTTTGATTTATGAATCAGTTTCGCTCGTTCAGGAACAGGCAAATCAGCAGCAGCTTGGGCCAGTTCACCAAACCCCGCTTTACGACCGGATGATCTATGAACGACTTCGTGATTGATGGCTTTTACTTCAGACACAGGTACAGCCCACATCGCAGCGGCAGCGGCTTCCAGCATCATGCGTGCTGCGGCACCGACATTTCGCATCGGCATAAAGAAGTGACGTATGCTGCGCGAACCATCTGTATCCTGGTTACCGTATTTCTGTTCATCACCATCAGCTTGTATGACCTTACAATGAGACCAATCGGCTTCCATTTCATCAGCGACAACCATAGGTAGACTGGTGCGTACACCTTGCCCCATTTCTGAGCGATGGGCCACGATGGTCACCGTTCCATCTTCAGCAATTGAGACGAACGCCAATGGATTATCCACCCATCCGTGGGGCATGGCATCACGTCCATATTTCGCTTCCTCAGCAGAAGCTAAGCGAGGGAGGCCGACTGCGAGCACAAGTCCACTTATCGCAAAGCCTTTTACAAACTCACGACGGCTAATGTTGACGATATTATCCTTCATGACCGACCTCCAGTTGTCCTGCTGCCTGTTTGATAGCATCTTTGATTCGATTATAAGTGCCACAACGACAGATATTGCCACTCATCGAATTACTGATATCCTCATCTGAAGGTTTGGGGTTAGAGGTGAGAAGGGCAGTAGCAGAAACAATCTGTCCCGACTGACAGTAACCACATTGAGGCACATTATTGTCTATCCAGGCAGCTTGAATGGCACGACCAACGCGTTGTTCAGAAACTGCTTCAATGGTGGTGATATGTTTGCCTTTGGCATATTTGATGGGTGTTGAGCAAGATCGTATCGGGCTACCATCAAGCATAACCGTGCAGGCACCACATAATCCTTTACCGCAGCCGAACTTCGTGCCGGTCATGCCCAGCACATCTCTCAAAACCCACAATATCGGAGTATTTTCATCGGTATCTAGTGGGTATTCCTTATCGTTGATTAGTAATTTCACTATAACTAACTCCTTAAATATTGAATTGCATTTTTAAATTGTTGAAATCATTTTGTGTATCGATATCCATACTTGCTTCAGGAACTGAAACAGTCAGTAGTCGTTTCTTCATTGATATCAATAATTGTTTAGCGCCTTTATCACCTTGTAACGCTTCAAGTTGTGAAAAAAACGCTGCTGGAAAAATAGCAGGTACCCCCACTGTATCCTGATACTCACTCGCAACAATAGAATTTCTTTGTTGTTGCCATAAGCTGATCAGTTTCTTCAAAGATGATTTTTCGAGCAAGGGTTGATCGCACAATAGAATCATTACTGCTTCTGTATCATCAGGTAATGCTTTTATCCCTGCTTGAATAGAAGACGAAATACCTGATTGCCAGTCGTTGTTTGTTTCAATCGTTACATCACTTTTATCTAGTCTGGATTGAATCAATTCAGCATTCGCGCCCAGGACAACAATAATATTTTTATCGAAAAATGATTCTGTAATATTAATGGTGTGTTGAAGCAGGTTGTTTTCTTGCCAGTCAGCCAGTTGTTTTGGCGAACCAAAACGCGATGATTCACCTGCTGCTAAAATGATCGCGTAAATATTTTTTGTTGCGCTATCCATTAAGATTCAATTAGCTAACTTACGTTCCTGTATGGGTTGATCCTGCTGACAAAGTTGACTGCCATCCCTGTTTGTAAGTACGGCTTGTATCTCTGCCATGATTGACAGTGCAATTTCTTGCGGTGTATTTGCACCGATATCCAGTCCGGTGGGACCATAGACACGGCCTTTAATTTTTTCAGCCTGCTGACCAATAGTATCCAACAAACGATTGCGTCGTTTAGCAGGACCCAGTAAACCAATATAAGGAATATGGCTGTCAGCGATTATTTTTAGGTAGCGTTCGTCATAATCAATGCTGTGTGTCATAACAACGAGGGCATCAAATTGATCAAGCACTAATCTCTCATTCAGTTCAATAGGCACAATATTTAATAATTGATCAACATCAGGGAATCGTTCCGGTTTGATGTAAGCGGCACGATGATCGACAACCGAAACATGCCAGCCTAATGATTTGGCAAATTGAGTTACCGGCACAGCATCCGGTCCAGCACCTAGTACTAGTAATCTCAAAGAAGGTTCGATCAAATCATAGAAAACCGTTATGTGTTTATCATTTATATGATGTTCAACCAATTCAGGCTTGTTTTGTAATAATACACGTCGTGAAGCAACCGCATGTATTTCATGTTCGTCAGTAATGACAAATTGTTCGTCCTGTTTTGTTGCTTGAAAAAAAATACTTTGGTTTACGGGATAATCTTTATGATTTGATTCGCAAATTGTAGTAAGCACGCCGGTTTGAATCTGTTCGATAGTAGCTGCTATACCGTTCAAAGGCGAAAAATCATTTTCTTTTGATAAGTATTGTAATAAAACACGCACGGCACCATTGCAGCCTAAACCCAGCCCCCATATTTCATCTTCCGGTGAACGCATGTCATAAAAGATGGTTTTGGATTGTTTGTCTTCAAAAACGGATTCTGCCTGCTCACTCAGATCAGCCTCGAAACAACCGCCGCCAAGCAAGCCAGTGAATTCACCGTCCCTTGTAATCAACATACGCGCACCGGCTTTTTGGTACGTCGAACCCATAGTTTCAATAATAGTTGCAAGCACGATATCTTGCTCAGTGGCTTGCAAAAGCTGATAGGTTTTTAAGAGCTGATTGAATTGGTTAGACATAACGACGCTATATATATCCCTGATTTTGGAGGAAACATCTTCGAATAATTTCTTATTTTGTACCGATTGGTATTATAAAATGAATTTGCAAGTAGTCGTCAACAATCTAATACCAATAGATACGATAATATCAGTTCTAAGCCAATCGTTGTTCTCCTAAAAAGATTGTTTAATAAAATCTTGAAGGGGAGACTCAACGAACAGCTAGCGTTTGTTCAAGGATTTTAGTCGTGACATTGGTCACGATACGGTTATCGGTTCGAGTAAGCGTCAGGGTAACTGTGAGCCTGTTCTCACCGTATCCTCCCACCGACACCTCATAGCTCTGACCATCGTTGAGTTGGACAGTATGCTGAATAGGTTGCGTGTCGTCCTTTGGACCTGCGGCGAAGCTGATAACCACTTGGTAGGTCTCTGGTTCGACCGCGTAGAAGGCGCTTGTATACTTGTCAGAGAACCAGAGAGTAGAGCCTGCGAGAGGTGATTTCACCGCCGTCTCGACCGCCATCACTTGAGTGGAGCTTGCAGTCAGCAAAGCTGCCATTATAAAAAAATTAAGTTTCATTGTTCTTCTTCCAAAAGGTTTGTTTAAATAAATACCGGGTGGTACTATAATAGACCTATTTGAGCATGTCAACATAAAATACTAGGTGGTACGAAAATATGGGTTCAGATTCAGTCAAGGCTTCAAGGGGGCGCCCAAAAACCCTAAACCGTGATCACATATTGGATGTAGCTATGCAAGCATATTGGAAGGAAGGTGTAGATGGCGTATCTCTAAATGAGGTTAGTGTGAAAGCTAAAGTCTCTAAACCCGGTCTTTACCGTGAATTCGGAAATCAAGACGGGTTGATGAGAGATGTGCTTATCTCATATCAGGAGAAGGTGATAACACCGGTGCTGCAGATGCTGGCCTCTGATAAT
>JBFIJV010000075.1:0-7806 GCA_041600575.1 Gammaproteobacteria bacterium | reverse complement strand
GGTCACGCTGGTTGGGCTTCTTTTTTTTGTGTTTGCCAGTCTTGAATATACTTATTCAGTGATTTTGGGTGGTTTGGCCTTCATTGTGCCGAATATGATGTTCATCATGTTCTCTTTGGGAACATCAGGAACAAGCTCAAGCGGGAAGATATTGGCCTGGTTTATTATTGGCGAGGCAATAAAGATTGTCACAACAATCGTTATATTTGCAGTGCCAATAATGATGTTTGCTTCACTAAATATTGGTTTAATGTTCGTTAGTTATGGATTTGTATTATTGATAAATCTGGCGGGCCTGGCGGTTTTGACAAATAAACAATAAATAAATTTTTTGAGAATGATTTAAATGGCATCCGGAACAGAACTCACATCGAATTCATACCTCCAGCATCATTTGCAAAATCTGGTATTCGGTAAATTACCTGAAGGTTACGAAAGAGCCGGTGGCCATACTCTGGACCATTCTAGCTGGACGTTCGCGCATAGTCCTCAGGAAGCCATGGATATGGGTTTCTGGTCACTCAATGTTGATACTATGGGCTGGTCTATTTTCCTCGGTATCGTTTTCTGTTTTCTGTTTCATCGCGTTGCTAAAAAATCACAAAGCGGTGCCCCCAGCGGTTTTACTAATCTGGTCGAGATGATTGTCGAATTCGTTAATAAAAATGTTAACGATATTATGTCCGTCAAGAATCCCTTGATAGGTCCATTGGCATTGACCATATTTGTCTGGATCACATTAATGAATACCATGGATATTGTTCCGGTCGATTTGTTGCCACTGATTGCACAATTCGTGACAGGTAATGAGCATCTCTATTTCAAAGTTGTTCCAACAACTGATCCTAATATCACTTTTGGTCTATCGCTTGGCGTTTTTATACTGATTATCTATTACAGTATTAAAATGAAAGGTGTCGGTGGTTTTGTCGGCGAGCTGGCTTTACAGCCATTTGGCAAGTACATGATCCCTTTTAATCTCATACTGGAAGGCATTGGTCTATTAGCCAAGCCGGTCTCATTAGCCCTGCGATTATTTGGTAACCTTTACGCAGGCGAACTTATTTTCTTACTGATAGCCACTTTATTAGGCTCAGCGTTGCCATTCTTTATTGGCACATTTTTTGGTGGCGCCCTGCAGTTCGTTTGGGCGGTGTTTCATATATTAATCGTATTATTACAAGCGTTTGTTTTCATGATGTTGACTATTGTTTATTTAGCAATGGCGCATGAACATCACTAATTTTAATTTTTAAGTAAAATCCTCTGGAGGAAAAGATGGAAACTATTTTGGCATTTACATCATTGGGTGTCTTAATTGTACTGGGCATGGGTGCATTTGGTACAGCAATCGGCTTTGGTCTATTGGGCGGTAAATTTTTGGAAGGCGCGGCGCGTCAACCTGAATTGGCTCCAATGCTCCAGGGTAAAATGTTTTTGGTTGCAGGTCTTGTTGACGCAGTAACCATGATCGGTATTGGTATTGGTATGTGGTTTACCTTGGCGAGTCCTTTTATTGCCACGCTCCAGGCTGGTTAATAAATCATTGTTTATGGCTTTATACAGTCATCCAGATATAAAGGTGATTTAAGTGAATTTTAATGCAACCTTATTAGGTCAGCTTGTAACTTTTGCTATCTTCGTTTGGTTCACGATGAAGTTTGTTTGGCCGTTGTTGCTAAAACAAATGGAAGAGCGTGAAACGCGAATTGCAGACGGATTAGCCGCCGCTGAGCAAGGTCAAAAAGACTTTGCAGAGGCAAAGGAAAAATCTGCTGCCGAGATAGAAAAAGGCAAAGAGCAGGCAGCGAAAATTATCTCACAGGCACAAAAGCGCCATGATGAAATAGTTGAAGAGGCGAAAGACGATGCAAAAGCAGAAGCCTCTCGCATCAAAGACAGTGCACTGAGTGAGATTGAACAAGAGAAAGAAAAAGCCAGACAAGAATTGAGGGCGCAGGTTGCGACCTTGGCTATTGCGGGTGCCGAACAAATCCTGATGAAGGAAGTTGATCGTGCTGCTCACAATGACGTTCTTGAAAAGGTTAGCCAGCAGCTATAAGCCATCACAACAGGAACGATTAGATGTTAGAAAAAGCAACAATTGCCAGACCTTATGCGGAAGCAGCATTTGCACAGGCCCTTGAAGAAGGGAAGTTAAGTGATTGGTCGGATATGTTGAATTTGTTGAGTACGGTTGTTTCTGATGATCATATGCATGGTGTTATTAGCAATCCCAAGTTAACAAGTGAGCAACTAAGCCAGTTTATTGTTGATGTTTGTGGTGACAAACTGAGTCAAACGGGTAAAAACTTCGTCAGTATACTGGTTGATGCCGAGCGCATTAGTCTCGTTGCCGAGATTTTTAAACTGTTTGAATTGAAACGTTCTGCTGCAGAAGGGATTAGCGAAGTTGATGTGATCTCTGCTTATTCATTAGATGATGGTCAAGTAAATACTATCTCTGATGCGATTTCCAAACGACTCGGAAAGAAGATAAGTGTTAATACTGAAGAAGACGAAGACTTGATTGGTGGTGTCATCATTCGAGCCGGCGATTCGGTTATTGATGCTTCCTTAAGAGGGCGTTTAAAAGAATTAAACAATATATTTGCGCAATAGTTATTAAATAGAGGAAAGACTTATGTCTATCAGTGCAACTGAAATTAGTGATCTGATTAAAAAGAAAATCCAGTCAATGGATCTTGATACCGAAGCACGTACCGAAGGTACGGTAGTTAGTCTTGCGGATGGTGTCGCCAGAATTCACGGCTTAAGCGATGTAATGCAAGGGGAAATGATTGAATTCCCGGGCAACACATATGGCTTGGCTCTTAATCTGGAAAGAGATTCTGTAGGTGCTGTAATTTTAGGTAGTTACGAAAACATCTCTGAAGGTGATGTGGTTAAATGTACCAAACGTATTCTTGAAGTCCCTGTTGGTGAAGCATTACTGGGTCGCGTCGTTGATGCACTCGGTAATCCAATTGATGGTAAAGGTGAAATCAACACCACTGAAAGTTCTCCGATTGAAAAGATTGCACCTGGCGTTATTGCCAGACAATCGGTTGATCAGCCAGTGCAAACCGGTTTGAAATCCATTGATGCGATGGTGCCAGTAGGCCGTGGTCAACGTGAGTTAATTATTGGTGACCGCCAGACAGGTAAAACTGCTGTTGCTATCGATGCCATCATTAATCAGAAAGGTACTGGTGTTAAATGTATCTATGTGGCTATCGGTCAGAAAGCATCTTCAATTAACGTTGTTATACGTAAGCTTGAAGAACATGGTGCTTTGGGTCACACGATTATAGTTGCTGCTACCGCCTCTGAATCAGCAGCTATGCAATACGCTGCACCTTATTCAGGTTGCGCTATGGGCGAGTATTTCCGTGATAAAGGCGAAGATGCACTGATTATTTATGATGATTTAACCAAGCAAGCCTGGGCTTATCGTCAAATGTCACTGTTGTTAAAACGTCCACCAGGTCGTGAAGCGTATCCTGGTGATGTGTTTTATCTCCATTCCCGTTTATTAGAACGCGCCTCACGTATTAATGCGGATTACGTAGAGAAGCTCACCAACGGTAAAGTAAAAGGTAAAACCGGTTCATTAACCGCGTTACCAATTATTGAAACGCAAGCCGGTGATGTATCAGCTTTCGTTCCAACCAATGTTATCTCGATTACAGATGGTCAGATCTTTCTGGAGAGTGATTTGTTCAACTCTGGTTTCCGTCCTGCTATTAACGCTGGTTTATCAGTATCACGCGTGGGTGGTGCAGCTCAAACTAAAATCATCAAGAAGCTAGGTGGTGGTGTTCGTTTGGCATTGGCACAGTATCGTGAATTAGCGGCTTTCGCACAGTTTGCTTCGGATCTTGATGAAGCGACACGTAAGCAATTACAGCGTGGACAACGCGTAATGGAATTGATGAAACAGAAACAATATTCACCACTCGATGTTGCCGAGATGGGTGTCAGTCTTTTCGCTGTTGAAAATAATTTCATGGATGATATTGAACTCGAAAAAATCGGTGCATTTGAAGAGGCACTTCATAATTACATGAAGAGCGATCAATCTGCTTTAATGGACAAGATTGGTCCGGAAGGTAATTATAATGATGATATCGAAAACGGTTTGAAAGATGCCATAGCAAAATTCAAAGAAAGTGGTACCTGGTAATTACTATGCATGACTACTGCACTCGACTACTCTTTGTTAAAAAGGCTTTCAAAATGCTCATGTACTATCGTGTACATTCCGCTTTTTCAAACCTTTTTGCCTCGATTAGTCTTCGTTCGTAACGTCGTGCAAAGCAATTATGATAAAGATTTAAATATAGGTTAAATATATAAAATGGCAGGTGGAAAAGAAATACGAACCAAGATCGCGAGTGTAAAGAACACTCAGAAGATCACTAAAGCAATGGAAATGGTTGCTGCGAGTAAGATGCGTAAAGCACAAGATCGCATGAATGCATCACGTCCTTATGCTGAAAAAATTCGTAATGTTATTTCTCATTTGGCTCATGCCAATCCTGAATACAAACATCCTTATACCGTTGCCCGTGATGAAGTCAAACGTGTCGGTTTAATTGTCGTCTCGACAGATCGTGGCCTCTGCGGTGGTTTGAATGCAAATATGTTTCGCATGTTGTTGAGACAAATTGGTGCCTGGGAAGGCGAAGGCAAAGAAGTTGAGTTATGTATTATTGGTAGTAAGGCGGCTGGTTTTTTTGGATCAATTGGTGCCAATGTTAGCGGTCAGGTGACACATATTGGTGATGAGCCAAGTCTGGACAAGCTGATTGGTACCGTGATGATCATGTTGAATGGTTTTAAAGAAGGCAACATTGATGAGTTACATCTTGTTTCAAACAAGTTTGTAAACTCAATAGTACAAAAACCTCATCTGGAACAATTGATTCCGGGCAAGCCGATGCAAGATGAAGATTATAAGCATCACTGGGACTATTTGTATGAGCCTGATGCTGAAGAAGTGTTAGACCAATTGTTAACAAGATACATCGAATCACAGGTTTATACAGGCGTAGTTGAAAATATTGCCTGTGAAATGTCAGCGCGTATGGTTGCAATGAAGAGTGCTTCTGATAATGCGGGTGATTTAATTGATGAATTGCAGTTGATCTATAACAAAGCAAGACAAGCGGCAATTACTCAGGAGCTTTCTGAAATTGTTGCTGGTGCTGCTGCGGTATAGACGAAAAACAGAATTTTTAATTAATAGATATTTAGAGAAAATACACGAGGAACGAAAACCATGAGTTCTGGAAAGATCGTACAAATTATTGGTGCTGTATTGGACGTTGAGTTTCCAAGCGATGCTATACCAAAAATCTATGACGCGTTGATTGTTGAAGGGGAAGGTATAAATACTACCCTGGAAGTCCAACAACAGTTGGGAGACGGAGTCGTTAGAACAATTGCTTTGGGTTCTACTGACGGCTTACAAAGAGGATTGTCAGTAAGAAACACCGGCGAAGCTATTTCTATCCCGGTTGGCACTAAAACTCTTGGTCGTATCATGAACGTATTGGGTGAGCCTATCGACGAAGTCGGACCTATTGAAACCGATGAACGCATGGTTATCCACCGTGACGCACCAAAATTTACAGAATTAAGCCCGTCTACAGAATTACTTGAAACCGGTGTTAAAGTTATCGACTTGATTATCCCGTTTGCCAAGGGTGGTAAAGTTGGTTTGTTTGGTGGTGCAGGTGTGGGTAAGACTGTAAACATGATGGAATTGATTAATAACATCGCAACACAACACTCAGGCCTTTCAGTATTTGCCGGTGTGGGCGAACGTACTCGTGAAGGTAATGACTTCTACTACGAAATGCAGGAATCTGGTGTTGTTAATGTAGAAGACTTTGAAAAGTCTAAAGTATCTATGGTTTATGGTCAGATGAACGAGCCACCGGGTAACCGTCTTCGTGTTGCTTTGACTGGTTTGACACTGGCTGAAAAATTCCGTGAAGAAGGCCGTGACGTATTATTATTCATTGATAATATCTATCGTTTTACTCTGGCTGGTGTTGAATGTTCAGCACTATTAGGTCGTATGCCATCTGCTGTGGGTTATCAACCAACATTGGCAGAAGAAATGGGTAAACTTCAGGAGCGTATTACCTCAACTAAAACCGGATCGATCACATCGATTCAGGCCGTTTATGTTCCTGCGGATGATTTAACCGATCCATCTCCTGCAACAACCTTTGCGCATCTGGATTCGACTGTTGTACTTTCTCGACAGATTGCCGAGCTTGGTTTGTATCCTGCAATTGATCCATTGGATTCCACCAGTCGTCAGTTAGACCCATTGGTTGTTGGGCAAGAGCATTATGATATTGCTCGCGGTGTACAAAACACACTGCAACGTTATAAAGAATTGCGCGATATTATTGCGATTCTGGGTATGGATGAATTATCGGAAGAAGATAAACTAGCCGTTGCCCGAGCACGTAAGATACAACGTTTTCTTACCCAGCCTTACTTCGTTGCGAAAGTATTCACCGGACAGGATGGTGAGTTTGTAACATTGAAAGAAACCCTGCGTGGTTTTAAAGGAATTATTGCCGGTGACTATGATGATATTCCTGAGCAAGCGTTTTATAACGTAGGTACTATCGATCAGGCGCTTGAGAAAGCGAAAACACTATAAGGTATTGAGAAAACCATGACAGATACAATTCATGTCGATATCGTGAGTGCTGAACACGAAATCTATTCGGGTGAAGCGCATATGGTATTCGCTCCTGCTGAGTTAGGTGAAGTTGGTATCGCACCAGGACATGCTCCTTTAGTTACCAAGATGGGCCCTGGTGAAGTACGCGTCCAGGATACGGAAGGTAATGAATCTGCATTTTACGTCTCCGGTGGTATGTTGGAAGTTCAGCCTAAAGTTGTTACTGTTCTGTCAGATACAGCACAACGTGCGGAAGATCTGGATGAGGCTGCGATTCTTAAAGCGAAGGAAGAAGCTGAAAATGCTTTCCATGAAAAAGGTGAAGCAATTGACTATGCCAAGGCTAGAGCTCAATTAGCAGAAACTGCCGCTCAGTTACAAACACTGCAACGCTTACGTAAACGTTCAGGCCGTTAATCCAACCAAAATATTAACGTGGTGATTCTTCACCACGTTAAATCAAACCTATATCCTGCTCCTCAGCACGGATATAATCATTTCTAAACACGCAAATCATGCTATGTATATGAGGTGGTATTAAAAAATGGGTCTTTGTATCGTTATCTTAGCTGCGGGTCAGGGTACAAGAATGTATTCAGATAAACCCAAGGTTTTACATACGCTTGCTGGAAAACCTTTACTTAAGCATGTGTATGACACTGCAATGGCCTTGACGCATCGTGATATTTATATTGTTTACGGTCATGGTGGTGAAGATGTTCCCGACTCATTACAGGATTTCACGGTGTCCTGGGTTAAACAGGAACAACAATTAGGTACCGGCCACGCTGTCCAACAAGCCTTACCTGATATTCCTGATGTTGATAATGTATTAATCCTTTATGGTGACGTGCCTTTGATTACAGAGGAAAGCCTTAAAGTTTTAGTTGATGCCGCTTCTGACACCGGTTTTTCCTTGCTTACGACGTACCTTGAAAACCCTCATGGTTATGGACGTATTATTCGTGATGACAGTGAAAATATCATTGCTATTGTTGAAGAAAAAGATGCGACAGACGATCAAAAAAACATATGTGAAATTAATACAGGTTTTATGGTTGTCAAAGCCGATTTATTAAAGCACTGGGTAAATG
>JBFIJV010000074.1:0-8010 GCA_041600575.1 Gammaproteobacteria bacterium | reverse complement strand
GTCATCAAATTAGCCACATCCTGGCTGTCATGATCTTCTTCGCCGATGCCACCAGTATCAATGATCAAAAACGATCGATCATTATGATGCATAACACCATATTGACGATCACGCGTGACACCCGGACGATCAGCTACCAGCGCATCACGGCTTGAGGTCAAGCGATTGAAAAACGTAGACTTGCCAACGTTGGGACGGCCAACGATAGCGATAACTGGTTTCATAGTCTTTTGCAGGTTTAAGTGGTTGATGAATTCATCAATAATAACGAATAAAGATTATTCTTCTTTTTCTTCTTCGTCATCGCCAGAGAATATATTCAGAAAATTTCCGAAGAAAGAACTTTCTTCTTTTACCTCAGCAGCTTCTTTTGTTGTTATTTCGACAGTTTTTTCAGCCACAGGTTTATTGGGTCTGCCAGATACACCATTGTTCGTGTAGGTGTAAGCTGCGAGCCTGCCACCGCTGGAATAGGCGAACAGAATATCATTTGAGACTATTGGTTTAGTAAGAATGGGATCGTCTTCAACTTCAATTCGTGCTGCAAGGTCCCCGGTTGATTTGTCCAACCAATGGAGATACCCCTCAAAGTCACCAACGATTACCTTGTCACCAAGGATAGCCGGACCAGTCACTTTTCGGTGTGCGAGTTTTTCCTGTTTCCAAACGGATGTTCCAGAGAAACGATCTATAGCCCAGACATTCCCCTCTTGATCGGTCAAATAAAGATTTTCATCATCCGCACCTAATTCAGAATGCGAGGATATATCGCGCTGCCATAATACTTGTCCGCTATCTAATGATAATGCTGTGACATTAGCCTGAAATGTAGTGACGTAGATTGTGTCGCCGATGACTAACGGTTGTGAATCGATATCAACCATTCTCTCAAGTTCACTTCTGCCTCTGGAGATTGCTACTTTGGTTTCCCAGATCAATTTTCCTGCTTTTAGTTCAAGCGCGGTTACGCGGCCACCATCAAAACCGACAATAACCAGTCCATGTGAGATCACAGGTGTACTGGTTCCACGTAATGTCAAAGTGGGAACAGTTCGGTCATAGATCCAGAGCCGATCCCCATTAGTTGCATCAAGTGCAAAGATTTTGCCGTCTATGGTTCTGATAACCACCACACCATCGGCTTCTCGAGGTGACGACAGTATTTCGCTGGAAACCTTTGTATGCCAGATTTCGTCGCCTGTCTCATTAGCGAGAGCAAGTACATCGCCTTCACTGGAACCGACTAAAACCAGATTTTCATCAGCGCCGGGCCCACCTGTAATAGGTAAATCGGTATCGATACGCCAGACTTTTTTGCCTGTATCGGCATGCAGGGCGGCGACATCACCACGGGTATCGGCGATAAAAATTCGATCATCCAAAATGACAGGGGCAAGTTTGATGAATAACTCATCAGTACCTTTGACGATATTTTGTGACCAAACCTTCTTTAGTTCGGCGGTTGCAACGATATCAACCAGAGGGGTTGGTGGTTCGGCATTGTCGTTAGCACCCCCCATAATTTTTTTGATTGCATCACCGGCACCACAACCAGCCAGTAAAGATAAAACAATGAATAATGCGAGGGCACGGAAATGTATAAACAAATTAACTTCTACCTAAATTTTCGAGTTTCATTTGTAAAATCGCTTGCGCCTCTGCTGAGGCCTGGCTGTTTACGAGAGATTTTTCATAGGCTTGTCGTGCTTCCTCAGCTTTTCCCTGCTTTGCATAAATGTCTCCGCGCAATTCTTCATAGCGCGCTATAAATGCACCGGTTTTACTCACGTCTAATGTGTTTGCTGCTTCGTCAAGTTTGTCCTCAGCAATTAAAACCCGAGCCAAACGCAATCGGGCAATATGCTCAATTTCAGCCTGATCATTATTTTTTAGTACCCAGCGTAAGTGAGTTTCAGCTTGTTCGAGATCGCCTGCTTCAGCTGTAAGTTTCGCTAACATCAATGTGGCGAATACAGCATAGGTGCTGGACTTGTAATCACCAATGATACGGTTCGCGTAAACTTCAATATTTTGATTATCATTTTCGCGCGCAGCACCGATCATTTGTTCGTAGAGGGTTGAAGCTGCTTCAGCCTGGATTGCTGTGTGATTATCATAGGCTCGCCAGCCGAAGATTGCGCTAATACCTATTACAACACCGGCAATGATTGATTTACCATTTTCTTGCCACCATTTTTTAATGGCCTCGACTTGTTCTTCTTCTGTTTTGTAGACATCCACTGCTCGAATCTCCCGGGAGTACTTAAAAATTGCTTGGTATGTGGGGTTAGCCTCAAAGAGGGCGCACATTATAACGTGGGTTTTGCGTTTGTTTAGTGTTAAGAGACACTTATTTGCTGGAATTTGTCCTTATAGAGAGGGTTCTGCCAAGGAAATCCGCTATTTCCGTCCATTTGACCACAGTTTGCGGGACATCCGAGCGTAAAAACTTAATGGTTATCTCATTTTGAGCCAGTTCATCTTCGCCCAAAACCAGCGCAATTTGTGCCCCGGACTTATCGGCCTTTTTAAATTGGCTTTTCAAACTGCCACCACCACAATGACACAGGATCCTGAGTTCAGGTAATTGGTCGCGTAATTGTTCCGCCAATAACATGCCACGTTCCGTCGCCAGATCGCCAGACAATAATAAATAGGCATGTGGCGATTGCGTATCCGGCATCCGACTAAAATCAGTCAACGCCAGTAAGCGCTCAAGACCCATTGCAAAACCAACGGCTGGAGTGGCTGTTGCGCCGTGATGTTCTACCAGTCCGTCATAACGCCCACCGGCACAAACGGTACCTTGTGCGCCAAGTTGATCGGTGATCCATTCGAACACGGTCTTTCCATAATAATCCAGACCCCTGACGAGACGCGGGTTAATTGTATATTCGATACCAGCGCCATCCAGTATTTGTTTCAGACCAGCGAAGTGCTCAGCAGATTCAGTATCGAGATATTCATCCAGTGTTGGTGACGCGCTAATTAAGGCCTGCATCGCCGGGTTTTTACTATCCAGAATTCTTAACGGGTTTTGTTCCAGTCGGACCAGGCTGTCATCATCAAGTTGGTCTTTATGCGATGAGAAATAATCAACCAGTACCTTTCTATAGTTGGCACGTGATTCACTGGTCCCAAGCGAGTTTATCTCGAGTCGAATATCCGTCAGCTTTAGAATTTTCCATAGCCGTGCACACATTAATATTTGTTCGGCGTCTATATCAGGGCCGTTAAAGCCAAATGCCTCTACACCTATTTGATGGAATTGTCGTTGTCGTCCTTTTTGTGGTCGCTCATGTCGAAACATGGGGCCGATATACCAGAGTCGTTGAGTTTGATTATGAAACAAACCATGTTCAATGCCTGCACGGACACATCCGGCTGTGCCTTCGGGTCTTAAAGTCAGACTGGTTTCATTTCGGTCATCGAAGCTATACATTTCCTTCGAAACAATATCGGTATTGTCGCCAATGGAACGTTTAAATAATTCCGTTTTTTCGACTATCGGTAGACGAATTTCCTGATAGGCATATTGAGTTAGAAGTGTTTTGATAGACTCTTCGAGGTACTGCCAGTGCGGAGTGTCATGCATGAGAATGTCATGCATACCACGAATCGCTTGTATCTTAGCCATCAAAAAGTCTCCAGGATTGCTTTCAGAAAAATACGCAGTTTAACAGAATAGAAGTGGTATCGTTTTCTGGACAACACAAATTATTATTCAGGTAATTTGAATCGGGCAATGCCGTTGCTGGAATAGCGCGAGTGGTTGAAGAGTTCACCATTGTATTTAATCGTCACGCCCGGTGAAAAGCCAAACAAAACTTCAAATGGAGCGGTTCCATTTATGGAATATTGCTCACCGCCCAGTGCGAGATCATTAAACAGCTTTGTATCATTGGCATCATCTATTTCTATCCATGAATCTCGCGATAATGTTAATTCAATTTTGTCCGGGCCTGTCCCTATGCTTGAGCCAGAAATTTTTCTTTCAATACCATCGATGGAAATTATGCCAAGCGTTTGTTCCCCGTCATCAGGTTGTAGTTCGAGCCTATCACTCTGATTAATAGATTCGGGTGAAGTCTCGATTGCTGGTTTTTCTGCAGGAGTACTTTTTGGCGACTGCCATGAAGCCGGGTGTTGAACAATATCGTATGTAATATCAACGCCATTAATACTGGTTTCTGTATTATAGTTTTCCGGTTCAATAATTGTTGTTGTCTCGACAACATAATTACTTTGATACCAGATGAGTAATAACAACACCAGACCCAGTGTAATTAGATAAGTAAATGCTTTAACCGGCTTATCACTACTACTGACTTGTGTTGGTGGTTTTACTTCTGGCAGTATTTCAGGTGGTAATTGGGGTGAACCAGAGTTGTATAGATTAATAATATGATCAGCATCAGCGCCGACAATCTTGGCATAACTTCGAAGATAGCCTTTTACGTAGGTTGCAGCAGGCATACCTTCATCGCTATCTTGTTCTATTGACTCAACTATCTTTATATCCAGATGTATACGGTTTGCTATTTCCTGCGACGATAGGCCTTGCTTCTCACGTTCTGAGCGTAGTATCAGTCCGGGTGTCTCGTATGAGTCCGGGTTATTATCAGTCTCGGTCATCATTGAATCCTTGATTCATTTAATAGCGTCGTTTCCTTTGAGTCTGGAAATTTATTTTTCAATAATAACACGTAGCTGGATACAGCATCTTTATCACCAAGCGCTTGTTCAATCTGTATTCCCAACCAAAGACTTTTCGAAGTATGTCGAGCAACTTGCTGGTAGCGTTGTAAGTAGGCTCTGGCAGATAAGTAATTTGGTTTATTGAATGATATCTCACACATTTTCAACAATGCCTGGGGCATCTGCGGATTTAATTCCAGCGCCTGTCGAAAATATTTTTCAGCATCATTCTCTCTCTGGTTGTTATAAAGACATAGTCCTGCATTTGTTACAGCGATTTCAGGCGTTTCGTACAACGGGTTTGCCGTAGCTCTTAAGAATGTTTTTTCCGCTTCATCAATTCTGTTTTGCTGGCACAGGAAACTACCATAATTATTAAGCGTTGATGAATCATTATTGTTTAAGCTGAGTGCGCGTTTAAAATTTTCCTCGGCTTTTTTGCTATCACCAAGTCGTTGGTAGAGCAAACCAAGTACATTATAGGTTGGTGCATAACCCGGATCAGCCTGCCGCGCCTTTTCCAGATTTTTTAATGCATTTTCATAAGCACCCTGTTTCATGTACTCAATGCCAAGATCAAGATTAGCGGCTGCCACTTCATTGGTGGTTTGTGATGCGCGTATGTTCTGATTAGACGGCCCGACCTGATTACAGCCAGTGAGTGCGATAAATACTATCAGGATGATAATAAACTTTTGTTTTAATAAGGGTGTAAGCATTAGATCAGCCCTGCCTGGTTTTTTTGATGTCTGGCCGCTTTCGCTGCTACTTTACCTGCAAGTTGTCCGCAGGCCGCATCAATATCATCGCCGCGCGTCTTACGCGTAATAGTTACTATTCCTGATTTAATCAAAACGTCTCTGAATGCATTAATAGTATCAACATTCGAGCAAGTATAATTCGTGCCCGGAAATTTGTTAAATGGGATCAAATTAACTTTCGCGGGAAAGTCTTGTAAGCATTTCACAAGCGCACGCGCATCTTGCAGGCTATCGTTGATTCCATTTAGCATAACGTATTCTATAGTAACTGTTTCATCACCTCTTCCTTCAGAATAGCGCTTGCATGCAGCTAATAGATCGACCATTGGGTAGGATCGGTTTATCGGTACAATATTATTACGCAGTTCGTTGTTACTGGCATGCAAAGAAATGGCGAGACTCACATTGGTATCTTCTTTCAAGCGGTCGATTTCCGGGATAATGCCAGAAGTACTCACCGTCACCCGGCGACGCGCCAAACCAAATCCAAGGTCGTCGGTTAATAGATTAATTGATTTCAGCACATTGTCATAGTTGAGCAATGGCTCACCCATGCCCATAAAAACGATATTCGTAATAATACGTTTGTCGCCTTTAAAATATCCGAGTGCCTGGTTAGCTATCCAGACCTGACCAATAATTTCACTGGCACTAAGGTTTCGATTAAAACCCTGTTGTCCGGTAGAGCAAAATTTGCAATCCAACGGGCATCCGACTTGAGAAGATATACATAAAGTGCCGCGATCGTTTTCCGGGATAAAAACTGCCTCAACTGAATTTTTATCATCGACCTTGATCAACCATTTACGCGTGCCGTCTTCAGATATTTGCTCTGTAACAATCTCTGGTAGCTTGATGGTTGCATTTTCTTCCAGGTTACTACGTAAACTCTTACTCAGGTTTGTCATCGATTGAAAATCGATAACACCATGATGATATATCCATTTTAAGACTTGTTGCGCGCGAAACGACTTGTCACCAATCGCACTGAAAAAAGCTTCCAGGGATTTTCGATCATAATCAAGTAGATTGGTTTTTTCAGTCATATTTTTCAGCGTGTTCTTGTGTATATCTCATCAGGTTTAAAGAAAAAGTCAATTTCCCTTTGAGCACTTTCAACACTGTCTGAACCATGGATGGCATTTTCAAGTACACCACCGGTAAACTCATGTTCAGCATAGAGATTACGAATAGTGCCTATGGCAGCTTCTTTAGGCACAGTCGCGCCCATAATCTTACGCAATACAGCAACGGCGTTTTCGCCTTCCAGTATGGCTACCAATACCGGACCAGAGGTCATAAATTCCTGTAATGCAGGGTAAAATGAACGCTCTTTATGTTCTTCATAAAGTGCATCGGCCATTTCTTTCGATAAATGTAACATTTTTGCTGCGATAATACGCAGTCCGTTGTCTTCTATAAGTGCCAGTATTTTCCCGGTGAAATGTGAAGCAACCGCATCGGGTTTTATTATTGCTAGTGTTTTTTCAAGTGCCATGCAACCAAATCTCCTTGGGCAATTTTTATTATTAAGTTTCTAAAGTCGCGCGATTATACGTGTTACGGCACTCAGGACAAAACTGTCAGTGACGTTAATTTTGTATAAAAAGCAGCAATCTAGCTGAAAAGTTAACTAATAAACGCAGTAGTAGGTTTTTTAGTTGCAGTTTTAATCCCAGCGATCGTCCGTGACTTGAATCATTCCGTTTTCGACCCTTACTGGAAAGGTCGTGGTAGGTTCGTAGGCGGGCGGGGTCAGGGCATTCCCGGTCTTGACGCAAAAGCGTGCGCCGTGACGCGGACATATGATCTCGGCACCATCAATAACCTGTTCTGGTTCGAGACCACAGCCGAGCATAGGAGAACCATCATGAGTACACACATCTTCAATGGCATGGTATTCACCATCCAGATTAAAGACAGCGATCATGACATTATCGACATCAACTAACTTTGCTTGTCCCGGCAAGAGTTCTCCTTCCGGTGCCACATTAAACCAACCTGCCATTCAATACTTCCTCGAGTAACTATAGTTTTATCCAGTATGTTAAATTTATTTAGACGGTATCCTGAGGAAAAATAAAATGTGAAATATTAAAGTTGAAGAGACAAACGAAAAATTTATCTCTCACTCTAGTACTTATTAATACATCCCCGTTTCTAAGCGAGCTGCCTCCGACATCATTTCCTGACTCCAGGGCGGCTCAAAGGTCACACTGACATTGACGCGGGTGACATTCGGTAATGTTAATATTTTTGAACGAACATCTTCAGCCAGGAACTCACCCATGCCACATCCGGCAGCCGTCAACGTCATTACGATATCGACTTGATTACCGTCTGCGCCGAGCGGTGTGATATTACATTCATAGATAAGTCCCAGCTCAACAATATTGATTGGTATTTCCGGGTCATAGCATGTTCTAAGCTGATCCCACACCAGATCTTCATCAACGCTGCCATCACCAGTCAGTTCTTTTTCAACGCTTTCATCAACTTGCTCTTCAACTTCAAAACCGAGCGCGTCCGCATTTTTGGCATCGATACGTGC
>JBFIJV010000073.1:0-8040 GCA_041600575.1 Gammaproteobacteria bacterium | reverse complement strand
TCTGCAAGTGGGCGATAATCTGTATTTTTTGTCATGTCCCGATGATTTCTATTATCTACGCGTAGTAGTTTTATAGAGAAGATAATTAAAGGTGCAGATTATAACATTCCTGCTAATGAATAGACTTATTCAGAGCCATCGGTCTCAACTTGTCTTTCATCAATCACATCAACATCATCCGGGATTTCAAACTCAAATAATTTTGATGACAGTGCAGTGTTTTTGTTTACTTCATTAAAGTCTATGCGTGTTGTTTGACCGAGATTATCAGCGATGATCATCATGCCTAAACGTCTACGATCGAAACCAATACGTATGTTTTTATACTGTGCTTCAAGATCACGCGGTGTTAACTCTATCCAATCAAAACCATCGATATTGCCCATATCGACTTGCACAAAATGTTTTTCCAGTCTTGAATCACCGAGGATTATTGCTGCCGGTGTTTTTTCAATTGTATCTCTATCAATATTTCTTATTGTTAGTTGTTCCAGATCCTCATCGTAAATCCACAAAACTTCGCCATTCGAAATTATTTCCTGTACATAAGGTTCTTTATACTGCCAATGAAACTTGCCGGGTTGTTGCAGATATAAAGTCCCGGATGTTTTTTCGAGTTGTTCGCCATTCTCATTTAAAAGTGTTTGGCTAAAGTTTGCTTGCATTGAATCAAATTCACTCAGAAACATTTTCAGTGGATCAACACGTTCTACAGCAATAACATTAAACGTTGCTATTGAAGCGATGATCGCCAGGCAAAGATTTATGGTCTTCTTACTAATTTGTTGTTTCACAGTTCACCTTTTAAGTTAGTCTATCGATGGTGGTGGCCCGGCCAGTACTTCACGGCTGCCATTTGATTCAAGTGGTCCAACCAAACCACTATTTTCCATTTCTTCAACAATTCTGGCTGCACGGTTATACCCAACTTTTAATCTGCGTTGAATATAGGATATCGATGCCTTGCGAGTTTCAGTCACTATCCGCACCGCTTCGTCATAAAGTGGGTCCATGTCATCGCGTGGGACATCAAGCCCCGGTATTGCATCAGCGCCACCTTCAGCTGGTCCGCGCAATATATCATCAATATATTCCGGTTCGCCTCTGGACTTCAGGTCATTAACCACTTTATGTACCTCTTCATCTGAGACAAATGCGCCATGCACTCGTTCAGGTAAACTTGTCCCCGGCGGTAAATACAACATATCACCATGCCCTAATAATTGTTCTGCGCCCATTTGATCCAGAATCGTTCTGGAATCAATCTTTGACGAAACCTGAAAAGCGATACGTGTCGGTACATTTGCCTTAATCAGACCGGTAATAACATCGACTGATGGTCGTTGCGTCGCGAGAATTAAATGCACTCCTGCTGCCCTCGCCTTTTGTGCTAAACGCGCAATCAATTCTTCCACCTTCTTACCGACTGTCATCATCATGTCAGCCAATTCGTCGATAATGACAATGATGAAAGGCAGCTTTTCTAAATAACGTATTTCATCGTCTTCATTGATAGGCTTATAAGTTGGATCAGGTATTGGTTTACCGCTGGCAATTGCGTCGCTTACCTTTTTGTTATAACCCGTGATATTCCTGACACCTAATGCGGACATCAATTTATAACGTCGTTCCATTTCAGCAACACACCAACGCAAGGCATTAGCGGCTTCTTTCATGTCGGTTACGACTGGTGCAAGGAGATTGGGTATCCCTTCATACACCGATAATTCAAGCATCTTCGGATCGATCATGATCATTCGTACTTCTAATGCAGTCGCTTTATACAACAGGCTCAATATCATGGCATTCAAGGCAACCGATTTACCCGAACCGGTTGTACCTGCAACTAATAGATGAGGCATCTTGCCCAGATCAGTCACAATGGGTTTACCACCGATGTCTTTACCTAACGCTAACACCATTGGTGATTTCATCGCTTCGTATTCTTTCGTGTTTAGAATTTCGCCAAGCGTGACCAATTCCCGATTTTCATTAGGAATTTCCAGACCTATATAGGGTTTTCCGGGTATGACATCGACAACCCTGACACTGATTACCGCTAATGAACGCGCGAGATCCTTTGACAGATTGATTATCTGACTGCCTTTAACGCCGGGAGCCGGATCGAGTTCAAAGCGTGTGATAACCGGTCCGGGGTGAACTGCCACCACCTCAACAGTCACGCCGAAATCCTTTAGTTTTAATTCAACTTGCCTGGATATCGCTTCCAGGGCCTCTTTTGAATATTGTGCTTTTGCCGGAGCAGGGTCATCAAGCAAGCTTAATGGGGGTAATACCGTTTCCGACGGTGGTTCAAACAGGTTTTCCTGCTTTTCCTTAACAGCACGAATGCTTGGTTTGATTCCCGATATAACAGGTTCGATTTTGGGTGGTATACGTTGTTCTTCTATTTCTTGTTCCTGTTTGAAAAGAAATTCGCGATCTTTCCGTGCGCGTCTGCCTTCAGCCGCATCTTTTAATGATGCAATTCGGGTTTTGAAAACAGTGATAGAGTTCAGAGTAAAATGCCCGGTTTTATCCAATATAAAAACCCAGGACAAGCCTGTGTATAAGGTCAAACCTATCATTAGCATGGCGAGCATCAGCAATGTACTGCCTATGTCGCCAGTCGTGTTTAACAGCAGTGAACCAATAGCATCACCCAAAATACCGCCGGCACCACTTCCGCCAGCGCCTCTTACTTCATAAGGAAGGGCTTCACCGGCATAAAAATGCATCCAGGCAATACCGCAACCACCGATTAGACCGAGCACGATGCCAACGCCATGAATGGTAAACAAGAGCTGGTTAAAGGGTTCTTTTTTACGCCGCAATTGAAATAATCGCCAACCGCTGATGAGAAACATAACTGGTATTAGATAGCCGAAATAACCAAACACATAAAGCATGATGTCTGCTATCCAAGCCCCTATCGTACCCGCACTATTATGTACATCGGACACCGTCACTGAATGCGACCAGCCCGGATCGTCCGGGTGATAGGTGATTAATGCCAGAAATAAAAATATGGCGATTATTAAAGAGGCGAAAACCAGCATCTCACGCACGTTAGTGATGACATGATCCGAGATAGGTTTACTTGCTTTTTGTTTACGTGATGCTTGTGACACATTAATCCTTTTTACTAAATTTTAACTGTAATTATATGTTTATAAAGGAAGTATTTAAACTAAAAACTCAGGATAATTTTGTTTTTCTGTGACTCGATTAATTTTGCTGATCATACTGCTTTAACGTACCATAGCGCACTTTTTAAATGGGCAGCAAAAGCTGGATGGAGCGCTAAATTCATGAGTAATGTACGTCATTCAAAATTATTAATCCTGGGTTCAGGACCCGCCGGATACACTGCGGCATTATACGCAGCACGCGCCAATCTTTCTCCTGTATTGATTACCGGTCTGGAACAAGGTGGTCAATTAACAACGACCACTGATGTAGACAACTGGCCAGGCGATGTCGAGGGCTTACAAGGGCCTGATTTAATGGATCGTATGCTCAAACATGTCGAACGTTTTGAAACCGAAATCGTTTTTGATCATATCCACACCGCTGAGTTGACAGAACGTCTTTTGAAACTCACCGGTGATAATGGCACCTATACCTGTGACGCACTGATCATTGCAACGGGTGCATCAGCACAATACCTTGGTCTACCTTCTGAAGAAGCCTTTCAGGGACGCGGCGTGTCTGCCTGTGCGACGTGTGATGGCTTTTTTTATCGTGGTGCTGATGTTGCTGTCATCGGTGGTGGTAATACCGCCGTTGAAGAGGCCTTATACCTGTCAAATATCGCTAATCACGTTACTGTCGTACATCGACGCGATCAATTCCGCTCAGAAAAGATATTAGCCGATAGGCTGTTTGCTAAAGCAAAAGATGGAAACGTTACAATCGAATGGGATCACACACTGGATGAAGTGCTGGGTGACGAGCAAGGTGTAACCGGCATGAGAATAAAGAGTACAAAAAGCGATGAAACCAGGAACATTGATCTCAAAGGTGTCTTTATTGCAATCGGGCATAAACCGAATACGCAAATATTCGATGGTCAATTAGACATGAATAATGGTTACATCAAGGTTAAAAGTGGACTTGAAGGCCAGGCAACATCGACTAGCATTCCAGGTGTTTTTGCCGCCGGCGATGTCGCGGATCATGTTTATAGACAAGCAATTACTTCTGCAGGCAGTGGCTGTATGGCGGCTCTGGACGCTGAAGCATATCTGGATAAAGTGAAATAAATCATTGTTTAGACTAAATTTTAGTGTTTTAGATGTTTAGTAGGTATTATTAATGATTAAGATTGCATTGGATTAAAAACATGACTAATACCCTGACTAAACTTATTTTCTTGTTCACGCTGACGCTGGCAACACCTCTTTATGCCGATCAAACTGATCCAGACCTGGAGAAATTGTTTAGTGAATTAAAGCTTGCTCAGAATGCTTATGTTGCTCAACCAATAGCTGACCAAATATGGACAATTTGGCTGGAATCAAATGATGAAGCTATTAATAAACTGATGGCTGAAGGTATCAAACAGGTTGGAAGCGGCAACCTGACGAGTGGTCGTGTTATTTTTACAGAAATCACAAAGCTTTCTCCGGATTATGCTGAAGGCTGGAATAAATTAGCTACTGTTGATTATATGTTGGGTGATATTGATGCCTCATTAAAAGGGATAGAAGAAACGCTAAAACGCGAGCCACGCCACTTTGGTGCTATTTCAGGCCGAGGCTTGTGTTACTTAAAATTGAGCCGCTGGCAATCAGCCTTACTTGACTTTAAGGCAGCATTAGAAATTCATCCATGGTTGCATGATGCCAGGCGTAATTTGCAAATTCTTGAGGAAAATCTGGAAAACCATTTCATCTAGTTAATTACGGCCAGCATAAAGATTTGTTTATGACACTCCATATCCAATAACAGATTTAATGTGAACGCCATAATAAAGCGTGTGTTCCAATCGATACTGTTTATTGTTATCACGTCATGGCTACTGTTAGCCGTTCTCATCTATTTGTTCCAACCCAAATTAATATTTCATCCACATCGGGAGATTGAAGCCACACCTGCATTGCTTGCTCTTGATTATGAGGAATTGGTACTTACGACAAGTGATGGCGTAGCAATTAATGCATGGTGGGTTCCACATCCAGCAGCAAGAGCAAATCTACTATTCCTGCATGGCAATGCAGGAAACATTTCTCATCGACTCGATAGCATCCAGATTTTCCATGATCTTGGGCTGTCAATTTTAATTATTGATTATCGTGGTTATGGCAAAAGCACTGGCGAACCATCGGAACAAGGTACATATATTGATGCTGAGACCGCATGGCATTACTTGATTAAAGAAAGAAAGCTAAACCAGGATCAGATTATTCTGTTTGGTCGTTCATTAGGTGGCGCTATCGCTAGCTGGCTGGCAGAAAAATATACTCCCGCGGGCTTGATCATGGAGTCAAGTTTTACCTCCGTTGCAGACATGGGTAACTATTATTACCCTTATCTTCCCACCAGTATGCTGGCTCGAATAAAGTATGCATCAATAGACCGAATACAAAATATAAAAGCACCCATATTAATTATCCATAGCAAAGATGATGAAATTATTCCGTACAGTCATGCTGAGCAATTATTTACTGAAGCGGTAAAAGAAAAGACTACTCAAAAAACATTCATGGATATTAATGGTGGTCATAATGAAGGTTTTATTCTGAGCGGTAAAAAATACAGTGACGGATTAAATCAATTTATCAGTAATATTATAAAACCATGAAACTGCTAAGATTCATCGAAAATACAGGCAATAAACTGCCGGATCCGGCAACCTTGTTTGTTGCCGGCACCATCGTGGTGTTTGTGCTTTCTGCAATTATTGCCTCTCTAAACTGGAGTGTGGTCGATCCGCAAGGCAATACTATTGTTGCTTTTAATTTGATCTCAAGTGATGGAAGTTGGTGGCTGTTGTCAACAATGGTCGATAATTTTATCCGCTTCCCTCCCTTAGGTATCGTACTGGTGGGCATGTTAGGCATAGGGCTAGCGGAAAAAACCGGATTTCTACCGGCCTTGCTACATTTTTCTATTACGCACGTGCATCATCGTCTATTAAGCCCAGCCACCATGTTTTTAGGCATCATCTCATCGATAGCACTGGATGCTGGCTATGTTGTGCTTATTCCAATAGCGGCGGCACTTTATATTGCAGCGGGACGTTCACCACTAACAGGCATTGCTGTGTCATTTGCGGGAGTCTCGGCAGGTTTCAGCGCAAACCTGTTTATCACTGCCCTCGATCCATTATTGGCAGGTTTTACTCAGTCGGGCGCGCAAATTATTGATGCTGATTACCAGGTTGCCGTTACTGGTAATTGGTGGTTCATGATTGCATCGACAATCCTGTTAACACTGGTTGGCTGGTTTGTAACAGAACGTTTTGTTGAGCCTTCGATAGAAGGTGTTGCCAACCAAAACCTGGACAATAATTTCACCGAATTAAATGGCACAGAAAAACGTGCGTTGATTTATTCATCCGTGTCTGTTGCCGTGTTATTAATTATTTTTTATCTTGCCATTAGCCTAAGCGGCGGCCCCTTGTTTGGCGAAGGTAAACGCTTTGATCGCTGGATTGAGGTAACGGTGCCATTGTTATTTATCCTCTTTTTTGTGCCGGGACTGGTCTATGGGGTTATGTCGGGCTCAGTCAAAAGTGATCGTGATGTTGCTGCAATTCTGGGTGAGGTTATGGCACGTCTGGGGCCTTATGTTGTGCTGGCATTTTTCGCTGCTCAATTTATAGCCGCATTTAACCAATCCGGATTAGGACAAATGCTGGCGATTGCCGGTGGTCAATTTCTGCAACAATTGATGATACAAGATGCCTTCTTATTAAGCTGCTTTGTTTTGATGGTGGTTGTGATCAATCTTCTGATTGGCTCATCATCGGCAAAATATGCATTTTTTGCCCCGGTATTTGTGCCCATGTTAATGCAAATCGGGATCAGCCCTGAACTGACCCAGGCCGCCTACCGGGTGGGCGATTCAGTCAGTAATGTCATAACACCGATGAATCCGTATATGATCATTATCCTCATGGAAGTTAAAAAATACGTGCGTGGGTCCGGTCTCGGCACGGTAGTCGCGATGATGTTGCCCTACACTATTGCCTTTTTAATCGTCTGGTTATTGTTGTTAATCATATGGATTAAGACCGGTTTGCCACTCGGTCCGGGGGGTGGATTAATATATCATCCATAGTTATCAAACCGATTTATGCTATCATGCGCCGCTTTTCAACCCATGTAACATTCAAACAGGTGTAAACAAAAGTAATGTCAAAACAGAATATTTATAAAGTCATCTTTCATAATCAGGGCAAGATCTACGAGGTCTATGCCAAGAGTGTGCATCACGATGCCATGTTTGGATTTATTGAAATAGAGGATATTATTTTTGGCGAACGAAGCTCTGTTGTCGTTGACCCGACAGAAGAAAGTCTAAAAACCGAATTTGAAGGTGTTGAAAGAAGCTTTGTTCCGATGCACTCGATCATTCGTATTGATGAAGTCAAAAAAGAAGGTACTGCAAAAATTACCGAGGGTGTAACGAAAGACGGAAACATCATGCCGTTCCCGGTTTATACCAAAACAGGTGGTGATAGCGATACTTAATTAAGCGTTTTCAGCTTGTTGTCTTATTCAACAGCGTTGTGACATGTGCCACAACTGCATCTGAAATGCCTTTCAAATTGTAACCGCCTTCCAACACAGAGACTAAACGTCGGTTGGCAAACTTATCTGCAATCTGCATGACTATTTTAGTCATCGTGACATAAGCAGCATCAGTAATATCAAAACAGCCAAGCAAATCATGTTCACGGCTATCAAAACCTGCCGAGATTAGAACCAGATCCGGTTTAAATTTTTCTGCTGCGGGTAATAAAATATTTTGAAAAACATCAGTTATCATCTTGTCATTAGTTCCACACGGTAAAGCGACATTAATGTTGTA
>JBFIJV010000072.1:0-8108 GCA_041600575.1 Gammaproteobacteria bacterium | reverse complement strand
CAAACTTTGTCCAAATACCTCAATTTACCCTCAGAACCAGTCTGGTTAGAACAAACTCATAGCTCAAATATCGTTGCAATTGATACTTACGCAGAGAAGGTAACCGCTGATGGTAGTTTTACAACTAAACAAAATAACGTTTGCGCGATCATGACCGCCGACTGCGTTCCAATCTTGTTTTGCGATGCACAGGGTACAAAAATAGCCGCTGTCCATGCTGGCTGGAAAGGGCTCTGCGCAGGCATAATTGAGAAAGCTATTAATGAATTTTCAAACCCGGAATCACTGCTGGTCTGGATAGGTCCGTGTATCAGTGGCCAGTACTATGAGGTAGGTAAGGATGTTTATGAAAAGTTTAATATTTACTCACCATCACTCAAGAGTGCGTTTAAACAGTGTAACGAAGACCACTGGTATTGTGATTTAGTCAGTATCGTTAAAATTATTCTGGGTAACTCAAAAGTGACATCTATTTATGAATGTGGACTATGTACCTACGCGAGGGATAGTCTATTCTATTCATATAGACGTGACGGCAACACCGGGCGTACAGCTACATTGATATGGATGGAATAATATCTATATTTTTCTGAATGCTCGTCCACGCGAAATAAAATAATAATTCGGGGGAAATGGAAAAATGGAAGAGAAAAATAAATCACTCAGCTTTAGCGAAAGTGTCAATTTCATGGTCGACCGTGCTTTGACTGTTCTCAAAATTGACCCTGGCACTTCAAACTCTATCAAGACCTGCAACTCTACGATAAAAGTCAGTTTTCCGGTAGTAATAAACGACAAGATTGAAGTCTTTACCGGTTGGCGCTCCGTACACAGTGACCATAGATTACCTTCAAAGGGCGGTATTCGTTATGCGCCTATAGTCAATGAAGATGAGGTCGAAGCGCTGGCAGCACTTATGACCTATAAATGCGCTATCGTCGATGTACCTTTTGGGGGATCAAAAGGCGGTCTATTGATAGATCCTTCAAAATATACTCGCGATGACTTACAAAAAATTACTCGGCGATTTGCACGTGAATTAGTTCGAAAGGGTTATCTCAGTCCGGCAACCAATGTGCCTGCGCCTGATATGGGAACCGGCGAACGCGAGATGGCCTGGATCACTGACACCTATAAACAATTACATCCTGAAGACATTAACTACCTTGGTTGTGTCACCGGTAAACCGGTCGCACACGGAGGTATTCGTGGCAGAACTGAAGCAACTGGTCGAGGAGTTGTTTATGCGATTCGTGAATTTTTTCGTAATGCGGATGACGTTAAAGCTGCTGGCCTACAACCTGGATTAAGTGGCAAACGAATTGTCATCCAGGGCCTGGGGAATGTGGGTTATCATGCGGCAAAATTACTGGATGAAGAGGATAGTTGCAAGATTATTGCGATTATAGAAAGGGATGGCGTGCTGACTAATGATAGAGGAATGAAGGTTGAAAATGTTCACTGTCATATTAATGAGCACAAAACTATAAAAGGATTTCCAGACGCTCAATTCTCTGAAGATGGTGCGTCAGGGCTAGAAATTGAATGTGATATCTTGATTCCGGCTGCAATGGAAGCACAGATTACGACAGAAAATGCTAACAATATAAAAACCAAACTAATCATTGAAGCTGCAAATGGGCCTGTCACTTTTAGAGCCGATGACATGCTGCGACAGCGCGGCATTACTATATTACCGGATGCCTATGTTAATGCCGGTGGTGTGACTGTCTCTTATTTTGAATGGGTACGTAACCTTTCGCATATTCGTTTTGGCCGCATGGAAAGACGTCATGATGAAATGCGCGGCGCACAAATGTTAAAAGTAATTGAGTCCATGACAGGTGAAAAAACAACCGATTGGATGCAAGCCGAGATGGTTCGTGGTGCGGATGAACTCGATCTGGTCAGATCCGGGCTAGATGACACCATGCGTAATAGTTACCAACAATTAAAAGAAGTCCTCGATTCGCATGAGGAGATCACTGATTTTAGAACCGCTGCTTATGTTGTCGCCGTTCAAAAACTGGTTCGTTCCTATATTGATATAGGTGTTTATTGAAACCCTGCATGAACACCTGAGTTGACATGTGCTATCTGCCAGCGGATAGCACAATTTTCTTGTGCTTGCTTTTATTGCGTTATCCTGGAAGCCACTTGAATATTTGCGCAACGGCCCAATTTATAAACTAATTTCTATCGATGAAGGCTGGAATAATGAGACCGGATAAACTAACAACAAAATTACAATTGGCCCTGGCAGAGGCGCAAAGCATTGCTGTTGGCCGTGAACATCAATACATAGAACCCGTACATCTGGCGCATAGCCTGCTTAAGCAGGAAGGCGGTGTCCTGTCTCACATACTGACCAGTGCCGGAGTCAACCTGAACAAGCTTGAGATTGAGCTAAATAAACTACTCAGTTCAATGCCAACCGTTAGTGGTTCTGCGGGTGATGTGCATATCAGTCGCGATCTTGACCGTTTGTTAAACGTGATGGATAAAATTGCGCAGGATAGGAATGATGACTATATAGCTAGTGAACTGTTCGCGTTAGCCGCGTTGGAAGATAAAGGCAAACTGGGCGATATCTTTCGGCAATGTGGTGCAGATAAAAATAAATTACATGCTGCAATCGATGCTTTGCGCGGTGGTGAAAAAGTAAGTGATTCAAATGCAGAAGAAAATCGACAGGCCCTGGAAAAATATACTACTGACCTGACGGCACGTGCTGAAAATGGAAAACTGGATCCTGTTATAGGCCGGGATGAAGAAATCCGTCGTACCATTCAGGTTTTACAGCGACGAACTAAAAACAATCCCGTTTTGATTGGTGAACCAGGTGTGGGAAAAACTGCCATTGTCGAAGGCCTGGCGCAACGTATTATCAATGGCGAAGTACCTGAGTCATTAAAACATAAGCGGCTTTTATCTCTTGATATGGGCGCACTGATCGCTGGTGCCAAGTTCCGAGGTGAATTCGAAGAACGCTTAAAAGCAGTATTGCATGATCTTTCAAAACAGGAAGGTCAAATCATCCTGTTTATTGATGAAGTACATACCATGGTTGGTGCGGGTAAGGCAGAAGGCGCAATGGATGCGGGTAATATGCTAAAACCTGCGCTAGCCAGAGGTGAGCTTCATTGTATCGGCGCAACCACGCTGAATGAATACCGTGAAAATATAGAGAAAGATGCTGCTCTGGAGCGTCGTTTCCAGAAAGTACTGGTCAATGAACCTACCGTTGAAGATACCATCGCAATCCTGCGAGGCCTTAAGGAACGCTATGAAGTGCATCATAACGTACAGATTACCGACCCGGCCATCGTCGCAGCAGCAACGTTATCGCATCGTTACATCACCGACAGACAATTACCCGATAAGGCCATCGATCTGATTGATGAGTCCGCCAGTCGAATCAGTATTGAGATTGATTCGAAACCAGAGTCCATGGATCGACTTGAACGTCGCTTGATTCAAATGAAAATTGAACGCGAAGCTCTAAAAAAAGAAACCGATCCGGCATCGAAAAAACGTCTCTCGTTACTTGAAGAAGAAATTAAAAAAATTGAACGTGAATATACTGATTTAGAAGAAATATGGATCTCGGAAAAAGCGACTCTACAGGGCTCTCATAATATTAAAGAACAACTCGAACAAGCCAGAATCAAGTTTGAAGCAGCGAAACGCGCCGGTGATTTGAACCAAATGTCGGAACTTCAATATGGCATTATTCCAGGGCTCGAAAAACAACTGGAGCAAGAGGCTGAAGCAGATGTAAAAGAGATGACGCTGCTGCGTAATAAAGTGACAGAAAACGAGATTGCAGAAGTCGTTGCAAACTGGACTGGCATCCCTGTCAGTAAAATGCTGGAAGGCGAACGTGAGAAATTGTTGTCGATGGGAGACACATTACATCGACGTGTCATCGGACAAGACCAGGCTATAACAGCCGTTTCAAATGCAATTCGGCGGTCACGAGCTGGACTTTCAGACCCTGATAAACCCAACGGCAGCTTCCTTTTCCTTGGTCCAACGGGTGTCGGCAAGACTGAGCTTTGCAAAAGCCTGACAGAATTTTTATTCGACAGTGAAGATGCCATGATTCGCATTGATATGTCTGAGTATATGGAGAAGCATGCTGTTGCCAGACTAATTGGCGCACCACCGGGTTACGTAGGCTATGAACAAGGGGGATATTTAACCGAAGCAGTGAGGCGTCGCCCCTATAGCCTGATATTGCTTGATGAGATTGAAAAGGCTCATGCAGATGTATTCAATATCCTGTTACAAGTACTCGATGACGGGCGTTTGACCGATGGGCATGGCCGTACCGTTGATTTTCGTAACACAGTAATTGTGATGACCTCCAATCTTGGTTCTAATTTGATCCAGGAAATGTCTGCTGATTCTGAATATGACAACATGAAGGAAATTGTTTTGCATGAAGTCAGCAATTATTTCAGACCCGAATTCCTCAATCGAATTGATGAAGTAGTTGTGTTTCACGCTCTGATTCAAGACCAAATCATGGCAATTGCCGAGATACAGGTCGACCATTTGCGCGCAAGATTACAGGCACAGGATATTGCGCTGGAATTGAGTTCCGAAGCCCTAAACATGCTCGGTTTGGCCGGATTTGACCCTGTTTATGGTGCGCGACCACTAAAACGCGTCATACAGGACAAACTGGAGACGCCAATAGCGGAGAAAATACTATCTGGTGAATATGGCCCTGGCTCACTGATAAAGATCGATGTTGTAAATGAGAAACTACATTTTTCCGAACTTGAAATAGACGCAGCCTAAGCGGGATATTGATTAATTTTTGGTAAAAAATTCAAGAATTACAAATTTTAAGACCGATTCGACACAATTTATCAGCTAAAACAGTTGGTTATTTGCGTCATATAATCTAATATTTGACCTAAATACTTGATAACAAAAGGTCAAGAATACTTTAAGATGGCTGCTCCAACAAAAAAAATTAATCTTAGTGGGTTAGCGCGAAAACTCGTGCTTGATGGTTTACTTGATGAAGAAAAGGCTCAAGCTACCTTTGAAGAGTCACTCAAAAAGAAACGGCCCTTCGTTAGCCTCGTCGTAGAAAATAAACTAGTCCCCAGTAATAGCATTGCCCTGGCTGCCGCCCAGGAATTTGGAGAACCACTGGTAGATATCGATCTATTGGAAATAGACCCGGATATCATTAAGTTAGTTAAAGAAGAATTAATTAAAAAACATCATGCCTTACCGATATTCAAACGCGGTAAGCGACTATCCGTTGCAGTCTCCGATCCAACCAATATTCAAGCATTAGATGAAATAAAATTCGCCACCGGTTTATCTACTGATGCCATTATTGTTGAAGAAGACAAACTGACCAAAAATATCGAAAAAGCGCTGGAAGCAGCAGAAGGCGGCTTGGGTGATATGGATGATGAAGATTTTGAAGATCTTGATGATTTGGAAGTCGCAGAAGATGGCCCACAAGATGATGATGATACTGAGGTGGACGATGCACCTGTAGTGCGTTTTGTGAATAAAGTACTACTCGACGCAATCAAAAAAGGTGCTTCTGACCTTCATTTTGAGCCTTACGAAAAAATCTATCGGGTACGTTTTCGAATTGATGGCGTTTTACAAGAAGTCGCCAAACCCCCTATGAGCCTTTCCAGTAAGATCGCAGCCCGTATCAAGGTTATGTCAAGACTTGATGTTTCTGAACGCCGGGTTCCGCAGGATGGTCGTATCAAACTTAAACTCTCAAAGACAAAATCGATCGATTTTCGTGTTAATACCTGTCCAACCTTATTTGGTGAAAAGACCTGTATGCGTATCCTGAATTCGGATGCGGCGGCGTTACAAATCGATCAACTCGGCTACGAAGATCATCAGAAAGAATTATTCCTGACAAACCTGCATAAACCTTATGGTATGTTTTTAGTGACTGGTCCGACCGGTAGTGGCAAAACAGTATCACTTTATACAGGAATCAACATACTCAATCAGGTCGATATCAATATCTCCACAGCAGAAGATCCGGTGGAAATTAACCTACCCGGCGTCAACCAGGTTCAGGTGGATGAACGCACCGGAATGACCTTCGAAAAGGCATTAAAAGCATTCTTGCGTCAAGATCCAGACATTATTCTAGTGGGGGAGGTTCGAGATCTTGGTACTGCATCAATTGCGGTGAAAGCTGCACAAACCGGGCATATGGTAATGTCTACTTTGCATACCAACGATGGTCCACAAACCTTGACTCGTCTTCAGGATATGGGAATTCAGGCTTTTGCCGTTGCAACCAGTATTAATCTAATTACTGCACAACGACTTTTACGGCGCCTCAATCCTAACAACCGTGTACCGTTTGAAATGCCGGACGAGGCCTTGAGAGATGAAGGCTACCCGGAAGACATGATAGAAAAAGGCATCAGTTTATTTGAACCTGGAGAAGAAACTGAAGATAATCCAGCCTATAAAGGCCGAGCGGGTATCTATCAGGTTATGCCCATATCAGACGATATGAAACGATTGATTATTGAGGGTGCCAATGCGGTTCAGTTAGCAGACCAAGCTGCATCTGAGGGAATCTGGGATATTCGTAAATCAGGATTGATGAAGGCTGCCAGTGGCGTAACGAGCCTGACCGAAGTTAACCGAGTAACAGTAGAGTAAATATTATGGCTGAAGCGAAAAAAGCAGACATGTATATCTGGGAAGGCACGGATAAGGCGGGGAAACGTGTCAAAGGCGAAAGCAGTGGTCAAAGTGAAGCATTAGTAAAAGCTACGTTACGACGTCAAGGGATTAACCCGCTAAAGGTCAAAAAGAAACCCAAGCCCCTGTTAGGCGGTGGAGGCAATACTAAAATAACCCCAAAAGACATAACTGTATTCAGTCGTCAATTAGCAACCATGATGTCTTCCGGTGTTCCATTGGTTCAGGCTTTTGAAATCGTAGGGCGTGGTCATGAAAATGCCGGAATGCAAGAATTAATTTTGAGTATTAAAGGTGATGTAGAAGCGGGAAATAATCTAACCGAAGCGTTAAAGAAACACCCACTACAATTTAACGACCTTTATTGCAATCTGGTTGAGGCAGGTGAGCATGCGGGTATCCTCGAAGCAATATTACATAAACTTGCGACCTACATGGAAAAGACAGAGGCATTAAAATCTAAAATTAAATCAGCCTTGTTTTATCCTGCTGCCGTAATTGTAGCTGCCGTTATCGTTGTTTCGATTTTGATGATCTTTGTAATACCGCAGTTTTCAGAATTATTTTCTGATTTTGGTGCCGATTTACCTGCGTTAACCCAGTTTTTAGTAGACACGTCCGATTTCTTTGTTGCTTACTGGTATTTGATCTTTGGCGTTATGGGGGGTGTTGTATTTGGCGCTATGGAAATAAAACAACGATCAACCGCTGTTCAACAATTTCTGGACCGCGCCATCCTTAAAGTTCCGGTAATAGGCGAAATTATGGAAAAATCAGCCATTGCTCGATTCGCCAGAACACTCGAAACCATGTTCGCTGCAGGAACGCCATTAGTTGAGGCAATGAGTTCTGTTGCGGGTGCTTGCGGTAATATCGTTTTCTATGACGCCACTATGAAGATGAAAGATGAAGTTTCTACAGGAACACAACTACAAGCATGTATGCGTGATTCTGGTCTCTTCCCAAACATGGTCGTACAAATGGTGGCTATTGGTGAAGAGTCAGGTGCAATTGATACCATGCTTGGTAAAGTTGCAGACTGGTATGAACAGGAAGTTGATGATGCTGTTGAAGCATTAACAAGTTTATTGGAGCCTATGATCATGGCATTTCTGGGTGTTGTGATTGGTGGTATCGTTATTGGTATGTATCTACCTATCTTTAAAATGGGTTCTGTTGTTTAATTGTAATAAACAATAATCTATATCATGTTTATTTTTTCACTAATTTAATTAGTGAATTATCACACTATCGAGTCGTCTCGTGTCATCAATAATTGAATTATTCACAATTTATCCATCACTCTACTTAGGTTCAGTTTTTGTGTTAGGACTACTGGTAGGCAGTTTTCTAAATGTTGTTATCCTCAGGCTGCCAGCCATGAT
>JBFIJV010000071.1:0-8168 GCA_041600575.1 Gammaproteobacteria bacterium | reverse complement strand
CTGGAGCAACGGATTCGAAGCTACATGTATGATCCGTCGTATTAATTCTTTTATTCTTCCTTAATACCAATAACGGAAAAGTTATATAAACTATCTGTATGAACGGAGTTAACTCACGTCGACGATTTATGCAGTATGCCATGCTTGGCCTTGGTGGTTTGCTAATGCCAGATCTGGTTAATGCCAGGAATTCAGTGACCAGTATCAGTAAATCTACCTGGCTCGATAAAAATCTCAATATTGAAATACCCAAAGGCAGTGTGGTTCGTCAAATTGCACAATCAAGCCTACCGGTAATTAATGGCAAACCGTTTGTTTGGCATAATGCTCCAGATGGCGGTGCCTGTTTTGCCAGTCAGGATAATGGCTGGATTTATGTCTCGAACAGCGAGGTAGCAAAAAACAAGGGTGGTGTTGGGGCCATAAAATTTAATAGCAAAAGTGAAATTGTTGATGCCTATTCCATTTTAAATAATACTTCGCGCAACTGTGCTGGCGGTAAAACACCCTGGAATAGCTGGTTGTCCTGTGAGGAGAATGGTGATCAGGGTCAAGTTTACGAGTGTGATCCCGAGGGCCAAAAGTCAGCAGTCGTTCGACCGGCGATGGGTTCGTTTAACCACGAAGGTGCTGCGGTTGATCCTGATAGCAGCTATGTTTATTTAACCGAAGATCTAAGAGACGGTTGTTTATATCGATTTAAACCAGGCAATAAAGGCGACTTGTCCGAGGGTGAACTTGAAGTCGCTGTTGCTAATAAAAGCGTTTTGTTTTGGAAGAATATAGAAGACCCCTTGGCAAGGAACAAACCGACCCGTTATCAAATAATAGAAGCTGCCCGTTTCAAAGGCGGTGAGGGAGTTATTTATTATAAGAAGCAAATCTTCTTTACAACAAAAATAGATAATATCGTTTGGCGTTATGACATCAATACCGGTTTGATCTCGAAAGTATACGACGCTGCTGAATACCAACTACCTTTACTTAAAGGTCTGGATAATATTGAAGTCTCACAATCGGGTGAGCTATTGATAGCAGAAGATGGCGGTAATATGCAGATTATTGCATTGGATCATCATTATCAACCGCATGTTCTTGTTAATATTTACGGACAAGATAAATCTGAAATAACCGGGCCTGCATTTTCACCAGATTATAAGCGTTTGTATTTTTCTTCACAAAGAGGAAAGACTGGCAAAAGTGAAGATGGAATAACTTATGAAATTACGTTCAACGAATAATTAGATATAAAGGACATTTTTAAACAGATGGAATATATCAATGCATTGTTAGGTGGTTTAGGTCTATTCCTGGTTGGCATGTGGTTAATGACCGACGGATTAAAACTGGCGGCTGGTGACGCGTTAATATCTATTCTGCATAACTGGACCAAGACACCTGGCCGTGGATTGATAACCGGTTTTTCAATCACTGCATTAGTACAGTCTTCAAGTGCAATAACAGTCGCGACGATTGGTTTTGCAAATGCAGGCCTGATTAATTTACAACAAGCTGTCTGGGTTATTTTTGGTAGTAATGTCGGCACTACCATGACTGGCTGGATAGTTGCGTTAATCGGTTTCAAGATAAATCTTGAAGCCTATGCATTACCCCTGATTGGTATTGGCATGATTGTGCGAATGACTGGCGGTAAAGGTCGGCGTATGGCAATTGGTCAGGCAATATTGGGTTTTGGCCTGTTCTTCCTTGGTATCAGCGTCCTGAAAGAAGGGTTTATGAGTTTGGGAGAAACTGTACAACTACCCAGTGTCATCGAAGGCGGGATTCGTGTGGTGATGATTTATTTGTTATTGGGTCTGGTCCTAACAACGTTAATGCAATCATCAAGTGCTGCCGTTGTAGTAATATTGAGTGCGGCTCAAGGTGGTCTGGTTCCATTAGGTGCTGCTGCGGCAACAGTGATAGGCGCTAATCTTGGCACCACCACCACCGCCTTGATTTCAGTTTGGGGTGCAACACCAACGGCGAAGCGAGTCGCGGCCAGCCATATATTATTCAATTTGATTACAGCTTCCATCGCGATGCTAATCATGTCGCCGATGCTGTGGTTAGTTGACTGGATTCAGTCTTTTTTAAACATGACTACTTCCGTTGCGACTACATTAGCCTTGTTTCATACAGTATTTAATTTGCTCGGCGTTATCGTAATGTTGCCTCTAGCTAAGCAGTTGATTGATTTTTTACAGGTTCGATTTGTTTCCAAAGTCGAGTTGGCGGGTAAATCAAAATATCTGGATAAAAATATTTTAACAATTCCGGCAATTGCAACCGATGCTTTATTTAAAGAGTTAATTGATATTAATGAATTTAGCATTAAGTCGAGTACGTCTATCTTAAGCCAGGAAGGTGCAGACATGATTAATCTTGAAAATGATAACGAAATTATTATTAAGCGAACGACTGAGGTTGGAAATTATATCGCTATGTTGAGCAAGCAAGACCTGTCAGATGAAATCGCACAATGTTTGCCTGATATGATGTTGGTAGCGCAACAATATGTGTCATTGATGGATTTAGCACTGGACGTTGTGGCGTTGCAGAAAAAAGTTCATGTGCCTGATGGCGAATCAGCAATTGTCGAAGCCATGACAAAACTAAGAAAACTGGCGGTACATACGCTTGAAGATACAGCATTCAACGTCAACAATAATAATGTTACTTCCTTGAACAACGCATTGAATGAAATTGAAAGCGTCTATGAAGAGTTTAAGTCAATTGTTTTTAAGACGGGTTCAAAAGGCAGATTAGGGATAGTGACTATTGATGCGATGGTACATCAAGCCAGTTTTATTAAGAGAATGGCCAAACTGAGTATCAAGACAACAGGGCGTATGCATAAAATTGCTGAAGGACTTAATCTGGTTGAAAGGAAAAATAATGATACCATTGAAGAAGAAATTATTGCGCAATAAGCGCATAAAAAAGCCCGGTTTATCCGGGCTTGATAAAAACGCTGACTAATAACGAATTATAATCTAGCCTCGTTTTCAGAAAGATAAGAAGCAACACCTGCAGGACTCGCTTGCATACCAGCGTCACCTTTATTCCAGCCAGCAGGACAAACTTCACCATGCTCTTCATGAAACAATAATGCATCGACCATACGAATCATTTCATCAACGTTACGGCCTAAAGGCAGATCATTAACAACTTGATGTCTAACAATACCGTTAGTGTCGATTAGAAACGAACCGCGGTAGGCGACTGCGCCATCTGGTGTTTCAACATCATAGTCTTTACAAATACCGTGCGTCATATCAGCAACTAATGGGTAGCCAACTGCGCCAATTCCACCATCATTAACTGCGGTGTTTCTCCAGGCGTTATGGGTGAAGTGAGAATCAATAGATACACCAATAACACGGGTATTACGTTTTTCAAATTCTGTAATGCGCTTGCTGAAAGCAATTAATTCAGAAGGACAAACAAAAGTGAAATCGAGAGGATAAAAGAAGATAACAGCATTCTTACCCTTGATTTCTGTTTTAAGATTAAATTCATCAACTATAGTGCCATCAGCTAATACAGCTGGTGCAGTAAAATCAGGCGCCTCGCGGCCAACTAATACAGACATTAAATACTCCTTAAAGGATTTTTTTATTAGATTAAAATTATTAAAGGCGAAGAAAAATTTATAATGTAAATGTAATTTTTATATTTCAGCCTAAAAAGCGGAAAAAAGATTATCGCAGAAAATGACTGTTTTTAGAATAGAACTAAACTGGCAAGTATAATTTTGACCAATACAGTACAAGCAAGGGAAGCAATATCAGTCTTTATCTGAGTTGACTATCTTTACTACCGCGGCGGTTGATGCCACTGAACACGGTCTTTTTCTTATCAATTTCGGTCTGGCACTGCACACAAAAGCGAACCCCGGGAATGGCTACACGCCGTGCCTCGGGGATAGCCGCGCCGCATTCTTCACAATGCGTTAAGCTCTCACCGACCGGCATTTCACTGCGTGCCTGCTTGATCGCATCTTTGATGCTTGCATCGATTTGTTCCTGAACTGCCCCTTCTGGAGCCCAACCGGTAGCCATTGTTTTTCCTGTTTTGTGTTAATTGGTTAATTTGGAGTATTAAAAGTAGGCTAAAAAAATGTACTGTGCAAGTTGTTCCTTGCTTTCTAAATCAGTTTTTGTCTGATGACTAAGCAATCAATAAAGGTATTCAGCAGATCAACCGACATTGGATCTTTCGATTTAGGGTTTAGTGGCGTGATTTGTTGGTATCTGCAGGAGTGCCTTGTTCGGTTGTACTGGCTTCTGAATTATCAACGTTGATACCAAATTCCTTAGTGCGCTCCTTCCATTTTTTTCGGGCGAGTGATCGAAGGTTTGCGATCTCATCAGTTTCATCCATGATCTCCATACCTACCAGCGTTTCTACAAGATCTTCGAGAGTAACCAGACCTGCTGTGCCCCCATACTCGTCGATAACCACGGCAATATACTGGCGGTTTTCAAGAAACTGTTCCAGTAGTCTTGTTAGTGATAACTGTTCTGGAACGGCAAGAAGGTCATGCCTAAAAGTTTTGAGCGTCTCACTGCCTTGTCCTTTTGCCTTACTTAAGAATATCTCGTTTCTGAGAACATAGCCGGTTACAGTGTCTGGATCCCCCTTATGAATCAGCAAGCGCGAGAAGCGAACTCGCTCTGCATATTCTGATGCTGCTGTTACCGTTGTGTCTTCGGGAAGAGACCCAATTACTATGCGTGGCGTCATGATGTCCGTTACCTTCAGGGAATCGAATCGGAAAAGGTTTCTTATAATACGAACTTCATTATTGCTTATATGGCCGGTTTTTTCGCCAACCCGCGACATTGCCACGAACTCGTCTCGATTAAACATATGTACAGTCTTTCCGTGTGATATGAACTTCGTTACACTTTCTGCTACCCACACAATCGGATACAAAATCACGATCAATCCGTTTACAAAATACGCAGTTAACCTCACAAGCTTTTCCCAATAAACGGCACCTATGGTTTTAGGAATGATTTCAGATAAAAAAAGAATCATCAGTGTCATGACTGCCGAGAACAAACCAAACCAGGCATTACCAAATACGATGGTTGCTTTTGCCCCTGCTCCAATCGCACCGACTGTATGTGCGATAGTATTAAGCGTTAAAATAGCCGCCAGAGATTGATCCACGCCATCCTGTCTCAGTCGTTTTAAAAGAGCCGCGTATTCGGGCCTCTTTTGTTTTTGGTTTTCGATATATGAAGGTGTCATGCTGAGAAGCACCGCTTCTGCTATTGAGCAGAGAAACGAGGTAATTAGCGCTAACAGCACATAGAAAATTAACAGGAGGGCATCGACGCTCATGTTATTGAGCAATTGACTCATCTAAATTATCCTCCTCAGTTGACTGTCGAACTATATTTTAAAGGCTACGTTACTACTGGTTTTAAAATGCACGTCGTTAAGATCTTCTTGTGTAAATAAGATGTATTGTATCTGCATTATGAGGACTTTATGTAAAAAGATGACAGGTTTAATTAACTGTTACTGTTAATCTTGAGTCATAGGTATGGGGAATTGAATTAATTATTTCTATTCTTGGGTTAAGTTTTCCGGATAGCGTTTTATAAAGATTTTCGCAATTTAGTCCCATGTGTTCTGCATTGGTGGCTATGCCGCTTTGGGAATCCGCTACGTTTCGAAGGGCAAGTATAAGTAATTTTTGATCGTCGCCTTTCAACACTTCGTTAAGATATGCGGCGATGTCTTTAGGTGTTTTTAAGTAATCACTCGTATTATATTCTTTTGTCCTGAGCTTTATGCTTTTCATTGAAAGAGCGTAGCCAATAAGCTACTTCTTTTCAAGATGAATAAGTACTTACTGTTTGGTTTATTTGTCCCTTTTTTGCTTTGCTGAGGAGGTGGGACTGTTGTTCGAGTGCCTTTCTCTTTGATTACTTAGATTACTTAGATTACTTATCTCTTGGTTAGACAAAAAGTTTTGTACATCGATGTACTTATGCTGCGCATCGGATGGATACGATGGAGTAGTGAACTCGCCGTAAAGGACGAAACCAGTTTAAATAAAAACTAGAAAGTTGAAACACGATACAATTTATGCCCACTTTCGTAATATTTCTTTTCAAATGGACTGATAAAATTATTCACGTCAATACTATCGATTAATACTTTCTTCTTTGTCACGTTCTCTAATGCAAATTTAAATTCTTCCGCATATATCTTCCAGTTTGTTCTTAATTCTATTTGATTACAGAGACTGATCATTTCAGGTAAAACCGGGTGGCCTTGCCAGCGTCGTTTTAGTTGGTCTTTTTTTGGCCACGGATTGGGATAAAGTAAATAGTGTTTTTTTATATTCCAGTTGCTTTCTTTTATCATGCGCCAGATATCGACAACGTCAGCTCTGGCGAGTATTAAATTTGCTTTATGATAAACAGAACTATTGGAGATTAATTTATCTAGGCGTTTTTCGGATTTGTCGATGCCGATGATTAATGCATCGGGATTGAGTTCAGATAATTTGACACTACTCTCACCGGTGCCGCAGCCTGAATCTAATATAATTGGTTTATTTATACTTTTTTGTATCTCATCAAGTTGATGAAATATTTCTCCGGTAAAAGGTCGATAGGGTTTACGGTAGGCGTTAGCGAGGTGTTTCTTTAACGTACTTTCAAGATCTTTGTGTACGCCGATTTGATTACTGGTGACAATGCTTGATTTAGTGGTCATTACTCCTGAAACTGAATGACCGACTGAGCTTCAAACACCGGACCATCAACACAGACGCGTTTCATTGCCGGGCCATTGTCGGTTTCAATCAGCACGGTACAGCCGGCGCAGCCGCCAACCGCACAGGCCATGTATTCTTCCAGTGATACCTGGCAGGGTAAGTTATATTCTTTTGCAAGTTGAGCGACGGCCTTCAACATCGGCGTCGGACCGCAGGAGAATATTTCAACTTCGTTTCTTGCTTCGTCATCAAGTTGGTCTAACCAGTGACGTGTCAGATCGGTAACGTAACCATTAAAACAACCGGGATAATCTTGCAGGCTGGTTAAGCGTGAAGGTATTCCCCAGTCGTCGAGTAATGGCATTGCCGCAATCACATCGGTTGGCATTTCTTTCAACATGATTTGTGATGGACGGCTTTTAAACGGAAAAGGTATTTCAGATCCCATAATCACCAGCGGGCTCATATCTTTTGTCGTATTTTTAATATGTTCTGCCAGAAATACCATCGGTGGAATACCAACGCCACCACCAATTAATAGCGGACGTTTTTTATAAGCTTCCATTTTGAATGACTGACCGATAGGGCCAATCAGATCGATCTTATCGCCTGCTTTTCGTTTAGATAACAAACCAGTGCCTTGTCCATGCACTTTATAGAGCACTTCAATAGTTTTTCTTTTTGGATTACTGCGCATGATCGACATCGGACGACGCATGTATAAAGACGTATCGCATTGCATATGAATAAAATGACCGGGCCTGGCATGCGCTGCTGTTTCCGGTGCGTGCAAACGCATGTGAAATTGTTGGTCGGCATATTCGTCTTGCGACAATAGTTCGGCCTGTTCCACATAAAGTGTGTTGCGTGTTACGGGATGGGTCATGACTAATCCTGTTTAAAGACTACTTCACCATTATAAATAGTGTGAGTCACCTGGCCTGGTAATTCCCAACCTTTAAAGGGTGTGTTTTTTCCAGCACTAAGCAGTTTACGTTTATCAACATTATTACTCGCATCTGGATTGACTATGCAAATATCAGCATCGTTGCCTGTTGTCAGCGTGCCTTTGTTAATACCCAGGATCTTTGCTGGTAACGAGGTGAGTACTGATATTGCCTGTTCGAGTTTTAATTCTTTACGATTCACCAGATGCAACATTAACGGTAATAAATGTTCAATGGTTGACGCACCCGGTTCAGTCAGACTAAATGGCGCCGCCTTTGCATCTGCATCATGCGGTTGGTGATCAGAACATACTGCGGTGATGACACCGTTGTTAATACCTTCAATCAAACCTTGACGATCACGTTCGCTACGTAACGGCGGCAGCAGGTGACAATCGTTATTGTAATCCATAACGTCCATCTCGGTGAGATGCAGGTTGCAGATAGCCACATCCGCGGTAACTGGCAGACCTTGT
>JBFIJV010000070.1:0-8323 GCA_041600575.1 Gammaproteobacteria bacterium | reverse complement strand
TGATTTGCATTGTCACTTACAGATTTATTAACCACATTTTCTACCGAGTCAACCACATCCTGTCGGACAGTTTGATCCTGGCACGCTGTTAATATCCATAAGGACATGAATAAATAAAAACTGCTTTTTCGTATAATCTGTATCATCAATTTTATCTCAAAATTACTTCTGTGATTTATAGTCTTTTATTACTTTTGTATCAAACAGACGGACGATTAATTTTCGTTCTTCGTGATTAATAACAACGGACAATGGATTTATTTCCAGTACTTTTGCAGGTCCAATATCATCACCCGCCCGCACCAGTTTTCCATTCAAAATTGCCGTACGATCTTTGTCAGAAATCCGGATCGCAGACAACTTCCAGTTGATTCTTTCTTTAACATTAATGTCTTCAAAAAAAACCGGCTGAACATTGTCAACAATGTAAGTAGCGGGACGAGTTGGATCAGGTAATTCAGCATTAGCTAACAGCATCACGGGTAACAAAGACAGCATTGCAAACAAGTATTTTATTAAATTCATAAAACTAAACACCTATCCATTCTTGATTCAAACTCAGGGTAAATATTTCTATAGCCACATTGGCATCGGGATATTCAACAACAGTTAATTTGAAATTATCCCAAAAAAAGTTCCATTCCAGTTCTTCCAGACTTTTCAAATAACCCAACGTTGTTAAATAATTCCCCGAAATTTCAATTCTCAAACCATGTTTATAAGCATTGTCGATATTATCTGCTGTCAATTTTTTATCACCAACATTTTTACTATCTGTCGTTGCTTTAGTTTCTGTATCTTCTTTCGCAACAATCGGGGTAACCCCAAGACTCTTTAAGTTAATTAATTTCAAACCGCCTACTTTATGTAACACAGTTTCCAATATCTTTGGCATATCTTTTGGTGTAACTAAACTATTCGTCGAAGATTCAAGATCAGCCTGAACATCGATTAATCGTGATCGCAATGTTTTCAATTTTGTAATGTTAACAGCGTCAGGATCTTCCTCGCTTGCTCTCACCAACTCTTGAAATTTATTGACAAGTACTAATCTCTCCGCATTTTTTTGATTTAGATTTGCAACCAGTTTTTTCTGTTCTATTTCTAACGGCTTAACCAGAAAAGAATCCCAAACAGTAAACAAAATTGCAATCACACCAATAAAGACTATCGCTCGCTCACGCAGGCTCAAGCTATCAATTTTTTCAGCGATTTTTTTTAATTGTTCCATGTTATTAATTCGTGCTAACCGAAAAATTAATTTCAGACTCACCCTCTTTTTTCTCAACGCGAGCCAACTCCATCACATTAAAAGATGAACCTTGTAAACTTTTTTCTTCAGCCAAATTTTGCAGATAAATTGGAACCAGTTCAGATGAAAGTGTTTTTCCTTTAAGTCCTAGTGCAGATCCGCCCTTACTTATACTGACACTTGTCAACCAGGTTCCTTCAACATGACCTCTGGCGAATGATTCCAGATAAGAAGAAAAACCTGATGAATTACCGAATGACCGGCTCGATAATATTTTTGAAATATGTTCACGTTTTTCCAGTTCACTGCCGAGTTTAGCAATCTCACTTTCCAACAACTTACTTTTACCTTTGCTTTTTTGAGTCGCTTCCAATGCAGTCACTTGAACGCTCAGCTGTGATAATTCTTTTTCGAGACTGGCAATCTGATTTTTATAAGGATTCACTTTCAAAACCTGGTAAGCATATAAGCTTGAGAAAACCACTAAAAAGAATAGGCCGACTTGCAACATGGTCACTGCAGAAAAAACAACCCGCTGCTTGCGGAACATCGGTTGATAAAGATTAATTTGTTGCATCATAACGTCACCGCCTCCTGACGCAAGGCTGTGCCTATAGCCAGTAAACAACGTGATTGCAACAAAGATGGAATTCTTTCAGGTGCATCGATCAATTCATTCACATCAAGCATACGCGCAGGAATTTGCAACTGTTCGGTTAAATAATCAGTGATACCGGGAATCTCTTTACCTATCGGCGTCATCACTAACGAAGATACCTGCGGTTGTGAGAAATGGCTTTCGTAATAATCCATCGAGCGCTGAACCTCAATAATGATACTATCCAGCCAACGTTGACATGATTCATCATCCATCACACTCAGAACTGATTCAGGCAGTTGAGATGTCCCAACGTTGATCGTTCGGGATAGATACAAAGACGACTGCCGGGTAATGGTAATCAAACCCTGATGTTGTCCGGTGTAGATTAAAGCCACACCACCCACATCCTCAGGCAACATGGCAGCAATGTTTCTTAAAGCAAGTTCAGGAATATCAATTATGTTCAGATTCAGGTCGGCGTGGTTCAATTGATCAATCAGCGCTTTGACGCGATTGGCTTTAGCGACCACGGCATACATCATTTTATTTTTGCCTGCTGCTTTATGTGCTGGCACTTCAAACACATCCACTACGGCATCATCAATATGAAAATCTATCAGTTCTTTCACACGCCAACGGATTGCAGCACGTAATTCATCCGGTTGTACATCCGGTGCTTCCACCAATAACAAATTATAATCACCCAGTTCCAACGCACTCAGGCATTCGTATTGATCAAGATCGTATTGTTTGGCCAGCCTTGCCATTTCAGCATCGCGAATCGAGATGTTCTCAATTTCTTGTACTTCACATAGTTCAAGAATAGGTGGCAGGTCTTTTTCACGACGAATACGTGCTATTGAGATTGCGTTATCATCCGAGCAAACAGCAACCTTCGCATCCTTCTTAATTTTCTTTTTGAAAAAGTCCAGCAACTTATTACCCCTGTTGAAATTTCAGATGAATCTCACACTTAAATTCCTGTCGTAAATAAGTGACGATATTACGCCCATGATTTAATAATAAGCTAGAGTTTTCCACTCTAAGTTATTAATGTCAAATAGTTTTATGTTAATTTAAAGCTTAATAAATTCATCTATCAAAATAGCCTAGTACAAAGTTTGGACCATCAAATTGATAAATTCAGAAGTTTTGTAAGGATAAAACCGACACGGTCAAACAACAGGAAAGACTAATTTAAAAAATTAATCTTCAACTTATTGTTTTAAATGAATATATTATGATTGTGAATACTCACTATAATTACCAGGGTTCACGGATATAAATAAACTCATCTGGCCCTGCAAATATCCCCCAAGTGGCGCGACTAGTTGGGTCATCATCATATAAATCGCCATCTGGCGTAGGAGGATTGTCAATACCATCCCAATCATATTTCAGCCAGAAATCAATATTATGAGTCGCATCAACAAATCCTGTCTCGGGTAAAGTATTGCTTAAAATTAGTGGGTTAGCGTCGTCATCCGCACCATTAATGAGTGTTCCCGCCCCACTTGCCGTCAAGTTCGCCCCGGCAGTAATACCGCTATGATTACTAAACGTAATAGCTGCTGAGTTATACGCAGTGCACCCATCATCCGTACTGGTAATAAAATCACCATTGCTCTGATATTCTGCCCTGACGGATACTTCCAAAGGCAATAGTTCCGATCCAAAAGCATTATCCAGAATCAGTCGTCCCCAACGCTGTTCTTTTTCATTATCCATCAGATCCAGGTCTGCATCTGTAAAATCGATTCCATTACCGGCGCTCGCGGTTCCAAAACTTACCGGGTTAATACTCACACCATTAATATCACCAGCAAAAACATCATCTTCATCAAAGATATCAATACTCAAGGCTATATCAGCAGCAAACGGGTCCTCCGGGTTGCCTCGATTGAAAGCGATACCGCCCCCATCGCTAAAGGTCAATGTCGCAGTACCATCACCATTATCAGCAATAACTGGATCCGCCAGCAACAACATGACATTTCCCAAATCCAGTGTGCCTAGAAAAGAAGAATAGCTAAGGTTGCCATCAGCCAGGAGTTTGGCGTCGGTCAATTTAAAAAAGTTACCCGTATAATTGTCCGTCTTGGTGTTAAAACCCGGTGGTGTCTCTTTTGCTCTCGCGGTGAGAGTGATTACTGGTGCGGTGGCATAGGTAAATGGTTGTCCTATGTAACCAAAAATCCCACACGCTGGATTAAATTCGGGGATATTGAGCGAAGTTTCAAAAACATAAGGAACGAATCGACCATAATTGGGGGCAATACCGGTGATGCCAACGCCGGTAGTTAAGTAACTTGTATCGTCAGCAGAGAATTCTAATATACCGACTTCATCAAAAGACAGGGTTACGTCAGCAGCCCCATTTGTGAACCCTGTAATAGCGAGTCCGCCGCTTAAGCTACCGGTATCAGGTGTTGGAGTAGGTAGCGTTACTGCATGAGTAATATCTACAGTCGCCGGAGTAATGAGTTCCTGGCCATAGCTATTCGTCGGCAAATTGTCCGTTAAATTAGCACCTGTATCAGGTACACCATCATCTCCCACGTCATCGCCAGACTGCCACCGCACCGCTGTCACCGTCACCGTAAAATCCTCCCCGGCTCTGGCGAATACCGAGCCATTTTCATCTGCAGCATAGGTGGCATTACCATCATCACCATCTACAAGTAAATCACCATCAAGCAGACCATCGACACTGTAATCATTTTGTCTTTGATCACTTGTATCTATATCAAATCCAAAAGGTCTAACGGTTAAATTAATCGGATCACTGTCAATATCAACATCTGCGAAACCACTGAAATCATCTTTAAACACGAGAGCGAATTTACCCACATCGGTCGTATTCAAATTAAACGTAGCTACACCACTGGCAAAAGAGGCCGGGAAGTTAGCCGCCACAGGTTCAGCCGTAGTAATGGAGGTTGCATTCAATGATGGCGCAGTAGCCCCAACCGGATGTTCCGGTCCGGGCGTATACCAGGCTTTGATTGAAGGAATATTATAATTTGATGCAGGCCCGCAATCATTCGGTGTTAAAGAGGTATCCCGTCGCATCATCTGTATTTGAAACTGATGGGGTCTACCCGCTATCGGCACTAAATCATTAGGGGTCGTATTAAATGGTGGATTAGGCTCACTGACATTAACCACGAACACATTATCAAGAAATTGTAGTGGTGCAGAAAAAGCAAATGTTCCGGGATCCCCATCAAGCGTGACGGTAATCGTCATCGTTTCAGCATGCTGGTTATCAAAATAGAGGGAAACAAACCCGTTATCGTTCGGATCAAAGTCATAAGATGCTGCTCCATTATCATCACCGGCAGTGTCGGACAAGATGCCCAGGGCAGGATCAGCACTTGCGCCCGTGCCGTCTGTGGTATACCAGTTACCGTGATTATTGCTCGTCGTTAAATTAACAATCCCATTGAAATTCGTCAGTGTATTACCGCCATTATTGAGAACCTCAATAATCACACGTTCACGCAAAGGCGCACCGCCTATTTGTCCGTCAGTCGAACAAGTACTACCCGGAGAGAATATCGTTATATTAAAACTACCTGCAGTACCGCCACTGGTATCGTTAGTACTCCCTTCTGATGGGGCATCACCATTATTTCCCCAGTCTCCCGATCCATCAGGATCGGAACGAGCGAAATCTTTTTGGCTGGGATCCCGTGCTCCAAAACACGCACTACAGACAGTAAAATCATCAGGCTCACTGACAAGGCCTAAAACATCTAATGATCCACCGGTACCATCATGCGTCAGATTCCAACGCTCAAGACCGTCGCCACATACATCCATACCACTATAGCGAATATAATCAAGCACTAAGCCCGAATCACCGCTGCTGGATCGCAAGATGACTTCACCTTCATCGGCCTTTACATTTGTTGCCACATAAGTAATCCAGGTATTGGCATCATAATAAGTGGTCCCCATTGGGTGAGTACTCGCATTATCAGGTAAGCCCGTTGTCTGTGTCGTTGTATACCAGGTGCCATTACCCACGCCGATGGCAGTACATGATTCTTTAGTCGGATTATCTGAAAAACAGATTTCCCAACCAGCAACGTTTGTGTTGTTCGCAAGGATCTTAATTTCGACGAATTCCACTGTGGATGCCACACCACCACCCTTGCTTTTTATTTCGTTCAGGTTAGCAACCTGATAATCCGTTACGATATCGCAACTTACATTGATGGGTGGGCTCGAACCGGATGGTGGAGCAGCTAGCGCATGAACTGAATAGAATAAACAGCAAATCAGGAAAACAATGTGGGTTAAACCAATCAGTTTATTATGTTTCTGATCTATCATATCTGATTATTATAGCTTGGTTTCAAGAGTGGCCTGCGCAAACTCTGCGAACCCTGTCATAAAATAGTGACACTACACTAACGCAGATGAGCCCATAATAGAAATCTGATAATAATCTTATCGATCACATTTCCGCTTTGGGTTCACGCTCTAATAAATTCTGCACAGCCTCGTGTGGTGTACATTTTGATTGCAATACATTGTTGACCTGTTCGGTGATGGGCATTTCTATCTTATATCTTTTTGCTAACGCACCCACTTCAACGGCGGTCTTCAACCCTTCTATAGACTGTCCAATCTTGTCGCTTGCCGCCTGAATCGATAAACCTTCCGCTAACAACAAACCCAGACTGCGATTTCGAGATTGATTATCGGTACAAGTTAAAACAAGGTCGCCCAAACCGGCCAGGCCCATGAAGGTTTCCTGGTTTGCTCCCATCGCCAGACCCAGTCGCATTATTTCTGCGAGTCCGCGCGTGACTAATGCTGCACGGGTATTGGCGCCAAAGCCCAAACCGTCGGCAATACCAGCCGCAATCGCCATCACATTTTTTACCGCGCCACCGACCTGCGCGCCAATAACATCGTTGTGGGTATAAATACGAAACACATCGCTATGAAACAGATCTGCAAAGTCCTGGGCAATATTATTATCGATTGCCGCAATGGTTACTGCTGTAGGCAAACCGGCAGCGACTTCTTTGGCAAATGAAGGACCGGAGAGTATCGCGACCGGGCAATTAGACAGTTCTTCTATAACAACCTGGTGATTGAGTTTCTGAGTGCCCGGCTCAAAGCCCTTGCAGGCAATACACACATGTAAATCTGAAAAAGATTTTAATAATTGTAAGCTGCTACGCAAGCCATGACACGGAACCGCATTAACGACCATTCTGGTCTCGGCTGGAGCGGCCGCAATAGAACTAATCGGAATCAGGTTTTCCGGGAAAGCAACGCCTGGAATATAACGCGTGTTACATTTCTCGGATTTTAAGCTAGCGATTAAATCTGAATCGATATCCCATAGATAAACAGTGTATTGATTACGCGCCAATACCAGCGCCAGCGCAGTTCCCCAGGAACCTGCGCCAAGAACCAACACTGGCTGCGTTGTCATCAGACAATTACCAATTAATGCGTTATGTCTGAATTAGCTTGAGCGGCTGCATCTAGCCGGGCTTCGTTTTCTTGTTTTTGTTGCTCATACAAAGCATCAAAGTTTACCGGGGCAAGCAACAGCTGCGGGAAACCACCGCGAGTTACTACATCAGAGACCGCTTCACGTACAAATGGAAACAGGATATTGGCACAGACAATAGACAACATACGATCAACAACATCATCAGGTAAATTCTTAATCAAGAAAATACCTGCTTGATTGACCTCTATCAGATAAGCGGTTTTGTCACCTATTTTAACTGTCAGTGTAACGGTTAACACCACGTCAAAATGGTCGTCGCCGATTGGGGTTGCCTTATTGGACATGTTCATATCAACCTCGGGCTTCCATTCCATCTTGAATATTTCCGGTGTATTGGGAGTTTCAAAAGAGATGTCTTTAACATAAACCTTCTGCACTAAAAATTGCGCATCATTGGGTGCTTGTGTATTGCCTTCTTGTTCAGCCATGATATTTTCCTAAATTATTTTTTGAATATTTATATGATTTGTTTTACTTGAGACCTTTGGTCAACGGCAAGTTTGCATTCTGCCAGGATAATAGACCGCCTTTGAGACTATAAACTTTTTGATAACCTTCATTCATCAGTTTTCGTGCTTCTTTGGCCGAGACTGCACCAGATGCACAGCAAAAGATAATGCCGTTTTCCTTATACTTTTTTAACTTTTCAAGCTGATTCGCTAGCTGATCAGCACTGATATTTATCGCGTCGATGATATGGCCGTTCTCAAAATCTTTCTGAGCGCGCAAATCAATCACTTTCGCGTCTTCGCGATTAATCAGTCGAGTGGCTTCATCAGGTTGAATTAGTTTAACGCCACTCAGCATATCACCAAATAAATTCCACGCTAACAAGGTCAAAATCGCCAACAATAGTGAAAATAAAAATAGATGATTAGCTACAAATTCGGGAAGTTTTTCCATTCAGACTCTCTTTAGCTGGGTGTAT
>JBFIJV010000069.1:0-8323 GCA_041600575.1 Gammaproteobacteria bacterium | reverse complement strand
TGTGCAACCGGGCTAGCGAGATCTATGTGACCCATACGTTCGCGTCGTACTTTTGACAATGTGACTTCTACCCCACATTTTTCACAGACTACGCCACGGTGTTTCAGTCTTTTATACTTTCCACACAAACACTCATAATCCTTTACAGGACCAAAAATCTTGGCACAAAAAAGACCATCACGTTCAGGTTTAAACGTACGATAATTTATCGTTTCGGGCTTTTTAACTTCTCCAAAAGACCAGGACCGAATTTTTTCAGGCGAAGCCAATCCAATTGCAATTGCATCAAATTCTTCAACCTGTCCTTGCTGCTTTAAAAGCTTGAGTAAGTCTTTCAAGGTTTACTACCTCCTTAGGAGATCTGTTCGGGGTTTCGCCCGAATTTTGAATCGTTAATATTCATGTCTTTCATCATATTTGTGTCTACTGATCCAGCTCGATATCGATACCAAGCGATCGAATTTCCTTGACCAATACATTGAAAGATTCAGGCATGCCGGCTTCCATTTGATGGTCGCCATCAACAATGTTCTTGTACATTTTGGTACGGCCATTAACATCATCTGATTTGACGGTAAGCATTTCCTGCAGCGTGTAAGCTGCGCCATAAGCTTCCAGAGCCCAGACTTCCATCTCACCGAAACGTTGACCACCAAACTGTGCCTTACCACCCAATGGTTGTTGTGTGACCAGACTGTATGGACCGGTTGAACGTGCGTGCATTTTGTCATCAACCAGATGATTTAACTTAAGCATATACATGTAACCAACGGTGACCTTGCGATCAAATGGTTCACCCGTTCGACCATCATAAAGTATGGTCTGACCATCTTCGGGAAGATCAGCCAGTTTTAACATAGCCTTGATTTCTCCCTCAGTAGCACCATCAAAAACCGGTGTTGCCATAGGCACACCGCCTTTTAGATTTGACGCTAATTCAGTGATTTCATCATCTGTAAATGACGCCAGGTCTTCCTGCTTACCACTTGTGTTATAAACCTGATCCAGGAATTTTCGTACTTCAGAGGTTTGAACATGTTGTTCAAGCATTTTACCAATCTTGATGCCAACACCTTTTGCTGCCCAACCAAGATGTGTTTCGAGAACCTGACCGACGTTCATTCGAGAAGGAACACCAAGTGGGTTCAACACAACATCAACCGGTGTGCCATCTTCCATATGTGGCATATCTTCGATAGGAACAATGGTTGAAATAACACCCTTGTTACCGTGACGACCCGCCATCTTGTCGCCGGGTTGTATACGACGTTTAACCGCAAGATAAACCTTCACCATTTTCAAGACACCTGGCGCCAGATCATCGCCGGAAGTTAACTTTGCCCGTTTTTCTTCAAAACGACCGTCGAATTCTTCTTTCAATGAACCTATTTGCTCTGCAGCAAGTTCCAGTTGATGGTTTGCCTCATCATCTTTAAGACGGATATCAAACCATTTGTCACGTGAGGTCTCATCTAGATATTGCTGTGTAATCTTGTCTCCGGCACTTAAGCCAGAGGGACCACCAGCAGCAACCTTACCCAGCAATAATCTTCCGACACGTTGATAAACGCCATCTTCCATTATTCGAAGCTGATCATTGAGATCCTTTCTGACGCTGTTTAATTCTGACTCTTCAATTTCCAGCGCACGGGCATCTTTCTCAACACCATCACGGGTAAAAACCTGAACATCAATCACAGTTCCGTTCATACCTGATGGCACTCGAAGTGATGTGTCTTTTACATCAGATGCCTTTTCACCAAAAATTGCCCTGAGCAGCTTTTCTTCCGGTGTAAGTTGTGTTTCACCTTTAGGTGTTACTTTACCCACCAGAATATCGCCAACATTAACCTCGGCACCAATGTATACAATTCCGGATTCATCCAGTTTGTTTAAAGCGCTTTCACTAACATTAGGGATATCCGAAGATACTTCTTCTGAACCCAGTTTTGTATCGCGTGCAACACAGGTCAACTCTTCTATATGAATAGAGGTATAACGATCATCTTTTACCAATCTTTCAGATAATAAGATCGAATCTTCAAAGTTATAACCATTCCAGGGCATGAACGCGACCATCATATTTTGACCCAGGGCCAATTCACCCATATCGGTTGATGGTCCATCTGCCAACACATCACCCTTTGCAACCTGATCACCAGGTTTAACAAGTGGTTTCTGATTGATACAGGTATTCTGGTTTGAACGGGTATATTTGGTCAGATTATAAATATCGACACCCGGTTCACCGGGAACAACTTCGTCATCATTGACACGGACAACAATTCGACTTGCATCGACCGAATCAACAATACCACCGCGTTCTGATATCACCGTTACACCTGAATCGATCGCAACCCTTCTTTCCATTCCAGTTCCAACCAATGGCTTATCTGTTCTCAAGGTAGGAACAGCCTGGCGTTGCATGTTGGAACCCATCAACGCACGGTTCGCATCATCATGCTCAAGGAACGGGATCATCGACGCTGCGACAGATACAATCTGTCGAGGAGATACATCCATATAGTTGACCTTGTCTGGAGTCGACATTGCAAATTCATTACGATGTCGGCAGGACACTAATTCATCAACCAGTTTCCCTTTCTCAATGGTTGCACTTGCCTGCGCAATAACAAAATCACCTTCTTCTATAGCAGAAAGATATTCAATTTCATCGGTCACCTTACTATCAACAACCTTACGATAAGGTGTTTCAAGAAAACCGTAACTATTCGTTCTGGCATAAACGGCCAATGAATTAATCAAACCAATATTTGGTCCTTCAGGTGTTTCGATAGGACAAACACGACCATAATGCGTTGGGTGTACGTCACGGACTTCAAAACCGGCACGCTCACGTGTCAGGCCGCCAGGGCCAAGTGCAGAAATACGTCGTTTATGTGTAATTTCTGATAATGGATTGTTTTGATCCATAAACTGGGACAACTGACTTGAACCAAAAAATTCTTTAATGACAGCCGATACTGGCTTGGCATTAATAATTTCCTGAGGCATTAGCCCTTCAGATTCTGCCAGACTCAAACGTTCCTTAACCGCGCGTTCAACTCGCACAAGACCAACACGAAATTGATTCTCGGCCATCTCACCGACACTACGTATACGACGATTACCAAGATGATCAATATCATCGATAATGCCTTTACCGTTACGTATATCTAACAAGACTTTCACCACAGCAATAATGTCATCGTTAGACAGTACGCCTTCGCCTTCGACTTCTTTACGACCAACCCGACGATTAAATTTCATTCGACCTACAGCAGACAGGTCATAACGGTCCGGACTAAAGAACAGATTTTTGAACAGATTTTCAGCCGCATCTTTTGTCGGTGGTTCACCAGGACGCATCATGCGATAGATTTCTACCTGCGCTTCCAATTGATTGGTGCTTGGATCATCACGTAATGTGTCAGCTATATACGGTCCATTATCGAGATCGTTGGTATAAATCGTCTCCAGTTCAAAACCGGTTCGTTCAGTAATTTTTTCAAGAAATTCTTCAGTTATTTCTGTGTTTGCGGGGAATTCAATTTCGCCCGTCTCTGTATCAACAATATCCTTAGCTGTGACTTTACCGATTAAAAATTCAGAAGGAACCATTAACGAAGTTAAACCCGCTTTCTCAATTTCCCTGATATGGCGTGCAGTAATTCGTCGTTCCTGCTCAACAATAACATTGCCCTTCTTATCTTTTATATCGAAGGATGCTGTTTCACCACGTAAACGTTCTGGAACCAGTTCCAGACTGATGCCTTTATTAGTGAACTTGAATTTGTCATTGTCAAAAAATATTTCGAGTATTTCTTCGGTGGTATAACCCAGTGCGCGTAACAAGATCGTTGCGTGAATCTTACGACGACGATCAATTCGACAGTAAACCAGATCTTTAGCATCAAACTCAAAATCAAGCCACGAACCACGGTAGGGTATTACTCGTGCTGAATAGAGTAGTTTTCCTGATGAGTGGGTTTTGCCTTTATCATGCTCGAAAAATACGCCCGGCGAACGGTGCATCTGTGAAACGATAACGCGTTCAGTACCATTAATAACAAAAGTGCCTGTACGAGTCATTAATGGCATCTCGCCCATGTACACTTCTTGTTCTTTAATATCTTTAACTACCTTGTTATTCAGGCCAGCATCTTTGTCATAAATAATCAGACGAACCTTTACGCGCAATGAAGCAGCATAGGTTAAGCCCCTCAGCTGACATTCTTTAACGTCAAACACCGGGGTTCCGAGTTTGTAGCTAACATATTCCAATGCCGCATTACCGGAAAAACTGGCTATAGGAAAAACAGATTTAAAAGCTGCCTGCAAACCAACATCTGTTCGTTCCTCAGGCTTAGCATCTACTTGTATGAATTGATCAAATGACTCAATCTGAGTCGCAACCAAATAGGGAACCTCTAAGATACTAGGACGCTTTCCAAAATCCTTGCGAATTCGTCTTTTTTCAGTATAGGAATAGGCCATTACAATTCCTCATCGTGTTTGTGCTGGTAAACTTCGAACAGTCGAAATGTCTGCCTGAAATACTTTACACATAAATAATTTAAACCGGGTGATATCAATAAGCGCAGTAAACCAACAGGCAACTATTGCTGCCTGTTGGCTACGCTTTAAGTTTATTAAACGCTGCAATTGAGATTATTTAACTTCAACAGCTGCACCAGCTTCTTCAAGCTGCTTTTTAATTTCCTCAGACTCATCTTTAGTAACACCTTCTTTCACTGCAGCCGGTGCACTTTCAACAAGGTCTTTCGCTTCTTTAAGTCCAAGACCAGTAATACTGCGGACTGCCTTGATAACGGCAACCTTGTTTTCGCCAAAACTCGACATTACCACGTCGAACTCGGTCTTTTCTTCAGCTGCGGCGCCATCACCACCAGCAGCAGGACCTGCCGCTACAGCAACTGGTGCTGCTGCAGACACACCCCATTCGTCTTCTAACTCTTTGATTAAATCAACGAGTTCAAGCACAGGCATTTGACCCAATGCTTCTTTTATTTCTTCTCGTGAAACTGCCATTTTAAGATTCCTCCAAATATAAAAACTAAACTGATATAAAGATTATTATCTAAATTATGCTGCTTGCTGTTTGTCACGCTGTGCAGCTAGAACTCTGGCTAATTTTGCCGGTGGTTCTGCTAATGTACGTACAAATTTTCCAAGTGGAGCAGATAACAATCCAAGTAACATAGCGCGTGCTTCATCAAGAGATGGCATACTAGCGAGCCTGCCGAGTTCAGACGGATCTAAAAGATTCCCATCCAAAGCAACAAGCTTGACCACCAGTTTGTCATTTCCTTTTGCAAAATCGCGAACAACTCGTGCAGCACTTCCCGGTTCATCATTGGAAAATGCCAGTACTAATGGCCCGACTAGTCCATCACGCATACATTCAAATTGTGTGTTTTCGAATGCACGACGAGCCAGCGTGTTACGTACCACTTTCAGGTACACACCCGCTTCACGCGCCGCGTTACGCAGTTCAGTCATTTGAGCCACCGTTAAGCCGAGATATTCGGCCGCGATTGCAGAAGGAGCCTCTGTCGCAACACCAGCAATCTCTTCAACGATTGCCTTTTTTGCAGTTAGATTAAGACTCACTCTTCGCCTCCTGTTAAGTTAAGCATGTAGTAACTACATACTTTTACTAAATAGTTTGTCTTCACATAAAGATCTGACAAACCGGTTTACGGTGATCAACACTGAATATTCTGTGTGTGATTACACCGTCTGCGCAGGTAAATTTAAATTACATTAAGACATCTCCGAAAAGCGTCACCTACGGTCTTTGACGTCTGGCGATTAACTGCCAGTCACAAAGTCTTTAAACGTTATTAGTTAAAATTAATTACTAAAACTAATATCGCTATAGTTCACTAAAAATAATTACTGATAAGCTCAAATTGACAAACTGGACTGGTCAACTAAAACACCAGGCCCCATGGTTGTCGACAGACTTACCTTACCCAGATAAATACCTTTCGCAGCACTGGGTTTTGCTTTTTTCAAATCGATTAATAATGTATGCAGATTCTCTATCAATGAATCAGCATCAAACGATACCTTGCCGATGGTGCAATGGATAATACCGTTCTTATCGGTACGATAACGAACCTGACCACCCTTCGCATTTTCAACAGCTTGTTTTACATCGTTGGTAACTGTTCCTACTTTAGGATTTGGCATCAATCCGCGTGGGCCCAGAACTTTACCCAATTTACCAACAACTGGCATTGCATCAGGCGTCGCAATGACAACACCGTAATCGATATCGCCTTTTTGCATCGCTTCGGCTAAATCTTCAAACCCAACAGCGTCGGCACCTGCCGCTTCTGCGATTTTTGCATTTTCTCCCTGTGTAAATACTGCAACTCTTACCGTTTTACCTGTACCTTTTGGTAAAACAGTTGAACCTCTAACTTGTTGGTCAGATTTACGCGCATCGACACCAAGATTTATTGCAACATCGACAGATTCATCAAACTTTACTGATGAAATATCTTTTAATAATTCCAGAGCATCTTTTAACGGATAATATTTACCAGGTTCAATCTTGTCCTGATAAGACTTGGTACGTTTAGATAGTTTAGCCATGACTAGATTACTCCCTCGGTTTCGATACCCATACTACGAGCAGTTCCAGCAATAGTTCTTACAGCCGCATCCATATCGGCAGCGGTCAAATCAGGCTCTTTTGTTTTAACAATATCTTCAAGCTGGGCACGGGTTACCTTGCCCACTTTTTTACTATTAGGCGTACCACTACCACTTTTAATCCCGGCAGCTTTCTTCAAAAGGATTGCAGCAGGTGTAGTTTTGCTGACAAAAGTAAAACTTTTATCGCTATACACGGTAATAATAACTGGCACGGGCAAACCTGCTTCCAAACTTTGAGTTTGTGCATTGAATGCCTTACAGAATTCCATTATGTTGACGCCGTGTTGCCCTAATGCAGGCCCTACAGGTGGACTTGGATTTGCCTGACCCGCAGGCACTTGTAACTTAATATAACCGTCAATTTTCTTGGCCACAGCCTTTCTCCCTGGGTGCAAACGCCTTACGGCTCCCCGTTAACAATTCAAAACAATAAAACTATTCTTTTTCTACTTGACCGAACTCTAATTCGACCGGGGTAGAACGCCCAAATATTAAAACCGATACCCGCAAACGACTTTTTTCATAATTCACTTCTTCAACAACACCATTGAAATCAGTGAATGGACCATCTTTAACTCGAACCACTTCACCAGGCTCAAACAATATTTTCGGTCTCGGTTTGTCAACGCCTTCTTCAACACGTTGCAAGATTGCATTTGCCTCTTTTTCAGTAATTGGTGCCGGTTTATCACTGGTTCCACCAATAAAGCCCAATACCTTCGGCGCTTCTTTTACCAAATGCCAGGTATCATCATTCATTTCCATTTTCACCAATACATAGCCTGGAAAAAATTTTCGATCACTTTTGCGCTTTTTACCATCACGCATCTCAACGACTTCTTCGGTTGGCACAAGTATTTCACCAAACATATCATTGAGACCGCTACGTTCGATCCGTTCTTGCAATGAACGCATCACCTGATTTTCAAAACCAGAATACGCATGGACTACATACCAATGCTGCGCCATCTTAACCTCCATGCCCCATCAACAAGCCTATTGACCAACCGAGGAACATATCCAATAACCATAAAATAATTGCCACTATAACAACCATGATGATGACTATCAGCGTTGTTTGTATAGTCTCTTGTCGAGTAGGCCACACAACCTTACGAACTTCTATCTGAGCATCGTGAAAATAACCCCAGATATGTCTTCCTTTTTCAGTTTGCAATGCAATAGCAATACTAATCCCTGTAGCGGTTAGTAAACCCACTACTCGATACAGCAATGACTGATCAGCATAAAAATAAAAGCCAACCAATGCTGCAAGCGCTATCAACAAGGCCAAGCCAAGTTTGAGTGTATCCAGTTTCATACTGGTAGTTTCAACATTTGAGTTCATAAGTTACTTACATATAGTCCTAGGCCATTACTGCTCTAATGGCAGGCCAGGAGGGAATCGAACCCCCAACCTGCGGTTTTGGAGACCGCCGCTCTGCCAATTGAGCTACTGGCCTATTGTTTAGTCAAATAATTTGCCTGCTTGTTACTCAATAATTTTAGAAACGACGCCCGCACCCACTGTGCGACCCCCTTCTCGTATCGCAAAACGTAAGCCTTCTTCCATCGCAATCGGGTTAATCAACTTAACCGTAATCTTGATGTTGTCGCCCGGCATTACCATTTC
>JBFIJV010000068.1:0-8408 GCA_041600575.1 Gammaproteobacteria bacterium | reverse complement strand
TTTTTTTTAATATTGCGAAAGCATTGCTTGACGCGTATTTCAGCACTTGGTATAAATCCAGCGCTAACAATTATGCGGCCACACAAACCAAAATGACCTCAGCAGTAACTCGTAAAACTGTTTTTGAGGCTAAAAATATACAAGGGGAATAATCATATGAATAAAGCTGAACTTATCGATGCTGTTGCAGATTCTGCTGATTTATCAAAAGCTGCAGCTGGTAGAGCATTAGATTCTGCAATTGGAGCGATAACCAAAGCGCTCAAAAAAGGAGACACAGTCACCTTAGTCGGATTTGGTACTTTCTCAGTACGCAAAAGAGCTGCTCGCACAGGACGTAATCCAAGAACCGGTGAAGCGATAAAAATTAAAGCTTCAAAAGTTCCTGGTTTTAAAGCTGGAAAAGCACTTAAGGATGCCATAAACTAGCGCGCCTTCTTGGGGTGCTTAGCTCAGTTGGGAGAGCGACGCCCTTACAAGGCGTAGGTCGGGGGTTCGAACCCCTCAGCACCCACCAGAACCCACATCCGGAGTGGTAGTTCAGTTGGTTAGAATACCGGCCTGTCACGCCGGGGGTCGCGGGTTCGAGTCCCGTCCACTCCGCCAACATTGTAAAAGTTTTACGGGCGTATCATCATGAATAGATACGCCCGTATTCAGTTATAAGATTAAAAAAGTTGAACAAGTCATGTTAGGAACAATAAGAGATAAAGCCACAGGTTGGATAGCCGGCATCATTGTTGGCGCATTAATCATTTCCTTTGCTTTTTGGGGTGTCAGTTTTTATTTCGGTCAAGGTGGTGATGTAAATGTTGCTACTGTCAATGGCACCGATATTAAGCTTAAGGCATTTCAACGATCTTTCTATACGCTCAGAAAACAAATGCAAACTATGTTGGATGACAATGTTCTAACTATGGAAGAAGAGGCCTTCGTAAAAGAAGAAACCTTGAAAAGACTGGTTGATACTGAAGTAATAAATCAGATTATCAAAGATAGTGGCTTACGTGTCACTAACGATAAAGTAATAGAAACAATTACAAACCTGGAATACTTCAAGGATGACAAAGGATTTGATCGCGATAAATATGAGCGAACAGTGATGAGTATGGGTATGGATCCAGTCGTTTTTGAAGCACAGCTTAGAATGGATTTATTGTCCGAACAATTACAAGCCGGTTTGTCTGAAAGCCTCTTTGTATTAGCTTCGGAACTCGATGAAGCTGTCAAATTACAATCTCAAACACGCGATCTAACCTACGGCATTCTGAATTTAACCTCGTTTATTGAGAAAGATGATGTCCCTGATGCAGAGATAGAGTCTTTTTATAAAGCAAACCCACAGAGTTTTGTCGAGCCGGAAAAAGTCAAAATTGCCTATCTTGAACTGGATGTTAATGAACTGGCCAAGTCTATTCCTACCGACGAAAATCGTCTCAGAGCCTATTATTATGATAATAAAGACAAATATGATGTTACAGAACAACGTTCTGTAACAAAGCTGTTTGTGAAGACAGGTGAAGAAGCAACAGCAGAAGATAAAGACAGAGCAAAAGAAGTTATTAACGCGGCTATGGCCATGGTTAATGAAGGTAAAAGTTTTGAAGAAGTCATCGAGAAATTTACTGAAGAAGGTAAGGGAGCGTTGGAATTTAGTGAACACGCTTTCATGGCGAAAGGTATAATGGATAAAGAGGTCGATGAATTTCTTTTTTCATCCGATGAAGGTGCTATTAGCGAACCGATAGAAACCAAGAGTGGTTTCAATATTGTAAAAGTGGGCGAAATTAGAGGCGGTCCAAAAAATGTTTATGAAACCGTCGCTGATCAAGTAGTGAAAGATTATCAAAAATCAGAAGCGGAATTAGAATTTTTTGAATTGGCCGATCAATTAACAACTCTAAGTTATGAGCATTCAGATTCACTCGAGTTTGCAGCCGAAGAAATTGGTCAAAATGTTATCGAGAGTGATTATTTCTCCAGAGATAGTGCGCCTGAAGGTGTTCTCTCAAATTCTGATGTGATATCGAAAAGTTTTGACCCTGAATTGATTGGAACTGGTCAAAATAGTGAAGCAATAGAAATCGCTGATAATCATATTGTTGTTTTAAGAGTTGTTGACCATAAGGTAGCAACTACAAAACCACTGGAAGAAGTAAGAGATGATGTAATTGCCAGTATCTGGTTACAGCGGGCTAAAGATAAAATCAAACAAACGGCTGAGAATATTTCAAAACAATTAGAGTCCGGTATTGCCCCTGAAGCAATAACAACTGACACAGAAATTGAGTGGAAAACAGTCGAAAAAGTTACCCGAGATGACATTAATGTAAACAGGGCCGTTTTGCGTAATGCATTTCAAGCTGGCAAGCCAAAGGATAAACCTATCGTCATCACAAATCGTCTTGGTAGTGGTGATTACGCGATTATTCAAGTAACCGCTGCCTATGCAGGCGAGGCTACTGAAGGTGATGAAATTGCTAAAAGATATGATTTAGAGTTACGAAGGAACCGCGGTACAACTGAATGGCGAGAGTTTCTAAATAATGCAAGAAAGAATGCCAAGGTAAAACTCTATAAGGAAAATATCTAGTCGTTTTCTTTTGGCAAGAACGGTTCTACCACTGCTGCACCAACACTGTCACCCCAGACATTCACAGTTGTCCTAAACCGGTCTAGAAACCAGTCTACAGCGAGTATCATGCCGATACCTTCAACGGGTAAATTAACCGCATTAAGCACAATCAGCATCGTTACCAGCCCAGCCTGAGGGATTCCCGCAGCGCCTATGGCGGCTAAGGTCGCTGTAATAAATATGATCGCTTGATCGGCTATACCCATATCAATGCCATAAGCCTGTGCGATATACATGACCGCTACAGATTCATAGAGCGCAGTTCCATCCATGTTCACAGTCGCACCAATCGGCAAAACAAACTTCACTGAGCGTTTATCTACTCCAGCTTCCAACGCGCACTCCATTGTTAATGGCAGGGTAGCTGACGAACTGGCAGTGCCAAACGCTGTAAAAAGTGCACGCAATAATTTAACTAAATAATCTCTTCCTCTTTTGCTGAATATTATCAAGATAACGAATAACAATATGAAGTGCAGAGTCAGTCCGAGAATAACAGTAAAACAATAACTACCTACCGCCAGTAATTCATTCTTGATTGCCAGACCACCCCCCGCTCTGCCAATTTGGCCTGCAATAAGTGCAAATATACCAATTGGTGCAAATGCCATTACCCAAATAACCAGTTTCATCATGACTTCATTAAGACCGTCAAAAAAACGTATCAGGGTAATGTTTTTCTCACCGATAGTGGTTAAAGCCGCAGCGAATAAAAGACAGAAAACTATAACAGGCAGTAATTGTGTGTTTGCAGAAGCTGAGATGATATTAGGGCTGATTAACGATTTTATGATGTCAACAAAACCGGTCTGACCTTTTTCAGCTATTATTCCCGGGATAGTGTCACTGAGTTGCTCTATGCCATTACCAGGTTGGATAAGATTAACAACAAATAACCCTATTAAAACTGCACAAGCTGTAGTGCATGCATAGTAAAGCAGGGTTATTCCCCCTACTTTACCCAGTTTGCGGATATCACCTAAAGAGGTGACACCACTTATGACAGCGGCGACGATCAAGGGAATGATCATCATCTTTAAGGTATCGAGAAATAAATCACCAATCCAGGCTACTGATACCATGGCTGGTCCAAACAACCAGCCACATATAATTCCAGCGATGGCGCCAATCAATATGGCAATGATTAGCCTGTTTTCACTGAAAGACATTAGTTGATATCTAAGCCATGCCTATGGAATTAAATCCACCATCAACATAGGTGATTTCACCGGTTATAGCAGAAGCATAGTCAGAACAGAGAAATGCGGCGACATTACCCACTTCATCTATATTCACATTACGTCTAAGCGGTGATACCCGTTCGACATAATTCATGAAATCACGCATTCCACTAATGCCCGAAGCGGCTAAAGTACGAATAGGTCCGGCAGAAATTGCATTGACACGGATACCTTCAGGCCCAAGGCTAGAGGCCATATAACGGACGTTTGCTTCAAGACTAGCTTTTGCTACACCCATTACATTGTAGTTCGGCATAGCCCTTACAGCGCCAATATAACTGAGTGTCAGCATGGCGCCATTGCGACCTTGCATCATTTCCCGTGCCGCATCGCCAAGTGCAGAAAAACTGTATGAACTGATTTCATGAGCCATGAGGAAACCTTCGCGGGTCACGTTTTCCAGATATTCGCCTTCCAGCTGTTCTTTGGGTGCGTAGGCGACGGAATGTATCAATATATCCAATCCATCCCAATAATCATCCAAATGTTCAAAAACTGATTCTATTTGTTTGTCATCAGACACATCGCAGGGCACGGTAATCTCTGAATTGACCTCGGCAGCATATTTTTCAACCCTGCCTCGTAGCTTCTCATTTTGATAGGTAAATGCTAATTCTGCGCCTTCTCTATGCATTGCTTGAGCAATTCCCCAGGCAATTGATCTATTGCTGGCAACACCAACGATTAAAGCGCGTTTGTTATCGAGTAATCCCATCTGTTTTTCCTTTATAAAAATAGTTATTTGAATCTTTTGATTCGCGTAATATCAAAGTGTACAGAAAAACGCTCACGTTTATAATGCACCTGTGATGACAAAACCTATAAAAATAATAAATCGACACATCCCCGGCCTCAGTAATATTTCGCAACTGTTATTTTGTCTGTTGTTACTTTGTACCGGTTGTGATTCTTCCCCCTGGAATAATCCCTATCCTAACGAGGATTCGGCAAAAAATATCTATTACGATTCATTTTCAGAGCGCCCCAAACATCTGGATCCGGTTAGTTCTTACAGTGCTAACGAATATGTTTTTCTGGGACAAATCTATGAACCGCCATTACAGTATCATTTTCTGAATCGACCCTATCAATTAATTCCGTTGACAGCGACCGAGTTACCACAACCAAAATACTTTGATAAGAACGGACAACCTTTGGATGAAGACTCGGATCCGGCAGATATAGACAGGGTAATCTATACAATATCAATCAAGCCCGATATTTTATATCAACCACATCCCGCCTTTGCAAAAAATGCGAGTGGTAAATATCTCTATCATGACCTTAATCCGAATAAGCTGGAAAATATTCACGCACTATCAGACTTTGATACGGTCGGGACTCGTAAATTGGTGGCAAATGACTATGTCTATCAAATTAAAAGGATGGCACACCCACAAGTTCATTCACCGATTGCAGGATTAATGGCGAAATATATCCTGGGACTTGACGAATTTGCCAAGGAACTAGCTGCGGTTGATAAAAATGAAACGGCCACACACTATATTGATCTGAATAAGTATGAGTTACCGGGTGTCAGGGTTATAGATGACAACACGCTTGAGATTACGCTGAAACAGAAATACCCGCAGTTTATCTATTGGTTATCCATGTCGTTTTTTGCGCCAATGCCGTGGGAAGCCGATTATTTTTATTCTCAAAGCGGCATGAACGAAAAAAATATAACACTGGATTGGTATCCTGTGGGTACAGGGCCTTTCATGTTGAGTGAAAATAATCCCAATCGACGGATGGTGTTGAAGCGTAATCCAAACTTTCGAGGCGAGGCGTTTCCAAGTGAAGGAGAAGCAGATGATTTAGCGTCGGGCATACTTGAAGATGCAGGAAAAACCATGCCGTTTATTGATACAGCCATCTATAGCCTCGAAAAAGAATCAATTCCTGCCTGGAATAAATTTTTACAGGGCTATTACGATACTTCCGGAATTGTCTCGGACAGTTTTGATCAGGCGGTGCAATTCAATACACAAGGTGATGCAGAATTAACCGAGGAAATGCGGGACAAAGGTATAAATTTACAAACTGCAGTGACTACCTCAAGTTACTATATGGGTTTCAATATGGCGGATGAGGTGATCGGTGGCGATAGTGAACGAGCGAGACTACTAAGACGCGCTATTTCAATCGCTGTTGATTATGAAGAGTATATTTCTATTTTTGCCAACGGCCGTGGAGAACCTGCGCAAGGACCAATACCGCCGGGTATCTTTGGCCATATTCCTGGTGAGCAGGGTATAAACCCTTATGTGTATGAGTGGCAGGGTGACAAGGCAGTTCGCCGACCGATAGAGCAGGCTAAAGCATTATTAGTACAAGCGGGATATCCTAATGGACGCCACCAAACCACAGGTAAACAACTGGTACTAAACCTGGACTCTCCGGCTGCGGGACCTGGAAGTAAGGCCAGTTTTGATTGGTTACGAAAACAATATGCAAAGCTTGGAATAAATCTGGTTATACGGGCAACAGATTACAATCGTTTTCAGGAAAAGATGAGAAAAGGTACTGCACAAATCTTTCAATGGGGATGGAATGCTGATTATCCTGACCCGGAGAACTTTTTCTTTTTACTTTACGGTCCCAATGCAAAGATTGATCACAATGGTGAAAACGCAGCTAATTATAAAAATGCTGAATTTGATGAATTATTTCATCAGATGAAAAGTATGTCTAACAGCACAAAACGACAGGATGTTATCAATAAGATGGTTGAGATTGTCAGACGCGATGCCCCCTGGTTATGGGGTTTTCATCCAGTTGGTTTTTCCCTGCATCATGAATGGTATAAGAATGCTAAACCAAACCTAATGGCTAACAACACACTTAAATATAAACGAATAGAACCTCGATTGCGTACCGAAAAACGCGCAGCATGGAATCAACCAATTTGGTGGCCAATTGCATTAATAATCATTTTATTAATCGTTATTCTATTGCCGGCTATTATTTCCTATCGCCGTAAGGAGAAAGAATCAATCTTATGATTAGTTATATCCTGCGACGAATTGCTTACGCATTTCCAATATTAATCGGTGTGAACATTATTACCTTTATTTTATTTTTTGTGGTGAATACGCCAGATGATATGGCGCGTATGCAACTTGGTATGAAACGCGTTGATGATGCGGCAATCAGTAAATGGAAAGAAGAACGAGGCTATGATAAACCTATCCTTTGGAATCAAGAGGCAAATTCAATTGAAAAAATAACTGACACAATATTTTTTCAAAACTCAGTAAAATTATTTGTATTTGATTTCGGTCGTTCCGACAGCGGTCGTGATATCGGTTATGACATCAGTCAACGTATGTGGCCAAGCCTTGCGATTACTGTTCCAAGTTTAATACTGGGTTTATTCGCCTATATTACCTTTGGTTTAACACTGGCCTTTTTCCGGGGAAGTTACGTTGACGTTTCCGGCGTTGTTTTATGCGTTGTTATGATGTCGATATCGGGGTTGTTTTATATTATTGGTGGTCAATATTTGATCGGTAAGTTCTTCCATCTGGTTCCTATCTCCGGTTATGACACCGGTTTTAACGCTATAAAATTTACTGTCTTACCTGTTCTGGTCGGGCTCGTTGGTGGTATCGGCTCGAGTACGCGTTGGTATCGCACTATCTTCCTTGAAGAAATGGGAAAAGATTATGTTCGAACAGCCAGAGCCAAAGGTTTGTCTGAAACAAGAGTGCTTTATCAGCATGTGTTGATGAATGGTTTGATTCCTATCCTTACCGGTGTCGTTGTTATTTTACCCAGCCTGTTTATTGGCAGCTTGATCATAGAGTCATTCTTTGCAATACCGGGTCTTGGTAGTTATACGATTGATGCCATCAGCGCGCAGGATTTTGCGATAGTGCGTTCGATGGTATTTTTAGGTTCCGTGTTATATATCATCGGTTTAATCTTGACCGATATCTCCTACACCCTTGTCGATCCCAGGGTCAGGTTGAATTAGCTATGCCAGTTATCTTCATTACTGACGCATTTATATTCCTGCTGGTTTTTATGGTGTTTGGCTATGTATTGTATGCGCGACAACATGAACACCTTCGCGCCCCATGGCATGATGTTGCACGTAGACCTCTGGCTATGTCTGCCGCGATCATCCTGATCGTTTATGTCGTTGTTGGTTTACTTGATTCGGTTCATTTCCATCCACAACTGGAAGCTACAGAAACAACGAAAGCCGTTCACTCAACAGAAGTATCGAGTTTGTTGGATCTCGTGCTTGAAGACTTGCGTAACAATACGGAGCGCACCTACTCAGCACCATTGGCGAGCTATGCCTTTGCGAAAGAGATGATTGATCTACCAAATGGAAAACAAATCCGGGATTACCCACGCTTGAAATATGGTGGTGCGCATCTAGACGATCCTGAAACAGAACATCTGGCCGACATTAACAAACATATTGCCATTGGTTTGATTTGTGGATTAATAATCAGTTTGCTGGTTTCAACTGTAATAATTTTCATCCTAGGCAAGTCACACAAGATTTCGTTCAAACA
>JBFIJV010000067.1:0-8597 GCA_041600575.1 Gammaproteobacteria bacterium | reverse complement strand
TTTCGGCTTTTTTATCTTTGCTGGAAAAGAGACTGCCAATCGCGGAGAACAAGCCGCCGGAAGATTTTGGTTTTTCCTCAACAATTTCATCATCGTTTGTGCCTGACAAAAGAGTCGGGTCTTCAGCAGCAACATATTCTGCTGCCGCGGGGGTTGTGTCTGAATCAACAATCTCTTCTTTAACGACTGTCTCATCAGGTATTTCTTCAACAACAACTTCTGCTTCACTTACTGCAGGAACTGTTTCAGTTAGCAGTGTTGGGTCTTTTTCAGCATCGTAAGCTTCTTCGATAGTAGTTGCCGGTACAGCGACTTCAGGCATCGATTCAGTTAGAAGAGTAGGATCCTCAGCAGCGATGTAAGGATCTTTTGAAGTTGTCTCTTCGACAACTTTTTGTTCAATTATTGGTTCGGGTTCTATCGATGAAGTTTCCTGAGACTGTTCTTCAATCGTTTGAGGAATCGCTGCATTTGATTCTATTTTTTCTGCAACGCTTTCAACTTGTTCGGTTTTAGATTTTTTACCACCAGAAAATATGCTTCCAATTGCACTAAACAGATTGCCAGACTCTTTTTCTTCTTTGGTTTGAGGTTTAGGTTCTGGTATGCCCAATGCTCGATGCATGGGGGACACTTGCGGTTTATCAGCTTGCTGCACTACATTGTTAGTAACAACTTTCTCAGTAGTAATAGTTTTAACCTCTGGTTCGACCGAGGTCGTAACCGTTGTTTCTTTTTCAACAGCAACAACAGTTTCCTCTACTTTAATAGGTTCGGGTGTCTCTATCTTCGTCGTTGCAGCAGGCTTGGGTGTTGTGTCTTCTTTTATTGGTTCAGGTCTGTCCAGTGTTGCTTCATCAAGTGTTAACAAGTCATCCTTATCAACCGTGAACAGTGGTTTTTTGACGGCTACTTCGTTAGCTATTGTTTCGTCAGTTTGTTCTGTCTCTGCTATTGCTGCAGTTGATTTTTGTGTTGCAACTTGCTCCTGAACAGGTTCTTTAATTTCTGCTATTGGTTCTTCAACAGGTGTTTCTGGAAGTGTTGCTTCTGCAATTGATTCGACGGCAGTTTCTGTGGGGAACAATTCTGGTTTTTCTTGTACGGTTCTGGTTGGGATATTCGCACCCGCTGAACGTTCCAGGCTAGCGAGTTCATTCTGGGCGGCTGCGTAACCTTGATCAGCAGACTGTCGGAACCAACGTTTTGCCTGCGCATAGTTTTGTTCAACACCTTTACCCGATCGGTACATGGTGCCAAGGTTGTATTGTGCTGTTGCATCACCACGATCAGCGGCCATTCGATACCAGCGTACAGCTTCAGCATAATCTTGCGCTACGCCTTCACCCGTGTGATACATACTGCCCAGATGAACCTGCGCTCTGGAATAGCCCTGATCGGCGGCTTTTTTAAACCAACGTGCGGCTTCTTTTTGGTCTTGTGGTACACCTTCTCCATAAGCGTAGGAAATACCTAAACTATATTGTGAAACAACATGTCCTTGTTCACCTGCCCGACGATACCAGATAGCAGCTTCGGTTAAATCTTGTTCCACACCTTCACCGAATGCATAGGAGACAGCCAGATTATATTGAGCATCTTTATTACCTTGAACCGCCGCCTTGCGGTACCAATAGACTGCCTGTTTGTAATCTTGCGTTACACCTTCGCCGGCGTAATACATATAACCCAGATTTGCCTGCGCTTTGTCATCACCTTTTTCGGCCAACTTGGTAAATTCAGCTACGGCAGTTTCATAGTCACCACGTGACAAGGCAGTGCTGGCGCTGTAGAGATCCGCATTGGCAGAACTGACGAATAACAGAGAGAGTAGGGCGGCTGATAGGAAACGAAACATTAATTTGTCTCCCCAGAAATTAACATGAACAATTTGGTAAGTATTTGTTGCAATTATGGTATTTCGAAAAAATGTTGTTTAGCAGAATTTCGCAAATTGTAGTGGAAAACATTAAAAAAAACACTATATATCGTGTTTTCAAAGGAAAAACCCTTGTTCACAGTCTATTTTAAATTATCAGATCCTCGATTTGGAGTGCTATCAGGAATAAATACAATAATGCACCAATATAGGGAACGTTGTTGTGTTGGTTCCAAACTTGAATTAATCGAGTCGTTTTTCTAACGCAGCGCAGTATTTCTTCAAGACTTCTATCCTTGCAAAACGTTTATCGTTTGCGGCTATCAAATGCCAGGGCGCAAACTCAGTACTGGTGCGCGTTACCATATCGTCAACTGCAGCCTCATAAAGATCCCACATTTTACGATTTCGATAATCTTCTTCAGTAATTTTATGTTTCTTATAACTTATCTGTTCGCGTTCTTTAAAGCGCCTTTCTTGTTCATCCTTACTAATATGTAACCAAAACTTATTTATAAGCACACCGGCCTCTGTGAGTTCTTCTTCAAAATCATTAATTTCTTTATAGGCTCTAAACCATTCATCTTTCGTTGCAAACCCTTCAACGCGTTCTACCAATACTCGTCCATACCAACTCCTGTCATAGATAGTAATTTGACCGGCTTTGGGGACATGGCGCCAGAAACGCCATAAATAGTGGTGTGCCTTTTCTTCGTCAGTAGGTGCGGCAATAGGGATAACCCGATATTGTCTTGCATCAAGTGCATGTGTTATGCGCCTGATAGCGCCACCTTTACCACCGGCATCCCAGCCTTCAAATACCAGTGTCGAAGATACATTCTTTTGCCGTGCTTCCCGGGCCAGAAGATTCAGTTTGCCCTGATATTTTTCTAACTGCTTATTGTATTGCGCCTTGCTCAATTTCTTATCAAGATCTAACGATTTCAATAAACTGATATCTTTTTCAATGATTTCGATATTATCCTGCCGGGGCGGTATTTCTTCATGACGTAGTTTTATATGGGCATTGACGCGGTCACGAATATGTTCTGCAACAGTAATACTGCTATGTTTGATATCTGAACCATCAACAATTAACCAGGGACAATGTCCGGTACTTGTTTCCCTGATGACACGTTCAGCAACGCTGGCAAACTTGTCATATAATTTTAGATGCTTCAGGTCTTTTTTAGTAACACGCCATTTGGTGTCGGGATTCTTTTGATAGGCTTTGAGCTTGGCACTCTGCCGTTGTTTGCTCATATGTATCCAGCATTTGATGATAAGCATGCCATCATCAGCCAGTTCACGTTCAATATTCTTCACATGAGTCAGTCTTGCATCTAATCCGGCAAAATCGATCTTGCCGGTAATAGATTGTGCAATCGGATCGCTATACCAGGAACCGATAAAGATACCAATTTGACCATTGCCAGGTAGCCCCATCCAGTAGCGCCAATGTGGTGGTCGTTTTAATTCATCTTCACTGGGAACATCAAAGGCATGTGTTTGGATACCTCTCGGGTCCATCCATTCATTCAATAAGTTGATGATTTCGCCTTTACCACCACCATCAACTCCTGAAATAAGGATTAGAACCGGAAAGTTTTCATCACTTAGTTTATTTTGGATTTCAAGCAATTCGGTTCGAAGTGAGGGGATTCGTTTTTTATATTTAGCTTTTGATAATGTGTGTCCTAATTCCGCAAGTTCGAACATTTGCATTCCTCATCAATGAATACCTGTTTCAATCATTTTAGACAGAATACAGATCCGTACATTGATCTAAATCAATACTGCATCAGGCCAGTAGTCCACCTATCAGTGCACCAATAATTAATGGTGGTAAATAGACTATATAGAGTAATAAACCACTACCTGCCAGTAAGGCACCAACAATCGGAAGTGTTGTTAACATGGTTCCTGCAAAGAATAGCGCTGCCGCGATTAGAATTCCGGGTAATAATGCCGCCATTAATCCTGCCATTACACCACCTGCTTGTTTACCACCAACGATGCCAGCTATTAATGAGCCCAAACCTGGTAACCAGAACAAAAGAAGAGAAATGATGAACATCCAGAACATTCCCACCAGTACACTACCGTTACTACCCTCAGCCATATTTACTCTCCCATGAATAGTTTAATAATAATGATGCTTAAACCTGCGTATCACTGTAGTACAATTTAATCTTGATACCTATCGTTATGAGTCCTACATTAAGTTTATTGGAGGAGTAGATCAATGTCAGCCAGACAAAGCCCAGGCTCACAGTTTCGTGAACTGATGCAAAAACCCGGAATTATCAGAACACTGGGTGCACACGATGTACTAACGGCCGTTATGGTAGAGCAGTGCGGTTTTGATTCCGTCTTTATTGGTGGCTTCGGCACGAGCGCGAGTCTCTATGGTTTGCCCGATCTGAATTTTCTCGGCATGTCGGAAATGGTTGATGCAACCCGTCGCATGACCCATCGCGTTTCAATTCCTGTCGTTGCAGATGCCGATACCGGGCATGGTGATCTACATAACGTTATGCGTTGTGTGAATGAATTTGAGGGCGCTGGTGCCGCTGGTATTATTTTAGAAGATCAAGTCTTTCCAAAACGTTGTGGCCACTTTGGTGGTAAAGAAGTTATTCCCGCTGATGATATGGTCTTGAAATTCAAAGCGGCGGTTAAGGCGCGACAGGACGATGACTTTATCTTTATCGCACGAACCGATTCCAGAGAGACGGACGGCCTCGATGATGCAATAGATCGAATCAATCGTTATTGTGATGCCGGTGCCGATATTGCCTTTATTGAAGCGCCTTTATCCGTCGATGAGCTAGAAGAAATATGTAAGCGCGTTGAGTATCCCAAGTTTGTAAACATGCTTGCCTTAGGCAAGACTCCGATCTTGAGTTCTGCCGAACTGGAAGAGATGGGTTTCAAGATAGTCGTTGCACCGATTGATTCAGTCTTGTTAACCGCACATTGTATGCGCGAAATGGCGGAAGTCTTTAAACGCGATGGGCATACTAAAAGTCTTGAACAAAAGATGGTTGGCTTTGATGAAGTAAAAGACATTCTTGGTTTACCTGATTATCTTAATCTGAAAGAAAACCTTAAATAATCTTTTTACTGTTGTTATGAAAAGGCATATCACTATTGCTGCGGTCTATTTTGTGCTTGTCCTTATCGGAATTCCCTGGTATTGGGACAAGGACACCACATTATTAATTGCCGGATTACCTGCGTGGTTTGTTGTCGCGATTGTTGTTTCCATCTGTACCTCTATTTTTACCGCCTGTATTTTATTACGTTATCCCTGGAACACAGATACTGGATCAGATGAAGACTAGTCAGGTGTTTGATCAAAGCGCCTGGATATTTATCAGTATCTATTTAGGGTCATTAATTCTAGTTGGTTTTCTCGGTTATCGCGCCCGTCAGGAAAATACACTGAAGGATTTTTATCTGGCCGGAAGTGGTTTCGGTCTTGTCGTTATTTTTCTTACTTTATACGCAACGCAATACAGTGGTAATACTTTATTTGGTTATTCCGGTAAAGCCTACAGAATGGGTTATGCCTGGATCATGTGTATACATTTCATGACGGCCATAGCGGCTTGTTTCCTGATTTATGCGCCTCGGTTATATGCACGCGCCAAAAAATATAACTACATAACACCGACCGATTACCTGGAACATCGATTTAATTCAAACTGGATTAATATTCTGGCAACTTTAATTCTCATCATTGTATTGAGTAATTATTTATTGGCACAATTGATGGCAATGGGTCGTGCCATGCAAGGTTTGTCCAGCGCCGATCCAGACATGGCCTATCGACAAGGCGTCATCTTATTAACACTGATCATGGTGGTGTACGGCACGCTTGGTGGTATTCGTGCTGTTGCCTGGACGGATGTTATTCAGGGTTTAGTGTTAATGGTCGGTTTCAGTATCCTGGTGTACATGCTCTATAAACATTTTGGTCCATTGTCCCTGGCCACGAACATTATTCAACAATCGCCTGATGCAGCAAAAATAGCTGTGCCCGATGCCAACCGGCTGCGTGAATGGTTAAGCTACATTATTATTATTGGTTTGGGTTCAACCCTATACCCGCAAGTTATTCAACGCATCTACGCAGCACGTTCTGAAAAGGTATTGCGACAGGGATTGGCCTTGATGGCGTTTGCGCCGTTGTTTACCTCTCTGATTGCAGTGATGACCGGGATATATGCCATTGCCTATATACCCGGTCTGGAAGGCGCCGAATCTGATCAAGTGCTCGGGATCATTCTATCGCTGGTTCAGCAAAATTCGATTTTGGGTTATTGGCTAGTGGTTATTCTTTATGCCGCAATACTCGCAGCAATGATGTCGACGGCTGATTCAGCGTTGTTGTCTATTTCCTCAATGTTAAGCAAGGATATCTACGGTCGTTTCGTTGACTCAAAAGCAAGCGAAGCGAAGTTAACCTTTTTAGGAAAACTCTTTTCCTGGTGTTTGATATTGTTTTTGGTCTGGTTAGCCATTTACCTGAGTGATAAGGCGTCTTTAATAAAATTACTGGATAGAAAGTTTGATATATTGATTCAACTCGTACCAGTCTTCATGTTGAGCATACATTGGCGCGGCATGCAGGCCATGCCTGCATTTGCAGGTATTGTAATTGGTTTGATTGTATCACTTGGTTTGGCCTATGGTGGATTTGATTTTGTCCAGAATGGTAAAGTCTATGGTTTCCATCCGGGACTTATCGGTTTGTTGTTTAATCTGGCGTTGGCAGCAGGAGGAAGCTGCTGGATGAACAAAACTCAAGGTTAGGTGTTTTTGATCCATTTACGGTTCATTTCATAATAAGTAAACGATGCAGTCCAGGCGATAAGCACGAGTCCCATTACACCTTCAACAACAGACATCAGTCTTCCATCACCAGTCATGACAATATCGCCGTAGCCGACAGTAGTGTAGGTTGTTCCGGAAAAATAGATAATATCAATGAAGCTCGGTGAGTCTATTGAGAAAGTAATGAGCTGCATGTGATGCATGATCTGCCAGGCAACGGCGAAGATTAAGATTTCTGTCAGATGCGCGAGTACCGCTAGAAATAATGCCAGAACGATAGTGCCGGGATGTGTACCGCGAAAATGGGCAAGCAACTTTGTTATTGTAAGTAATGCAGAAAAATGCAGGCCAATCGCTAACGCGACAGCAACGATAGTAATAAGTCCAATATGTAACATTCGACTCAGTGATTATTTGTGATCTCTAGTCATCGGTTATTGCATACTTTTCCAATACTTCCAGTGGTACATGATCAAGAACGGATGCTTCTGTTGAGCGTAATAGAATTTTCGGTGCCATACCTGCTTCTAATGCCTCTATCCAGCGGGGTAAACAAATACACCAGCGGTCACCCGCCTTGAGACCGGGAAAATCGAAATCTTCTTTTGGCGTTGATAGATCATTACCACTTTTTTTAGAGAATTGCAGGAAGTCATCTGTCATTTCCGCACAGACGGTATGCATACCATAATCGGCATCACAAGTTTCACATTTGCCATTACGGAAAAAACCGGTTTCCAGCTCATCGCAACAGGGCTCAAGTGTTGTGCCTAATACATTTTTGACCATATTCAGATTTTCTTTTTATAAAGACTATTATAATACTGCTTATGAGTGGTCGATTCTATTTTAAAAGTGATAAAAATAAATTAGCTCGACAATTTGGTGTTGATGATCCTATTGACACTAAATCCAGCTACAACATAACCCCTTCTTCCAAGGGTCTCTTGGTGATTAACAGTCACCTATCCTGAATTTTAGATACCATGGTTTCGATGGCGATTCATATCAAAAACTGATGCTTTTGTCAGAAAACCACAAGCTTTACTTCTATAATATCTACTAGACGCGACCCTCAAAGGGCTCCTGAATTAACACAGAAGGAGAGTTATCATGAAATTACGTAGACACTATTTTATTAGCGATAATCTGGATGATTTGGAAGTCTTCGAGGAAGAGTTGGAAGCTTCCGGCCTCATCAAACCTCAAATCCATGTGCTCAGCTTGAATGACACAGAAATAGCACACCATAATCATTTGAACTATGTTCAGTCTTTTTTAAAGAGAGATGTTGTTCACTCCACCAAGCTTGGCGCGGTGGTCGGCATTTGTGTTGCTGTCCTCTCGCTTTTTATTGCCAGCAGTCTCGGCTGGACCGAAACCGAAGCGGGTTGGGTGCCATTTATTTTTTTGGCAATCATGTTGCTGGGCTTATGCACATGGGAAGGGGGTCTGATTGGTATCGAAACACCTAACTATAACTTTGCACGTTTTGAAGAAGCCTTAAAGAATAACAGGCACATCTTTTTTATCGATCTGGATCCCAGCCAGGAAATTATCCTGAACGAGGTGATAAAATCACATACGCGAATAGAAGCCGCAGGTACAGGATCGGCAAACCCGAGTTGGTTAGTTGTACTGGAAGACAAAATACCAAAATTCTTTAAACACACTTTTCCTTAGTTGATGAGTGAAGGTTAAATAAACTTTTAGTCTTGTATGTTGCGCTGAAGTTGATTGTTCTGCGGTGATTATCTAAAAGACCTTAAAGAAACTTCTTTAAGATCTTTTGTTTTGCACTCCAATTACTTTAAATTGGAGTATCATGTAATGATGTTTTATTACTCAATTTTTTGTTGATGAATAAAAAATCAAT
>JBFIJV010000066.1:0-8694 GCA_041600575.1 Gammaproteobacteria bacterium | reverse complement strand
GCACGGTTAATCCAACAAGCTCTGACACACGTAACCCGGTCGCATAAAGAAGTTCGAGCATGGTTTTATCACGAACACCTGATGCATTATTAATATCTGGCGCTTCAAGTAATGCTTCCACTTCCGTTTCGGTAAGCGACCTGGGTAAAGACCGACCAAGTCTGGGTGCATCAACATTACTAACAGGATTTTGCTTTACCCTGTCTTCTCTTAATAAGTATTCATACAAACGACGTAGACTGGATAACCTTCGAGCAACTGTCCTTGCTGATACATTTTTCGAGTTGGCAAGATAGGAGAGAATATCTTTTGCTTGTACTTGAACTAATATGATTTTGTTTTGCAGCAACCATTTTGAAAATTGATATAGGTCACTACGATAGGCGGAAAGCGTATTTTCACTTAAACCTCTTTCCATCCATAAGGCATCTAGAAAAGAATCGATAACCTGTTTTGAATTATCAGAAATACCGGGTTGATTCTCAGTGATTTGGCTCATTCTCAAACGACCGAATTTATAATCGGTGCTTGCATGCTGAATGGATTGTTATTTTGCGGGTATTTTGTTTTCAAGGGTCTGCTTGTTAATAGTGTCAACAAGTCAGATTTTACAGACACCGGACTGGACTAACCAGTCCGGTAAGTAGAATTATGCTCTAATATTATGACTTAGCCTTAATTTTTTCTTTAATACGTGCTGCTTTACCACGAAGATCACGCATGTAATATAATTTGGCGCGTCTTACATCACCACGACGTTTTACCTGAATTTCAGCAACGCTGGAACTGTGAGTCTGGAATACACGTTCCACACCTTCACCATAAGAAATTTTACGAACTGTAAACGATGAATTCAGACCGCGATTTTTAACGGCAATAACAACACCTTCAAAAGCCTGCAGACGTTCACGTTGTCCTTCTTTAACCTTCACCTGGACCACAACAGTATCACCAGGGCCAAATTCAGGGACCTCTCGTGTCATTTGTTCTGCTTCTAGTTGTTCGATTATGTTAGCCATTTTCATACTCCAATCACAATATCTCGTTATTAACTAATTCGATTGCCCGGTTTCAATAATATATTCCTGTAACAACCTTTTCTGTTCATCATCGAGTTCTATCAACTCGAGTAAATCCGGTCTCTTGCGCCAGGTATTCCCCAACGACTGTTTTAAACGCCAGCGGCGTATTTGCTCATGGTTACCGCTCAAGAGTACCTCAGGCACGTTGTAACCATTTATTTGCTCTGGGCGCGTATAATGCGGATAGTCCAGCAAACCGTCAACAAATGAATCTTCATTAGCTGAGTCTTCATGTCCTAATACGCCCGGCAAGGTTCGACAAACACTATCAATCATTACCATTGCCGCCAATTCGCCGCCACTCAGGACATAGTCACCAATCGACCATTCCTCATCGACTTCGGTCTCAATCACCCTTTCATCGATGCCCTCGTAACGCCCTGCAATCAAAATCAGCCCATTACGACCAGCTAATTCATGCACCCCGGCCTGGTCTAAACGTCTTCCCTGCGGAGACAGATAAATTACTTTAGTACCTGGCTGGGCCTTTTTTGCTCTCGCTATCGCAGAACAAACGGGAGGATACATCATCACCATTCCTGGTCCTCCGCCATAAGAACGGTCATCTACTGTCTTGTGTTTATCATGCGTGAAGTCACGAGGATTCCACGATCTAAACTCAAGCAGATTATCTGTCACAGCCCGACCGATAACACCATGTTCAACGACTGATGTGAACATTTCCGGAAACAGCGTTATGACATCGAGTTGAAACATCAATCTTCACTTTGCCATTCGACAAGCATCGTTTTGGCAATCAAATCAACTTTCTTAACAAACACATCCATAACCAGGGGTATTAACGTTTTGGTTATTTTGTCACCCGTCTTTTTAACCACAAGTACATCATTAGCACCTGTCTCGAAAATCTCGCTGATTTTACCCAGATTAACCTGATCCTGATTGATAACCTCAAGACCGATTAAATCATGCCAGTAAAATTCTCCTTCTGTCAGAGCGGGAAACTGTTCCTGTACTACTGCTATATCACGACCAGTATATTCACGCGCCTGTTCGGGAGTATCGATACCAACCATTTTGACGAGTAACCGTCCACTCCCGCGCTGTTGGAATTCTTCTATTTCGACTTTCTGCCAGCCGCTATCCACACGTACTAACCACGGTGAATATGTAAAAATATTTTCTTTAGGCCGAGTATACGAATCTATCTTCAACCAGCCTCGTACACCATATACACCACCAACACGGCCAACGAGAATCGGATCTTCATTTTCCTGCATTTAATAATGCCAGGTTATCTATTGCCTGAATTCCCAAAGAAATTAAGCAGTCCGTTCTCTTAATCTATCAACTACGCCGCTACAGCTGCTGCGTTGTCTTTAATCAATTTAGCAACGCGTTCCGATGTTTGAGCACCTTGTGCTACCCAATAATCGATACGTTCCATATCAAGCCTAAGCGGAACTTCCTGGCCAGTCGCGCCAGGATTAAAAAAACCAAGGCGTTCCAGTGAACGACCATCGCGCTTGTTACGACTATCTGTTACCACTATGTGATAAAAAGGTTTTTTCTTAGCCCCTGTTCGAGACAATCTAATTGTTACCATCAGTCTGATGACCTCATTAATTCTGAATAACGACGGGAGAAATACCCGCCTGAAAAAAGGCGCTATTGTACGTAAAACCAACAAAAAAGAAAGTAAAGACAGTAGTTTTAGGCCATGTAAAATAGTAGCACTGTTGACGCCGAAAAAGCATCACAATGGCCACCCAATCAATCATAATACTAAATTTATAATATATCTTTATATAATTGATTAATAAGTTATTTTCAGTGTCTTCTATGAATCTACAAGAACAAAAAAAACACTTAAGAAACGACTTAAAACAACGCCGTTCGCGTGTTTCAGCGTATAAACGCAGGCAAATGAGCCAACAAATCATCACTTTTTTGCACGAAATAGATGAGTTTAATCGAGCTAAAAACCTGTTTTGTTACATTTCTTATCTTTCTGAAGTGGAAACAACTGATTTAATTGAGACCTTTCTGGAGCAAAAATTGAATCTTAGTGTCCCCAAAATCATGAATAATTCGGAAATGATTGCCGTTCCACTGGAGAATTTATCGGAATTGGAACCTGACAAAATGGGAATTCTGACGCCCAAATCAAATCAGGCAACGACCGGACCCTTCGATGTGGTAATAACACCCGGGCTGGGATTCACAACGAGTGGAGAGCGCCTGGGTTATGGACGTGGCTATTATGATCGGTGGTTTGCAAATAATCAGGTCGGGCTGAAGATCGGTGTAGCTTTTGAAATACAGATAGTTGAGGAATTACCGGTAGAAGATACAGACATGACTCTCGACATCCTTGTTACAGAAAAGCGAATCATCGACTTCAGACATTGATTCTGAAGTTCAGGATTAACCACGCTCAAATTCAGCTAGTTCAATGACTAATGTCCCTTTATCCAGGGCATCGCTTTGTGTTGTTTCAACTCGTTTCATTTTGACCAAACCAACACCGGGCGCATACCAACTGGTTTGTTCGACATTGACGAGCGTTAATCCCACATAATTGCCTGCGTCCTTGAAAGACGAACCACTCATAGTTATCTTCATGCAATTTTTAAAACGCCCTGCTGGCACTTCGACAACATCGTCGAGCGATTCTACTTTAGTGTCCAGATCAACTTTGGCAAAGATTTCAAATATTGTTTTCTGTGGTGGACCGGTTTTCTTTAATAGTCTGGTGACTGTGGGTTGTTGCCAGTGCGTACCTAAAACAGGCTTATTCGGCATGACCAAATGTTTATCAGGATGGAACTCGGGGCCTATGCTTTTATCATTCATATTGCCAAGATATTGGATCCCGGCATCAGATTTTGAATAATACAACAGCGTGCCATCCAGAGATTCGCGTAAATAAACTGGCGAATTATCCCGTTCACTTTCACCGATATTATTCAAAATATACTTTTGTTTTTGTAAACCATCCCTTGTTTCCAAGGAAACGTCGTATCGCCATTTATAACCCTTATTGAGTGGGAAATAGGATTCATCTGTCTTTGCGCAACTCAGACACAATAACAAAAGGAACAATATAAAAACGCAGCAAAGGTTTTTGTTACCGGTATTAAATGAATATAAGTTGTGCATCTATCAGTCTATAAACGAGTTAAGTGGCTTGTTTCCAGCATCTTTATTTTTAGACCATAGAACAGCTAATATTGACCCGGAAATATTATGCCAAATACTAAATAATGCGCCCGGTAGTGCAGCGACAGCGGAAAAATACTGGTTTGCCAATACCACACTCAATCCCGAGTTTTGCATACCCACCTCGATTGATATTGTCTTACATATAGACTCATCATAGCCCAGTAATTTAGGAACACTGTAACCGCTAATTAATCCAAAAATATTATGTAGTGCTACTGCTGTAAGTAACAATAAACCTGACTGAGATAATTCAGCTTGATTCTTCGCGACAATCACACCAATGATAAAGATAATTGATAATACAGAAACCAGTGGTAAAAACGATTTTATTCGTTCCAGGCGTTGCTGATAAAAGCTATTGATCAAGACACCGGATACAACTGGCAAAATAACAATCAACGCCAGATTCTTCATCATCTTTAAAACTGGCACATCAATACTTTGATCAACATAAAATAATGTTATCAACGGTGTTAACAAAGCGGCTAACAAGGTTGAAACAGCTGTCAGTGATATCGAAAGCGCAACATTGCCACGAGCCAGAAAGCAAATTACATTGGATGCCGTACCGCCCGGACAGGCACCGACCAGAATCAATCCGGTTGCCAATAAAACTGGCAACCCCAATAACATGGCCAACAACCATGCTATGCTCGGCATCAGGATGTATTGTAAAGAAACGCCTATTACTATTAATACAGGCTCATCAAGTACACGTATAAAATCAGCTGCACTCAATGTCATGCCCATTGAAAACATGACAATACCGAGCATGGGCACGATCGCTTTACCATAATCCTGCAATAACGATGGATTGGTCATCGCAACAATAGAAATCAAGATTGCCCCGACCGGGAGAAATAAAATACTGCGGTTCTGCACTATTTATCCTTCATTATTTTATTCAATTAAACTTCTATATTGCTCAACTAATATCAACAGTTAGGCAGCTGTATGCTTCAAATTGACTTGAGAGTATAAAGCAGAAAACATGAATTTCTTAAGTAAACAGGGTAAATTAACATTCCTATGTCAGATAAACTTCATCAAATTAATGCTCAATATTCGAACAAGGAAGACCGAATATTGATTCGCACATCGACAGAAAATAATAATGAATATTTAATCTGGTTAACACGTCGCTTTACAGTACTTCTGCTCGATATTCTTGATAAAGAAATTGAAAAACGGGGCGGCACAACGACATTAAGTGTAAAAAAAGAAACCAAACAACTTTATACTGAAGGCGCCTTTGAAAAACCGTATGTTGAAGATAAAGAGAAAAACCACCCTCTAGGCGAGGACGGCGTGCTCGCATACGGTATAAAAACGGGAACAGATGCTAGTGGGAACCTTGTGCTTGAACTTCAGTCTGAAACGAAACAAGGCATTACTTTTAACTTAAATGACACCTTAATTTACATGTTCTATTCGCTTCTAATGCAGAGTATAGAACGCGCAGAGTGGCAAATCGGAAAATTTGGGGAACGTTCTCCCGGTAGCCCGCTACATTAAAGTACACCTGATAGATTTTTCCTATCAGCCTTATTAAAACAATCAAATTTATTAACCTGGTCTGTTCGGTTAATATCATCCCTGAAATCAAATTTAGAACCTATTGGAGAAAACTAATGTTGCAAAATAGAGAAGGTAAAACCGTCCCTGACGTCACTTTTCGTGTGATGGAAGAAGGTAATTGGAAGAATGTAACAACTGATGATCTGTTCGCGGGTAAAACCGTTATCGTCTTTTCATTGCCAGGTGCATTTACTCCAACTTGTTCGAGCACGCACTTGCCACGCTTTAATGAACTGGCATCTGTATTCAAGCAAAATGGCGTAGATGAAATTGTTTGTATGTCTGTAAACGATACGTTTGTCATGAATGCATGGAAAGAGAATCAGGAATCAAACAATATTACTGTTCTTCCAGACGGCAATGGTGAGTTTACCGATGGCATGGGTATGTTGGTCGGTAAAAAAGATCTTGGTTTTGGTGACCGCTCATGGCGCTACTCAATGCTGGTAAAAGATAAAAAGATCGAAAAGATGTTTATCGAACCAGAAGTCGAAGGCGACCCGTTTGAAGTTTCCGATGCGGATACGATGCTTGATTACATCAATGCCAATGCAGTTAAACCGGAATTTGTATCAATCATATCTCGTAAAGGCTGTATTCATTGTGAGCGTGCCAGAAAAGCACTTGAAGCGAATAATATGCCATACGAAGAGATTGAACTCGGCAAGGGTGTTACCAGCCGCACACTACGTGCTGTATCTGGTGCAACCACAACACCACAAGTTTTCATCGGTGGCAAACTCATAGGCACCGCAGATGATCTTGAAACTTACTTGAAAGACAAAGGTAAAAAAGCTGCATAAGCTTAACAGAGGTCTCCCCTACTCTTAATTTGTTAAGCATTTGAGCCATGCATTTCGCATGGCTCTTTTTTTTTGAGGATCGAAAACTTCACTCATCTGCTTTTGGCCAGAAATGCACATACCATTTAAAAAATATTATATTTCTTGAAAGCAGACATTAACTACATGATAAACAGCATGTTAAAGTGTGCTGATGCAAAATAGAAATATGCTTTAAAATGTCTAAGTTCATTGCCATGTTAAAGCATCACTGGTCATCAAAGAAACGAAGTAATTCATCGCATACTGATTCAGGATCCTCTTCCGGTAGAAAATGTCCACAATCCAGGCCTCTGCCTTCTACCTGTTTGGCATGCTCACGCCACACACCAAGGATATCGTAGATACTGTGAATAAACCCTTTCATACCCCATAAGACTAGCAGAGGACACTCAATTTTCTTGTTCATATCCTCTTCGTCATGTATTAGGTCAATGCTCGCTGCAGCCCGATAATCTTCACATGACGCATGGATTGATTCTGGCTTACTGAAGCAACGCACGTATTCGGCTATTGCCTTGTCTGTAAACTCCGCACCAGGCGCACTCCACCGTTTAAGTTTTTCCCTGAGATAATAAGCGGGATCCGCATTGATCATATGTTCCGGTAAACCATCTGGCTGAATGAGAAAAAACCAATGATAATAGCCAGTGGCAAAATGTTGGTCAGTGTTCTTAAACATATGGTGAGTAGGTGCAATATCCATCACACATGCCTTCTTCACTCTCTCAGGATAGTCAAGAGCCATCCGATGCGTCACTCTGGCTCCACGATCATGACCGGCCACAAGAAATTCGCTATATCCAAGAGACGCCATCATTTCGACCATATCCTGGGCCATTGCACGCTTTGAATAAGGGTAATGATCTGGTCTACTTGATGGCTTTGAACTGTCCCCGTATCCTCGCAGGTCAGGACAAATTAAGTGGAAATTGTGAATAAGGTGTGGCGCAACCTTGTGCCAAATGACGTGGGTTTGAGGATAGCCATGCAACAACAGTAGCGGACTCCCTGAACCACCATGTAGCAGGTTGATTTCAGCACTGCTGGTTTTTATTTGAATTTTATCAAAGTTATCCCCGAACATTTCAGATACGTCCCTGTCGACTTATAACTATGTTAGGAAGCCGAACGTCCGTTTGCGCTGTGGAGCAGAAACTGATGCAAATTATTCGGAACTGCTGCATTGGGTCGATAGCGGAATTAATCTTCAAGCAAACCATTATAAATAGAATTACCTAGTATTTCTTTTATGCTCTCAGAAGACACTTCAGGATAATCCTTGATGAAATCTTCATAAGATTGTTTTGCTTTAATTAATTCGTCGTTCTCCCACAATGCTTTTATTTTTAACAATGTTTCTTGCATAGTGAGTTTACGATCTTGTTTCAACTCCACCACCTCATCAAACTCAACTGCGTTAGGAGCCGAGAACACTGCCTGTTCTTCTGCAGAAGATCTATCTTCTGATACTTCAAATTGTGGTTTTTCCTTTAACAACATTTTTTTAGCCGGGGCTTCTTTCATTCTGGCTTTTGGCACTTCTGTTTTTTGTTCCGTGCGATACGTATCAGCGGCTGCACCTAATGCTGCTGGCGCTGGTATAGCAACGCGTTCATCTTTATTTTGTCCCGGTTCTATCTCGCGCATAACAGAGACACCTTCAGAACTTACTTTTGTTTCTGATAGTGCTGATTCTTTGATGATTGAAGCTGAATCAAACATTTCAGGTTCATTGATTAAGAGCTGTCCTGTTTCCTGTTGCATCGTCACTACCAGACTAACGCTCAAGGTAATAATTGCTGCGATTGATAACGGTTTTACCCAGAGTGCTTTATGAAAACCTGGCTTTGTTTTCTGTTTACTATCATTAGACACATTAACTGCTTCTTTAGCAGATGACAAAATGGCCGCATCCAGATCGGAAGGTGGTTCCTGTTTATTTGACGCGCGATAACGATTCGACAATTCTGAATTGCCATTCAGATAACTGCTTAATTCTTTAT
>JBFIJV010000065.1:0-8875 GCA_041600575.1 Gammaproteobacteria bacterium | reverse complement strand
TATTGGTAGTCATCACAACATCATTGTCGCTTTGTTCTGTATTAGTTGGCGCCATTGATATTTGTTCCGGTGCCGGTACTGCTGGCGTTGTGGGAACGGAACCAGGTGGCCTGGGGTAAAAAAGAAAAACGGCAATGATTAGCGATATCACAATTACAACGCTAACTAAAATAAATACCAAAGGCGATTTTTTATCAGTTTGTGCTGAAACTGGATTTTGTGAAGACGGCTGTTTCGTATTTTCGTCAGCAAAGGCAGTCATATCGCGATCCTTTTGGCTGGTAACTGTGACCTCCAGATCTTCTTCTACAGGTGCGAGTGGAGGCTCATAAGTGTTAGCTTTAACCGTAACTTGACCCGATATTATTGCGGTGACAAGTTCTGTACGTGACTTACGATAAGTCTCTTTATCGATTGCGCCCTTAGCGTAATCCTTTGCCAGTCCACGTAATGTTTGATTGCTCATGTCAGACCTATACTTAATTTATTATTAACCCACATCTTCGCGCATCAAGCGAAAGCCAGTTGTATTATCTGCGCTGCCATCATGCGTTCGTTCGAGTGAGATGTCGCATTTAGAATGTGCATCAGTATATGCGCCACCACGTGCAGTGGCAGTATTGCCATCCATTACCCATTCTTGCACATTACCGATGTAATTTTTTAATCCCCAACCATTTGACTTGCCTGACTTAACGCTCACAATACCCGTGCCTTTTATCAATTTTTCACCAACAGATACACGACAATTGAAATCTTTGTTGGGTTGTTGTCCACCGGCATTAGCGGCATATTCCCATTCAGACTTGGTTGGAATTCGATAGGTTTTACCTGTTCGTTCAGATAACCATTTCGCATAATCCTGTGCTTGCTGCAGGCTTATACCTGTCATCGGTTCATTCTTTCTTGCGGCATCTTTGATGGGTTGACAGGTACCACTTAAAATACAATATTTGCTCCAATCACTGACAGAAATTTCATATTTAGCTATAGCAAAAGGTTTATCAATCCCATCACCATTGGGAACAACAACCATCAATGGGCCACGAGCAGAAGGATGGATCATGTCAAAGCATATAGCTTTTGCACGTTTACCATAGCCTGCAAGTCGATTGGTACAATCAGAATCACTAGCGATAGGTTTCCATTCCTCAGCCTGGGTAGTTGCTGCACCACCTTTCGCAGCTGCAGCATTAATTTCTTCGATTGATTTTTCAGCTGTTCTAATCTTGGGCTTCGGTGTTGGTTTAACCTTGGCAATCAATTGATCCAGTTCGGTTTCAGCCGCACCATACTCAGGACTATCAGTCCATAAACCTCTGGCACGAGCCAACAGATTTTTAGCAGCTCTTAATTTTTCATAATCTTCCCCGGCCGCCGCTTTATCTGATAGATAAAGTTCGTAAACACTATTAGCTTCTTTTATTTTTGATTCCAGAGTTTGTGAGAAACGAATAAAATCGGGATGCGCAGTAAATTCATCAGCTGCCGCTTGTTGTAGTTGTGTTGCTTGAGTATATTTTCCACCCAAAATCGCCGCATTTGCTGCCGCAAGTCCGTCCCAAGGTTTCAATTGTAATTGGTTTTTGAGATCTGCCAGAACTGCATTGGCCGGAAATAATCCAGCAGCACTTTGTGCAAGGGCGGCAGCTGCATTTTCATCTGTGGTCCGCAGTGCATTAATGCGATCAGCTAATACGGTGGCCGCTTCTTTACTGAACTCGGCATAACGAGCTGGATTTCCATTCTCAATCTGACTTATTTTTAAGCGAACATCGACTGGAAATGTAAATTCAGTTTTAAATAATTCACTCAATTCAATAATATTTGCTTCAGACTGGTATTCATTCTTCAATGAACTTAATAAGGCATTGTTCTTATCTATTTCAAGGCCTTTCGTTACAAAGGAATAGGCCGTTGCATAATCGTTTGTTGCTGCCTTACTTTGTGCTAATCGAGCATAACTATCGGCTAACATCTGTGGTGCATCAAAGGCGATGTAGTTATCTGTTGCAGGGATGTCTGCCTTTAATTGTTCAAATAGCTTCTCTGCTTCGACGATATTATTGGCTTCAGTAAAGGTCTTGAAGTCACTCTTGTTCGCAGCAACACGTGCTTTACGATCTGACTCTGCTCTGGCATTGACGACAGCATTTCTTGCATCGATCAATTCTGATGAGCCAGGTGCAAACCTTTCGCCAACGTCGATATAGTTATCTGCTGCATCAAAACGTTCAGCCTGTAGTGTTTCATTCGCTTTAGCAATATAAAGCTCGGTAAGTTGACTACGGAATTGTTCCAGACTGGCACTAATGCTTTCATCTTCTTTGACCAGACTGCCCAGTTCCTGAATATCTTTTAATACATTTGTTTCCCATTGTGGGTTATCAAGCTCAGCAGCAGCTAACGCTGCTTCAATATTATTGATATCGGTATTCGCCAGGTCTGTGATTGCTTGTTTACGTTCATCGCCAGTCAAATGTGCCAATTTAACTTTGGTTAAATCCTGATTAAGTTGTAAACCATTCATCAAATCACCAAAGTTTGTAGCGAGCACCTCTGCATCACTACGTGTGCCACTTTTCAATACGGTGTCTAATTCAGCTTGAATAAGTGGTTTAAATGACTCTGATAATGACATGATTACTTCGCTGTTAGGCTTAAGATTAGCGAGTTCTACAATTGTGGCTTGTTGTTGTTTGTAATCACTTAATGACGTTAATTGACTCTGTACAGTACTGAGGTCGGATTCAAGTTGTGCCACTTTTTGTGCGCGTTGAATCTTGGTCTTCAAGTCAGTTAATCGAGCATCGCCCTTTGCTGTTTCCAGACCGGAGTTAACCAGAGCTAGTGCGGCATCAAATTCATTTGCTTCAAATTTATCCAGTGCGAGAAGGCGATAAGCATTACTGGGTCTCGGATCAGTCAACAGAGAATGATTCGGTTCAATTTGTTTAATTTTATCGAGAATATTTTTTGTATTATCGATCAGGCCGGGATCTTTTAATGCAGCAATATATTGTGCATTTAGATCACTAATAATTTGTTTTTTACTGTCCGATACAAGTTTGGTTTGTTCTTGTAAATAGATTGAATCAGGATAATAGAGTTCTATTTCCTTTATTACTTCAGCCGCAGCTGGAAAATTATAATTATCGCCACTGGTATCAATTAAGCCAGCAACTTTATCACTGAAATAATTTTGAATGGCATCTTTCGCGTCATCAGTCACAGTAGACTGATCAGCCTTTTCCAATAGCAAAATCTCATCAAGTTTTGCAATAATAACCTGTTCATCGCCAGTGTTGATTTCGGCGACCATGCCCTCAAGTTCTTTCTGATGTAAATAATCGAGTGCCGGGGCAATCAACATCAGGCCGATTAAAAGTAAAACTGCCGCAGCTATAACAAATGGATTTTTGTGCCAGGTTGCCTTGCCTTCAAGCTCTTCAAGAAAATGAGCAACTGAGGGGCTACGGTCTTCTCGATGAAATGCGACCGCACGTCTTAATGCGCGATTCTGTTTCTTGTTTAACGTCTTTATATAAGGTGGGACGAGGTTGTTTTCATTGGCCTTATTAGCAGGTAATTTGTTAAACGGGTGTTTAGTCGTCAATAACTCATAAGCAGTACAACCCAACGCATAGGTATCATCTCGTGTATCAGGTTCTTCACCCTCTAACATCTCAAGACTCGCATAAGCGGGTGTTAAGGCACCCAGTTTGCCCGGGTCAAATAATGTTTTTTCTGCTTCACCTGTTACCGGATTTTTAACGGCTCGCGCGATACCAAAGTCGAGCGTCTTAACCGTGCCGTCATCACACATGAAGGCGTTACCAGGTTTAAAATCAGAATGCACCAGCCGCCGATCATGGGCGTAGATCAATCCTGCGCCAAGTTGTTTGATAATTTCATAGGCTTCATCAAACGGCAGGCCCCCTCTGGGACGAACTTTCTTTTTGATATAGTCCTTAAGCTCCATGCCTTCCATTAATTCCATCGTAATGTAGACAGGTGTATTTGGACCACCAACACGATCAAAATCGTAAATGGTTGCGATGTTTGGATGAGCTAGTTTTTGTTGTCGGCTAGATTCACGTTGCAGAGAAATAAAAGCTTCCGGGTGATCTTTAAAGTCATCATTCAATAATTTGATAGCAACATAGGGTTTTTTATCTTTAGCTTCCGCTTTAAGCAAATCAAGTGCCTTATACACTTTACCCATACCGCCTATGCCAAGCACTTTTTCAAGTTTAAAACGTTGTTTAATGACGGAACCAACACCATAGCCACCGGATAAATCTCCGGTGGGGGCTGCCGGATCATTCCATTCCGTTCCGGTCGGGCCGGTAGCCGAAGTGATCGAAGGTGTTGATGTATCTGTGCCCGGCATACTGATATCGAAAAAATCAGAGCCATCGGTCGCAGCATCAGATGTATTTTCGTTTACGGGTTTTTCTTCGTCATTCAATACCACTGTAGAATCGGGAACTGCCGGATTTTCGGTTGGTGAGGACGAAGCGTTTTCTGCGGCGGCAGAGTCTTTTGCAAATACGGTAGAATCGCCACCACCAGCGTCTGCAATATCTTCTGTTTCTGCAGCGTGCGCTCGTCTAAACTCATTAATTTGACGTTTTAAATGAGCATACTGCTTATCGTCGAGATTTTTTTGTTCATAAATCTCATCCAATTGCACAAGCAATTTATTCGCGATTTTTGGCGATTTTTCAAGCAAAACATTTAATTGCCTGGATATGGTTTCAAGCTTTAATTCGCCTTTAGCTAATGCTTTAAGTGCGGTTTTAAAATCAGCCAATCTATTACTCCCTCAAAACGTGAGCAGTATTAAAATTTAGTCTATATCGATAACGATCGCAGTAACATTATCTCCCGCACCGCGGTCTAATGTTAAATCAATCATCTGTTTACAAATTTCTTCAGCAGTGCCTTTGTTTAGCATCTCCTGAAATTCAAAATCTTCAGTATGTTTTGTCAGGCCATCACTACAGAGCAGGTAGCGATCGCCTTTTTCCATTTCTTGAATATCCATATCCAGAAAAAAGTTAGGTGTTGCACCGACTGCACGTGTAATCATGTTTCCATGCGGGTGAACCAAGGCTTCTTCTCGACTGATTAAACCCTGTTCCACGTATTGCTCGACCTGTGAATGGTCCGTTGTCATTTGTCGCAATTCGCCATTTCGTAAACGGTATAAACGGCTATCTCCAGCCCAAAGGTAAACACAAAACTTATCATACGCCAGCATCACCACAATCGTACTTCCAATTGTAGTACGTTTGGTGCTTTCATTTGCCTTGTCGATTAATTTTTTGTTGACGCTGATTAATTTATCTTCGATATCGTCAATATACCTATCGAGAGAAATTCCCTCGTGCACTTTTTTCAATGTATTGACAATCATTTGACTAGCAACGTCCCCCGCTGCATGTCCGCCCATTCCGTCCGCAACCACCCACATTCCGGATTCAGGTCTTTCCAACATCGAGTCTTCGTTATGTTTGCGAACCTTACCTACATTAGTAATTCCATGTGAATGCCATGAAAGTGGTTTTGTATCATTTTGTTCGCTTGAATTTGACATCATCTATATAAATTTATTTATGAAGATTTAAGTATGAATGAAACAACTTCCGTCGGGCCTTCAGCAAAAGATTTACCCAGGCTCAGGGCTCCGTTCGCAGTAATATGCATTTCCTCGCGTCTAAGGAAGGCGTCATCAATTTGATCCAGTTTTACATGTGTACCATTAGTACTTTGATCAATAATAAAAAACTTATTGCGACGAAGTTCAATGCGAACATGTTGTCTGGAGGCTAACTTTTCATTAATTGGCAGATCGCATGCTTGGCTGCGTCCCATTACCAGCGCAGATTTATTTTGATCCAGCGTGATTGTCTTGCCGCCGTAAGTTACCTGAAGCGATACTTGTGGTGCTTTGGGTGGATCCTGCATCATTCCCGTCGCCATGCGGGTCACATCTTCTTCTTGCCAGATAATTTCGAATATTTCGATATCTTCTTTTTTACCTTTGATAGGTGCACGATCAACGAATCGAGTGCTGGCACGCATAATAGGTTCAAGTAAATCTACAGTTGATTTAGTCGTAATGATCTGGCCGCCTTTAGCCTGAGCAGCCATTCTAGCCGCTACGTTTACCGCATCGCCGAACACATCGCCACCTTCAAGTAAGGCTGGTCCATAATGCATACCGACCCGAATCTTGATTTCAGGCGAATCGGCATCCCTCATTTCATTGGCATCTTCCAAAGTTTCTTGCATTTCGGTAGCGGCATTTGCAGAGTCATCGGCAGTGGGGAAGGTGCACATTATTTCATCACCAATGGTTTTGATAACGGTGCCGTTATGGATATGAATGACTTTGGTTAATAATTCCAGAGTATCGGACACTGTGACACGCGCGGTTGCATCTCCGAGAACTTCAAATAAGCGGGTACTACCACTTATATCAGCAAACATGATGGCAATATTCGATGTTTTCGGCGACATATTATTCTTTCAATGATCCTTTAAAAACAGTTAGATAGTAATATAAATAATCGGGTTAATCTCTATAAATTGCCTGCGAAGTTCTTAATATTTAGCATTACACATGGTTTTGAAAATTCTAGAACTGATAATAGCTATTCAATTCACTATAGTCATCATCTTACAACATAAAATTAACGGGGAAAATGAAGTATGAGTGTTGAATATAAATCAGAACATTTAATGCTATGATTGAAAATATTTTTTCTTAAACTCAAATCAGTTAAATAAAGTAATTATGAAGTTAGCAAATCTGAAAGCATTAATTTGCATTGTTGCTGTTTGTGTCATTTTTATTATTGCACAAACAGGGCAGGTCTCGGCGATTTCGGTGAAAGAATTATTAGGCCTGAAAAAATCGGAGCCTGAGTTGTCGCGTGATGAACAGCCAAAGTCAAAACAATCCAAATCATCTGATGCGAAATCAACCAATACCGAGTGGGCAAAATCGTCCGAGAGTGAGCAAGTTCCAAATCCACAAATTGACCTGGATTATGTTTCCTTGTTGATGGCAAACATGAATCAACAGGAACGGGAAAAAGTATTGGCTGATCAAGAGCTTTTCAAGCAAGTCATTGAAAATGAAGCAAATAACCGGTCTACCGTATCGGCAGCAATTGCCAATAATCTGGTTGAAGACCGTAATGTAGAATTTTTGATGCAACGTGGTGCGGAAAATATTTTACGCGAATCTTATCTTACTCGTTTAATCTCAACCAAGTTGCCCAAAGATTTTCCAAGTGACGAACAGGTAACCGAATATTATGAAGCAAATAAACAGCAATTCGTCGTGCCTGAACGAGTTCACGTATGGCAGATCTTTTTCAAAAAATCAGCTGACGCTGATAAAAAAGCGAAGGCCGCTTTATTGAAAAAAGCAGAGCAAATAATCTCTGATCTAAAAAAAGGAAAAGCTGATTTCTCCAACATCGCACTGTCTCAATCTGAACATGAACAGAGCAGGAAATTAGGCGGTTATATGGGAATTTTAAATACTAGTGAACTGCTATCCGAGATAAAAGACCCTATCTTGAAATCAAAAGAAGGGGAAATTATCAAACCCGTAGAATCAGAATCCGGGATTCACATTTTGAAAAGAGGCAAAATACTTGAGCCGCAACCACTGGAATTATCACAAGTATCTCAACAAATACGGCAATTACTTTTAAAACAAGCAAATACTCAACTGAGAAGCGCGATTTTCAAACAAGCAAGAAAGGAATACCCACAAACGCTTTCAGATACTAAACTAGAAGAATGGCGTTTAAGATTAAAGACTAAAACAGATTAAATTTATTCAATTATTGAACATCATTAATTGTCGGCCAGGCTTATAAAAGTGTTGTATTTAAGCAACAACATGAGCGCCTTTTCAGTAACTTTAAAAACTAATGTTAATCAATATCTTAGGCTGTTAAATTACATCGGATTATTAATAATTTATTTTTGCTCCTTTTATCGCCTGTGTTATAGTCTTTCGTTGTAAAGTCATATAGATAAGCTCAATTGCTAAATTGATTTTTTATGCGGTATAAAAAACACTGTAAATAATTGAATAATAAGACTATTTGTGATTTATATATCAACATTAATAAAGCAGGTTAAAATTTACGATGTTTTAATAGTATTTTTTATACTGTCTTTTAGTGGGTCAGTAGTCGCGGGGCCGCTTGGTTTGCCCGACTCAGCAAGACCTGGAGCCGTGCGTCCTCCCCCTGAAGTGCCACCCGAGCAACCCGTTGCTCAGACAGATGAAATTGTCGATATTCCTGCTGTTATTGATCGTCCTTTTGACATTGAAGAAGGACCTTTTGTTGTCGTTAAAGAATTTAGATTGTTAAACGCGGAAGACCTGCCTAAATATGCTATCAGTATTGATGAGATCAACACTTCTATACTTGAAAAACTAAGGCAAGGTCAGCCTGAACGTGGTTTCAGTATTGGTGAATTACAAGAAGTTGCTGATCAGGTTACACGCTACTATCGTGAAAAAGGTTTGATTTTGTCTACTGCGGTGATACCAGTCCAGACTGTCGATAGCGGAATCGTTGATGTTCAGATCTACATAGGACGACTCGGCCGCGTCATAGCAGAAAGTAATGAAAAGTTCAGTGAGAGTGTATTAAGAAAACCATTTTTAGGTTTGGTTGGTGAGCCGGTAACACAAGCGGAAATAGAGGCTGCGTTATTAACGTTGACTGATTATCCCGGCTTAAGTGTATTCGGTGTATTTCAACCCGGTCAGAAAGCGGGTGAAGCAGATATCGTGCTTAAGGTACAGGAAGAGAAATGGTACGACGTGGCTTAT
>JBFIJV010000064.1:0-9322 GCA_041600575.1 Gammaproteobacteria bacterium | reverse complement strand
CGTACGCCTTGAACTCGCCACCATGTTTCTCTGCCATGGTCTTTGTGATCGCCGCCGTCAGGGTCGTCTTACCATGATCAACATGGCCTATCGTTCCTACATTCACATGCGGCTTCGTGCGTTCAAATTTTTCCTTGGACATTGAAGCTACTCCTCAATGGTTAGTTATATTATTAATAATTTATATTTAACAAATGGAGCTCATAACCGGATTTGAACCGGTGACCTCTTCCTTACCAAGGAAGTGCTCTACCGACTGAGCTATATGAGCAATAATCCCGATTTAACACTCTATACTGTTAAGTTTTTTAAATTCACGATCTATAAATCAGACCTTTAATATTGAAGCTTAAGCTGGTTGACCACTCAATTTACACAATCAATATGAAGACTAAATTACATAATCTCACTATTTTAAAAATTATGGAGCGGGTGATGGGAATCGAACCCACGTGTTCAGCTTGGAAGGCTGACGTTCTACCATTGAACTACACCCGCCTAGTATTTCATCACCCTGTTACTATCAATTTTCAATTGACAGGTTTACTCCAAATCATTTTCTTAAGACTTAACTGATATTATTTAATAAAATAGCATCACGTTAAAAATCTACTATACTTGTTGCAATCCATTCAAAAAATTATTTTGGTGGAGGGGGTAGGATTCGAACCTACGAAGGCTGAGCCAACAGATTTACAGTCTGCCCCCGTTGACCGCTTGGGTACCCCTCCAAAATTCAAGCCGACCATTCTGGAATAATCATTTACCGCTGTCAATACACGTATTATCAATAATTTAGCTTGGACGAATAATATTGCCTGTTTGTGCGTCCCTTATTTCAGTCGGATTCATGTTGTTAGTGATTTTTGCTGGTATCACATAATCAATATCCACCCCAAAATAAGACAGTACAGAGCGACTGGACAAGGCTGGCTTTGCTCCCGCAGGATTGGCGCTGGTAGACACTATCGGGCCCAATCCTTCGCACAAAGCATGGACTACGGGATGTGAACTAACTCTCACAGCAAGTGTTTTATGTTCTCCAGTTAGCCAAACGGGTGTTTCCATTCTAGCTGGAATCAACCAGGTAACCGGACCGGGCCAGCTTTCATATACTTGTTGTAGATCACTTAGCTTTCCAAAGTCTACATAGGCTTCAAGTTGCTTAATTGATGATGCGACGACAATTAATCCTTTGTTAATGGAACGTTGTTTTAATTTCAAAATTCTTTGGACAGCATCCTCAGAATCAGGGAGACAGCCAAGCCCAAAGACTGCTTCTGTAGGGTAAGCAATGATGCCACCCTGTTTACAAGTGATTATTGCTTGCTCCAAATGCAGTAAATTCATCTGAAGTCGTTAAAAAAGTTCGGATAATATTGAATCAGCTAGCTTTACTAGCCGCTTTTTTTGTAGCTGTTTTCTTGGCAGCTGTTTTTTTACTGGCCTTCTTTTTTGTAGACGCCTTCTTACTTGCAGCCTTTTTACGACCTCTTCCACGAGAAGCAGGTGCAGCAGCCAATAATGCCTGGGACTCTTCAAGATTTAAACTTGCAGGTTCCTTGTCTTTGGGTATCTTGGCATTCTTGGTGCCATCAGTCACATAAGGACCGTAACGTCCGTTTAATATAGAGATCCCTTCTTCCTCAAAAACTTTTATTTGTTTTTCAGCATCCGCTTTCTTCTTTTCTGCAACGAGTTCAAGTGCACGTTCCAGAGTAACGCTATAGGGATCATCTTCTTTTGTTAAAGATGCGAATTTACTACCATATCTGATATAGGGGCCAAAACGACCTACACTGGCAGCAACTTCCTCACCTTCCTCCGTTTCACCCAGTATTCGTGGCAGTTTAAATAGTTCCAGAGCTTCTTCGAGCGTAATAGCATCTAACTTTTGGCCTGGACGTAGCCCCGCAAACTTGGGTTTATCTTCGTCATCTTTTGTTCCAATCTGGGCATAAGGACCATAGCGTCCGATTCTGACTGAAATTTCTTTGCCGGATTTTGGATGTGTCCCCAGCACTCTTGCCTGCGCGACTTCACTGCGGCTAACATTTTCTTCTTTATCCAATACCTGTTTATTAAAGGGGATCCAAAAATCCTGCATCAATGGAATCCATTCTTTTTCTCCGCGTGAGATAGCATCCAAATCATCCTCAAGTTTGGCTGTAAACTCGTAATCAACATAATCTTTAAAATGGTTGGTCAAAAAATCATTCACTATTCGTCCTACATCGGTAGGATGAAAACGTTTGTTTTCGACTTCAACATACTCTCTGTTTCGCAAAGTTGAAATGATGTTAGCGTAGGTTGATGGACGACCAATACCATATTCTTCCAGAGATTTGACCAGACTCGCTTCAGAATAACGTGGTGGTGGCTCTGTAAAATGTTGTTCATCACGAATCTGTTTCAGCTTTATTTTTTCGCCTTCTTCAATCTGGGGTAACATTTTTTCATCATCATCCCCTTCTTTAGAATCGTCTTTACCTTCTAGATAAACTTCCATAAATCCAGGATCGGCAATTGCTGAACCATTAGCGCGAAATAAATTTCCTTTACCACAAGACATATCTACAGCAACAGTATCAATAGTCGCATGCTTCATCTGACTAGCCATGGTTCTTTTCCAGATTAACTCATAGAGTTTGAATTGCTCCGCAGTCAAGCTGGCCTTTATATCCTGCGGGACTCTTGTGACAGAGGTCGGTCGGATGGCTTCATGCGCTTCCTGCGCGTTCTTTGATTTTGTTTTAAAAACTCTTGGCTCATGCGGTAATGCTTTTTTCCCGTAACGAGAAGTAATGAAGTCACGAATTTCAACGATAGCTTCCTGAGCAAGATTTACTGAATCTGTTCGCATATAGGTTATTAAACCTACTGCACCATCACCAACATCGATACCTTCATAAAGTTGTTGTGCAGTTCGCATTGCCCGTTGTGCTGTGAATCCCAATTTACGGACAGCTTCTTGTTGTAAGGTTGATGTAATAAATGGCGCAGCAGGTTGGCGTTTGCGCTGTTTCTTGGTAACCGTTTCAACCAATAGCTCGCCAGCAGCTGCTTTATCTAACGTAGCTTTTACGTCTGCAGCATGTTTGGTTTTTTCTATACTAAACTGTTTTATTTTCTCGTTTTCAAATTGAATCAACTTACCAAGAAATTGGCTGTTCTTATGTTCCAGGTCTGCTTCAATTGTCCAGTATTCTCTTGGTTTAAATTCCTGTATTTCTTTTTCCCGTTCAGCAATCATCCTTAATGCTGGCGATTGAACGCGACCTGCAGATAATCCTCTCTGTATCTTTTTCCATAGCAATGGCGATAAATTGAATCCGACAAGGTAATCAAGGGCGCGCCGTGCTTGCTGTGCATCGATTAAGTTTGAAGCCAGTTCTCTGGGATGTTTGATAGCATCCTGGACAGCGCTTTTAGTCACTTCATGAAATACAACTCTATGTACCTTCTTATCTTTCAAACAGCCTTTTTCTTTTAAGAGCTCGTGTAAATGCCATGATATGGCTTCCCCTTCACGATCAGGGTCAGTCGCCAGATAGAGTGTATCGGCTTTTTTTAAAGCCTTTGAAATTGCATCGACCGCTTTTGCATTTTTTTCTATTGCTTCATAGCGCATTGAAAAATTATTTTCGGTATCAACCGCACCTGTTTTAGGTAACAGATCACGGACATGACCATACGATGCTAAAACCTTGAAGTCCTTACCAAGATAACGTTCAAGTGTTTTACATTTAGCGGGGGATTCTACAATTACCAGAGAACTACTCATATCTACTAAACAATATCATTTTCTAATTTATGAAATAAAAGATTAAAACTTTAATTGTGATGAGAATATCACTAATTAATGAACTACGGCACTCACTTCATCTAATATGATGTCTTCCATCCAGGCAAAAGCTGCTTCTTTACCCGGTCGATTAAACAGTACCATTAATACAACCCATTTGAGTTGCTGTAATTCTATTGAATCTGTCTCGAGTGCCATGACTCTGTCAATCACGAGTTCGCGATCTTCTGAATCAAGCACTCCCGACTGCTCCAGAAACAATAAAAACCCTTTGCATTCGATATCCAGTTTTTCATTCTCAATATCGTTAAAGACCCTGATCGATCTGGAATAAAGTGCACCTGTATCAAACATATCCTTTTGCGTTGCTAATCCTTCCAGCCAATCGATAGCTTTATCAACTTGAAGATCGGCAAAACCTGCCTGTGTTAACTGAGTCTTTAAATCTTGCTGATCGGGATTTATTTCGAGTTCTTCCTCAACATAATGGTCAAATAAGTATATAAGTACATCCAAAACTGTTTCTTTCATAAACTCCAATCTCTATCAGCAACGACAATATTTACCACCATGTTGGGATTCAATCATTCCTTGAAGTTCCATTATTAACAGCATGGAGGAAACTACATCTGCCGTCAATCCTGTTAATTCGACCAGGCTGTCAACCGACATCGCATCGTAACCCATATTATCAAGCAGTAATTTGTAATCTGGTTCCAAATCATCAAATCCGCATTTATCATAATTCACAGATATTGGCTTATTCAATATGATCTGAGCAAGTGGAGCGAGTTCATCGAGAATATCACTCACAGTTTCGACCAGTTTCGCTCCCTGCTTGATTAATCTATGCGTCCCACGTGCGAGTGGGTTATGAATTGATCCCGGTATTGCAAATACATCTCTACCTTGCTCCAGGGCATGATTCGCTGTAATCAATGAACCACTCCTTATTGCCGCTTCAACCACCAGCACACCGGTACTGATTCCACTAATAATTCGGTTACGCCTGGGGAAGTTACCCGGGTGTGGTTTTGTATCTGGCGGATATTCCGAGATAAGTAAACCATTTTCAACAATTTTATTCGCAATTTTTTTATGTCTCGACGGATAGATGCTATTCAAACCATTACCTAAGACGGCAACTGTTGCACTTTGGGCTTTTAATGCGCCCAAATGGCTATGGTAATCAATACCAAGAGCAAGGCCGCTACATATTGTCAGACCTGCGTTTGATAATTCAACAGCAAAATCTTCAGCTAGCCTTTTCCCACCTGTTGTTGGGTTTCTACTGCCTACGATAGCAAAATGTACACAAGCCAATACTTCTCTTTGGCCAACCGCGTACAAAACCATTGGTGGTGAATCTATAGATTTTAAAAGCTCTGGATAATCATTATCGACAAATGTTATTAAATGATGCGCCGGGTGATTTAACCAATCCAGAGTTTTGTTGATTAGTTCCAGATCAGGCGTAAACAGTGAATTTATCGAACTATCGCTTAAGCTGAATGCTTTTAGCGCTCTAGAATCAGCAGTCAATACAGCTTGGGGAGTTTTGAATTTGGTTAATAATTTATGACAAGTTGTTGGACCAATACCAACAGCCTGAGTAAGGGATAACCAATCAATATAATTTTGAGTAATGTTCACATCCATATGAAAACTCTAAATCAATTAATCCCTTCAGTTTATCGAAGGGATTATGAATTTGCTCCCGGGAAGCGGGAGCAAACGTCTCGCAAAAAGCTATTAAAAAATACTAGTTATGCTTTATAAGCTTCTTACTGTATCTAACACATGCACTGGACCTTGTGTCTCCATCACCAATGCATAGCTAACCTTTTTAAAAGTCCTGAATACCATAATTACGCCAACATATTCTTCCGGTAAAGTAACAGCCTCAGTTTTTGCCTGCTTGTTTGCAATATGTGGGAATGTTTCATTAAACGAGTCTACGGCTTGACCAACGCCATAAGCCAATTTGCTGATAATAGTGCCATTTTCAGTAATCTCTTTCAACTCCGCCGCTTTTTGCGCTTCGCTTTTTGCAATATTAGGCCCTATTTCATCTTGAACAACATAACCGCTCTGATAAACGCCAAGCACGTTGCCTGCTTCGAGGCCTTGTTCTTTACCAAGGTTTAGAACAACAACCTGATATTGACCAATTTGTGAAACACCATCGACAACCGAGAGAATATTTCCTTCCATTTCACTATTTGTTGAGCGAGGAATAAATTCTGTGCTTATATTTTCATCCGTTTGAGCAAGCAATCTATCGCCTTTAAGAACTTCACGATCAACAACAGTAATCATAGCTGAAGCAGGATCACCACTCTTTTGAATTGTGGCATCACCTACATATATTGCTTCATAGCCTAATACTTCATTTTTGCCTTGTTCAGACTTTCTAGGATTTATATAAGGCTTGCCTTTACGATATATTGAATATCTAGCAACGTCTGAGTCTTCCGGGATACCACGAACATAGATAGTGTTGCCGGTGGTAGCTATTAAATGTTGGTCATAGCTCGATACCACATAGGGCCATTGATCTATCTCATTTTCATCAAGGACTATTGGACGTTCCAGAAATTGCTGGATTGCATCTATAGGAATCGTCGGGATTGCGTCAGTATTATCATAACTACGAATAGTGGGTGATAACTTAACATTGCGACCAGAGACAATTTGTCCAGTTCCTCTATCAAGACTGAGTACAGGTTTACCATCCTCATAGTTCAGAGAAACAACATCCCCTGGATATATCAGGTGTGGGTTGTCTATCTGAGGATTAACCCCCCAAATTTCTGGCCAACGCCAAGGCTGTGATAGAAAACGGGCAGAAATATCCCATAGTGTATCGCCTTTGACGACTGTATATTTTTCTGGATGATCTGGATTTACAGTTAATTCATCCGCATTTACGCTAAAAGTAAATAGCAAAATCGCGCATGAAATCAGAATTTTATTCAACATGTCTATTACCTTACATGATTTCCTTAATGTAGATTAGCAAAAAGTCTAACAAAATGTTAGTGGAGACGCTATATTATTGTGGTTTAACTACAACAATTTATTTTTCCTGTATACTATCAGACAGTTATAATCATTTTGGAGTGAATATTGCGATGGCAATACTCGATGTTTTGCACTTTCCTGACCCTCGACTTCGTAATAAGGCGGTTCCGGTTGACGATGTAGATCCCGATATCAGGCAAATAGCCGAAAATATGCTGGAAACCATGTACGCTGAGAGTGGCATTGGTCTCGCAGCAACTCAGGTTAATATTCAAAAAAGAATTGTAGTGATTGACCTGTCAGAGGATAAAAATGAGCCCTTAGTATTAATCAACCCCGAAATAACCAAATTCGAAGGTAAAGAAACAATGCGGGAAGGTTGTTTATCAGTACCCGATTACTACGATACAGTTGAACGTGCGGAACACATAGAATTCAATTATAAAACCCTTGAAAATCAATTAATTGAAACCAGCACCGGGGGCTTATTAGCGGTTTGTGTACAGCATGAGATCGACCATTTGGATGGCAAATTATTTATAGATTATTTGTCGCCATTAAAACGTCAACGCTTAAAGAAAAAGATCGATAAGCAAGAAAAACTGCAACTAAACGTATTGTGAGCCAGGCCAAATTAAGATTGGCATTTGCAGGGACTCCTGAAATTGCAAGGATCGTACTCGAGGCACTAATTCGCGAAAACATTCATTCTATAGAGCTCGTATTGACACAACCCGATCGGCCCGCCGGAAGGGGTCGCAAGATAAAACAAAGCGAAGTTAAATTGTGCGCGATCGAAAATAAAATACCCATTCTTCAACCGAACAACGCCAAAGAACTTCAACCTGCCAGCCTGAAAAATTGTGATTTAATGCTGGTTGTAGCTTACGGACTCATCATTACCCCTGAGATCCTTGCGCAACCAAAATACGGCTGTATCAATATACACACCTCATTGCTACCTAGATGGCGGGGAGCAGCGCCCATTCAAAGGGCTATTGAAAATGGAGACAGCAAAACCGGCATTACCTTCATGCGAATGGATAGTGGCCTGGATACAGGACCAATACTAAAACAAATTGATTGTCCTGTTTTGCCAGATGATACTGCTGGCAAATTACACGATCGTCTGGCTGAACTCGGAGCAAATCATATTAATGAATTACTGACTGATGTTGTTAACCAGAAGCTCAAAGCACGTGTTCAGGATGATACGAAAGCGACATACGCAAATAAAATAAGTAAACAAGAAGCCAAGCTTGACTGGAAACTACCCGCAATAGAACTGGAAAGAAAGATTCGTGCATTTAACCCTTTTCCAATTACACATACAGTAATTAATGGTATTAACGTAAGGGTATGGGAGGCGGAGGTTAAGATCGGGACAGAAAACCTGACTGACGGCACAATACTCAATAATAATAAAAGCCTGGACATTGTTACTGGTAAAGACGTGTTGGCTATTACAAAATTACAATTACCTGGCAAACGCCCCATGTCTGCAAAAGAATTTCTGAATGGTCATCCCGAATTCATTGCAGATAAAATGATCGCTAATTAGAAATATCAAACATGTCATCACGTTTAATAGCCACACAAATTGTCGAACAGATAATTGAAGGAAATACTACTCTGACAAATGCATTACGTAATAACGAAGCATTCATGCAAGCAGGCAGTGAAAAGGCTTTAATACAGGAAATCAGCTACGGCACATTCAGATGGTATATTCAGCTCGAATACCTTTTAAACCAACTATTAGAAAAACGTATCAAGAAGAAAGATAGTCGCCTTAAATATTTAATAATTATTGGCTTATATCAACTTCGGTATATGCGAATCCCTGCGCATGCAGTTGTTTCTGAAACTGTTAACACATGTAAAAAAATAAAAATGGAATGGGCTAAAGGATTGGTCAATGCCATATTAAGGCGATATATACGTGAAGCTGACAAACTTAACCCAATAGATAGTAATGATGATTGTCTGAAAACATCACACCCTAAATGGTTACTTGAAAAAATAAAAAATGACTGGCCAGATGAGTGGGGGAATGTGCTTGATGCTGCTAACCAACGGCCCCCGATGTATCTTCGAGTGAACCAGCTTCGGCTGAGCCGAGAACAATATATAACAACGATGGAACAAGCAGGAATCAGCGGAAAAATCACACCCTATTCAAATCAGGGAATACTGCTGGAGCAGCCTAAAGACGTCGAACAACTGCCAGGTTTTAATGAGGGCGAGGTTTCTGTACAGGAACTTGCAGCTCAATTATCTGTGCAACTACTGGACTTGCAAGCCGGACAACGAGTGCTTGATGCCTGTGCTGCGCCAGGAGGAAAGAGTTCTCACATACTTGAATCAGAACCAGCCTTAAATTCCTTAACAGCAATAGAAAAAGATCCAAACAGGGCAAAAAGATTAACCGATACTCTAAAACGTCTCGATCTCAACGCGATAATAAAAGTAGCCGATATAATTGATATTGAT
>JBFIJV010000063.1:0-9331 GCA_041600575.1 Gammaproteobacteria bacterium | reverse complement strand
TTATTAATGACCGTTCCAGTTGTATTCCGTTTAATGATGCCCAATCCTGAGGATGTAACTGAGATTCCTGCTGCTTTAAAAAAAGTAGAAATAAAAAAACCTTTAATATTCAGTGAAATGACACCGGCAGAAAAGCTGGAAAACAGTATGTTGTTATCATTATTACTGGGTGGTTTAGGTCTTTATTATTTGGCAGGTTATTTTCTTGCTGGCGGAAAACTGGGTCTTAATAGTCTTAATATGATCTTTCTGGTATTGGGACTTTTGTTACAGAAAACACCGGCGAATTATTTAAATGCATTGAATGATGCGATTAGAAGCACGAGCGGGATCGTTCTGCAGTTTCCTTTATATGCCGGCATCATGGGTATGATGGTGGAATCCGGTCTAGCTGTGTCAATCAGTGAATGGTTTGTGAGTATATCTACAGCAAACACATTTACTCTATTTACATTTCTGAGTGCGGGCATTGTGAACTTTTTTGTGCCTTCGGGAGGTGGTCAGTGGGCTGTGCAAGCACCTATTGTCATGCCTGCGGCCCAATCATTGGGTGTTCCGCTTAATCATGCAGCAATGGCCGTTGCCTTCGGTGATGCCTGGACTAATATGGTTCAACCCTTTTGGGCCTTGCCCTTGCTGGGTATTGCCGGTTTGGGAATTAAAGATATTATGGGCTATTGCACAGTAGTTTTGCTATGGTCCGGACTCGTAATAGGCTTGTCTATGCTGTTTTTATTTTGATAATTTAATTGATTAATATGAATATATTGTCGACAATTTGCTCATTAAATGTTAAATTATTACGTTAAAACAACCATAGACAGTTATATTGTCAACAATATGAGCTAAAGAATCAGTGTCTGAATCACCTCAAAACGAGCCAAATGTTGTTTCAACAATAGCAGATAAAATTTGTAGCAAACTTCAAAATGCAATTGTTGAAGGAATAATACCTGCCGGTTCTAAAATTAGTGAACCTGCTCTGGCGAGTGAGTACGGTATTAGTCGTGGACCTTTACGAGAAGCCCTGAGTCGTCTGGAAGCATGTAATCTGATAGAGCGTAAGCCTAATGTTGGTGCACGAGTGGTAACGTTAACGCGCGAACATCTTGTTGAAATCTATCTTATCCGTGAATCTTTGGAAGGTTTAGCCGCAAGATTAGCTGCAGAAAACATGAGTGATAAAGATGTTAATGAACTGGATGCACTGCTTGAAAAACATAAACATCAAATAATACAAGATCAGAGTTACTATCAAAAAGAAGGTGATATGGATTTTCATTTTCGAATTGTGAAAGGTAGTAACAACTCATATTTGATCGATATGTTTTCAAATGATCTCTATCACTTGATCCGCCTGTATCGTTATCAATTTGGTATGGTGAGTAAACGTGTTCCACGTGCGTTTGTCGAACATGAGCAGATTGTTGATGCGATACGGCAACATGATGGCGAACTGGCACAATTTTTAATGTCACGGCATATCAGTAATTCACGTAAGAATGTCGAAAAAATGCTTGATGAACATCTCGCCATAACTGACTAGTCAAACAGGAAATCACTTTTAATGAGTAATAAATTGGTATCGCCAGGAGCACGTTTTCGGCTCGCTGTTGAAGAAGAAAAGCCGTTACAGGTCGTTGGGGCAATTAATGCGTATCATGCGCGGTTGGCGGATGCCACCGGTTTTCGAGCATTGTATATTTCGGGTGGTGGTGTAGCTGCCGGGTCCTGTGGTATTCCTGACCTTGGTATCACCACACTGGAAGATGTCTTGATTGATGTGCGCCGTATCACGGATGTGACTGAATTACCCGTGTTGGTTGATATTGATACTGGCTGGGGTGGCGCGTTTAATATTGCCCGATCCATTCGTTCAATGATCAAGGCTGGTGCGGCTGCCGTTCACATAGAGGATCAGGTACAGCAAAAACGTTGCGGTCATCGTCCAAATAAAGCCGTTGTTTCCCAAGCCGAGATGGTTGATCGCATTAAGGCAGCTGTAGACGCAAAAACAGATCCGGACTTTGTCATTATGGCGAGAACCGATGCTCTCGCAGTAGAAGGTCTTGATGCAGCAATTGACCGAGCCTGTGCCTGTGTTGAGGCGGGTGCTGACATGATCTTTCCCGAGGCAATGACAGAACTGGCGATGTATCAAAAATTTGTTGATGCCGTCGGCGTACCCGTGCTTGCAAATATTACCGAGTTTGGTTCCACACCATTATTCACTACAGAAGAGTTAGGTTCGGCAGGTATTAGCATGGCGCTCTATCCCTTATCAGCTTTTCGAGCAATGAATGCCGCGGCATTGAAAGTATATTCAAGTCTACGCGAAGAAGGCACTCAAAAAAATGTAGTTGACCTGATGCAAAGTCGAGCAGAACTCTATGACTATCTTGCCTATCACGATTATGAAAAAAAACTGGATGAATTATTTTCAGGAGACAATCCATGACTAAAAAAACAATACACAAACCTAAACCAAAAAAATCAGTCGCATTAAGTGGCACAGCGGCTGGTAACACAGCTTTGTGTACGGTCGGTTTAACGGGTAATGATCTCCATTACCGGGGCTACGATATTCTTGATATTGCAGATACCTGTGAATTTGAAGAAATCGCATATTTGCTGGTGCATGGGAAATTACCAACAATAGCTGAATTAAATGCCTATAAAAGCAAATTGCAATCATTACGCGGTTTGCCTATTGCAGTAAAGAATTCTTTGGAACAACTGTCTCCATCGGCTCATCCGATGGACGTATTACGAACAGGTTGTTCAGTATTGGGCGCGGTTATGCCGGAAAAAGATGATCATAACTCAGTGGGTGCACGTGATATCGCGGATAAGCTGATGGCGAGTTTTGGTTCCATGTTGCTCTATTGGTATCACTACGCAGTGAATGGCAAGCGCATAGAAGTTGAGACCGAAGATGATTCTATTGGTGGTCATTTCTTACACCTTTTACATGGTGAGAAACCATCGGACTCATGGGTTCGGGCAATGCATACCTCGTTAAACTTATATGCTGAACACGAATATAATGCTTCAACATTTACCGGTCGTGTGATTGCCGGTACCGGTTCGGATATGTTTTCCAGCATTACTGGTGCTATTGGTGCGTTACGCGGTCCGAAACATGGTGGTGCGAATGAAGTAGCTTTTGATATACAGCAACGCTATGCAAACCCGGATGAAGCCGAAGCCGATATTAAAGAGCGCATTGCGCGTAAGGAGATTGTTATCGGCTTTGGACATCCGGTTTATACTACGGGTGATCCGCGTAACAAAATGATACGTGATGTCGCCAAGCGTTTGGGCACAGAGGCCAAGAACCTGAAAATGTTCAAAATTGCCGAACGACTTGAAAAAGTCATGTGGGCCGAGAAGAAGATGTTTCCTAATCTTGATTGGTATTCAGCAGTTTCTTATTCACTGATGAATGTGCCAACGGCTATGTTTACACCCTTGTTTGTTATTGCACGTACCTCGGGTTGGGCTGCGCATGTGATTGAACAACGTGAAGATGGAAAGATTATTCGACCGAGTGCAAATTATGTAGGTCCTGAAAATCAAAAGTTTGTGCCCATCAGTAAACGTAAATAAAGCATTTACTTAATCTTGTTTAAGTGTTTAAGACTATAACTATTACAGGCCACCAGAATTTCGATAATGGTGGCCTTTGTTTTTATACTCAATATTATCTGTGATAAGACACCAGATAGAAAATGAATAGTAAGCCACGAAAAAGATATGTTTTTTACGTCTCTGATCGAACCGGGAAAACGGCTGAGTCGCTTGGCCAGTCATTACTATCCCAGTTCGATGGGATAGAGTTTATAGATAAAACCTATGCCTTTGTCAGTACTGAAATTGAAGCGCATTTTGTTGCGACTGAAATAAACAGGAATGCCGAGACAACAGGATTACAACCTATCGTATTTAGCACGCTGGTTAATGATGAGATACAAGCCTATATTTCTGCTACTGATGCCTGTGTTATTAGTTTATTTAATGCATTTATTGAACCGCTGGAGGTAAGTCTTCAAGCCAAATCGTCACACACTATTGGAAAAGCTCATGAACCATTTGGTAATGAAGATTACAAGAAACAAATGGATGCCATCGATTTCACACTTAAAAATGATGATGGCATAAGGACTAATTTATTTGATAAAGCGGATGTTATTCTGGTGGGCGTATCACGTTCAGCAAAGACACCTACTTGTCTCTATCTGGCGATGCATTTTTCAATCAAGGCTGCGAATTATCCATTAACAGATGATGATCTGGAAAGTGATGAATTGCCTGGCTTTCTATTACCTCATCTGGACAAGATTGTTGGTCTGACGATACGAGCAGATCAACTCAGCGCGATTCGTCAACAACGTCGTCCTAATACAACCTATGCAACATTAAAGAAATGCCAGCATGAAATTAAACGTGCAGAAAACATGATGAAAAAAGCAGAAATTTTTGTGCTTGATTCAACGGCGATGTCTGTTGAAGAGATCGCCGTTAATCTGGTCAAGGAAAAACAATTATTAAAGAACAAATGAATACAAAATTTATCTTTAACAAACAGAGTAACTAATAGCTATGGATCTAAAAAATTCTAATCAATACATTATGCCGTTACAAGCATTGTCTATGGCGGATGTTGGTCTGGTTGGTGGAAAAAATGCCTCTCTTGGTGAAATGATCAGTAACCTTTCCGACGCAGGTGTGAGTGTGCCCGATGGTTATGCAACAACTGCGAAGGCTTTTTGGGATTTTCTAAATCATAACAATCTACGAGAACGGATCGAAGAGCGGCTCAAAGATTTAAACGTAAATGATGTCAAGCAGTTAACCACTGCGGGTAAAGAGATTCGAACATGGATCATCGAAGCGCCATTTCAGACTGAACTGGAACAATCGATTGTAGACGCGTATAGGTCTATGTGCGTCGATAATGAAGACAATATGTCCATTGCTGTGCGCTCTTCAGCAACGGCTGAAGATTTGCCTGATGCTTCTTTTGCAGGACAGCAGGAAACATTCCTTAATGTGCGTGGTATCGACGATGTTTTGTTAAAAGTTAAGGAGGTATTTTCTTCCTTGTACAATGATCGTGCTATTGCCTATCGTGTACATAAAAACTTCGCGCATGAGGAAGTCGCTTTATCGGCCGGACTGCAACAGATGGTTCGCAGTGATGTCGGGGTTAGTGGCGTGATGTTTACCCTTGATACGGAATCCGGTTTTGATGGTGTAGTTTTTATAACGGCTAGTTATGGCCTGGGTGAAACAGTTGTTCAGGGTGCTGTTAATCCAGATGAATTTTATGTTTATAAAAAATCATTGGCACAGGGAAAGCCGGCAGTATTGAGCCGTAGTATTGGTAGCAAAGCGATTAAAATGATTTATAACGATGATCCTGAATCAGACGACTTAGTGAAGACTGTCAATGTTCGGGCTGAAGAGTCCTCGGTATATTGTCTTACTGATGCACAATTAGAAGAGCTTGCACGACAAGCAGTGATTGTTGAACAACACTATGAACGACCAATGGATATCGAATGGGCATTAGATGGCGTCACTGGAAAAATTTATATTGTCCAGGCACGGCCTGAAACGGTACAAAGCCGTGAGAATACAAATGTCATTGAACGTTATCAACTGAATGAAAGAGGTAAGTTGATAATCAGTGGTGCTGCGATAGGGCAGAAGATAGGTGCCGGTAAGGCCAGGGTGATACAAAAACTGGAAGACATGGATGATTTGCAAGATGGGGATATTTTGATCACGGAAATGACTGACCCTGATTGGGAACCCGTTATGAAACGCGCATCAGCGATAGTGACTAATCGTGGTGGAAGAACCTGTCATGCAGCTATTATTGCACGTGAATTAGGTGTACCCGCTGTCGTAGGTTGTGGTGATGCAACCAAAAAAATCAACTATGGCGATCTTGTTACCGTAGTTTGTTCAGAAGGTGAAAATGGACATGTATATAAAGGTCTATTGGATTTTCAGCTTAATCGGGCCGAGTTGGACAATATGCCGCCTGCGCCATTAAAGATCATGATGAATGTGGGCAACCCCGGCAAAGCGATGTCTTTTGCTTCAATTCCGAATGCGGGAGTCGGTTTGGCACGATTGGAATTTATCATTAATAACAAGATCGGTATCCATCCGCGTGCATTGCTTGAATATGACGATCAAGAGAAGGAAATAAAAAAGGCTGTTGATGCTCGGATTAGTGCCTATGCGAGTCCGGTTGATTTCTATGTCGATAATCTGGTGGAAGGGATTTCTACATTAGCAGCAGCATTTTCACCAAATCCGGTTATCGTACGTTTATCCGATTTTAAATCTAACGAATATGCAAATTTGCTCGGTGGTGATCGTTACGAACCAAAAGAAGAAAATCCCATGATTGGTTATCGTGGCACGTCACGCTATTTGTCGAATGATTTTGAAGCCTGCTTTGAGCTGGAGTGTCGCGCATTGCGTTATGTTCGTGAAGAGATGGGGCTCGATAATGTCTGGGTTATGGTGCCCTTTGTACGTACCGTGGGACAGGCGAAGGATGTTGTCGAATTACTCTCAAAGTATGGTTTGGCAAGAGGAAAGGATGGATTAAAACTTATTATGATGTGTGAAGTTCCGAGTAACGCTATTTTAGCCGATCAGTTTCTTGAACACTTCGATGGTTTTTCAATTGGCTCCAATGATATGACACAATTGACCCTGGCTCTCGATCGTGATTCTGGTTTGGTGTCTGATCTTTTCGATGAACGTGATGAAGCGGTCAAGTTTATGTTGAGTCGCGCCATACAGGCGTGTAAAAAAGCAAATAAATATATTGGTATATGTGGGCAGGGCCCATCAGATCATCCCGATCTGGCAAAATGGTTGCTCGATGAAGGAATAGAAAGTATATCGCTTAACCCGGACACAGTTATTGATACATGGTTATACATTGCCGGAGTTAAAGCATAATGGTCGTTAAACTGCAGTAGCGTTGCCAGTATTGTTTCATGTCTTAAAATGGATTACTTTATTTCAAAAAGCTAAAACAAATAACTACCTAGCTCATGTCAAAATACTTGAAAGCCTATCAACATTCTTTGGATGATCCTGAAGCCTATTGGAAAGATGTTGCACAGGATATAGATTGGGATAAACCCTTTACGCAGGTTCTTGATGATAAAAATGCACCTTTCTATAAATGGTACCCGGATGGAAAGCTAAACACCTGCTTCAATGCGATTGATCGACACGTTGAAAATGGTCGGGCCGATCAAGTCGCCATTATCTATGATAGTCCTGTCACGGATACTATAAAAAAAATTACCTATAAAGAATTAAGAGACCTGACGGCTAATTTTGCAGGTGTATTAACCGAGCAGGGAATTAGCAAGGGTGATACGGTGATTATTTATATGCCAATGGCTCCGGAAGCACTGATAGCAATGTTAGCCTGCGCCCGAATCGGTGCTATACATTCGGTTGTCTTTGGTGGTTTTGCCTCGAAGGAATTGGCAGCTCGAATTGAAGATGCACAACCAAAAATAATTGTTTCCGCATCCTGTGGTATTGAAGTTAATCGTATTATTGAATACAAACCCTTACTTGACGCTGCTATTGAAGCCTCAAGTCATAAACCGCAAACCTGCATAATTTTACAGCGAGCTCAATGTAAAGCAGCCTTAATAGAAGGTCGAGATCTGGATTGGCGGGAAGCGAGTAAGGTTGCTAAACCTCAAGACTGTGTTTCAGTAAACGCAACTGATCCGCTATATATTCTATATACCTCTGGTACTACGGGTAAACCCAAAGGCGTGTTGCGTGATAATGGTGGTCATGCTGTTGCGCTGAAGTGGACTATGAAAAATATCTATAATGTAGATCCCGGTGACGTTTACTGGTCTGCTTCGGATATTGGCTGGATTGTAGGACATTCGTATATTGTTTATGCGCCATTATTACATGGTTGTACGACAGTTCTCTATGAAGGCAAGCCCGTCGGCACACCAGACTCAGGTGCGTTTTGGCGCGTAATAGAACAGCACAAAGTAAAAGTATTGTTTACCGCCCCGACTGCCTTCAGAGCAATTAAACGTGATGATCCGTCTGGTAAACGTATTTCAGATTATGATTTATCTTCTCTTCAAACATTGTTTCTGGCAGGCGAACGTTGTGATCCGACAACTATAGAATGGGCAGAAAATAAATTGAAAATTCCAGTAATTGATCATTGGTGGCAAACTGAAACGGGTTGGCCCATTACGGCAAATTGTTTAGGCCTGGAAAAACTGCCAGTTAAACATGGTTCCGCATCAAGACCCGTTCCGGGCTTCAATCTAAAAGTGCTTGATGAAACGGGAAACTCATTGCCTGCGGGTGAAATGGGTAAAATTGCATTGAAACTTCCCTTGCCACCTGGTTGCCTGCAATCGCTCTGGAATAATGATCAAGGCTATATAGATTCATATCTTTCAGTATACGACGGATACTACATTACCTGGGATGCGGGATATCTTGATGAAGAGGGTGATGTTTGGGTGATGAGTCGTCTGGGCGACGTTATTAATGTTGCCGGACATCGTTTATCAACGGGTGGCATGGAAGAGGTTTTAGCTGCCTACCCAGGTGTGGCCGAATGTGCAGTAATAGGTGTACGTGATGAATTAAAAGGACAACTACCAATGGGATATGTTGTTTTAAATAATGATGTCACTACAGATCAAGAACAGATTATAAAAGATCTTATTCTTAGAGTGCGTAATGAAATAGGTGCTGTAGCAGCGTTTAAAAAAGTAGTTATCCTGAAAAGATTACCTAAAACACGTTCCGGTAAAATTTTACGCGGTATAATGAAAAAAATAGCGGATGGTGATAGTTATAATGTCCCTGCAACGATTGATGATGTTTCAATTCTTGATGAAATTGCAGCGGCATTAAAAAAATAATTCTTTTCGCCTATGCTTGAGAGCAAAGCAATCAATTATTCTTTATTTAACAGGTTATTAATTTTTTACAAATATAGTTTGATATTGGTCACGTAAGATATTTTTCTGAACCTTCCCCATGACATTAATGGGTAATTCTTCAATTTGAAAAATCCTTTTCGGCACCTTATAAGCCGCCAGCTTTTGCTTGAGAGTATCGATTAAGTTTGATTCATCAATACCTTCAACAACAACATTATCATCCATTACTATTACGGCAATGACTGCTTCGCCAAAGTCGGGATGTGGTACACCGATTACGGCAGACTCATTAATCTGACTCAGATCATTGATAATGATTTCAATCTCTTTTGGATAGACATTGTATC
>JBFIJV010000062.1:0-9389 GCA_041600575.1 Gammaproteobacteria bacterium | reverse complement strand
GGCACAGCATGCAAACATTTGTTTGCGGTTGCGGCACAAGCAGCGATATTCCAGTCTTCAAATTTTATTTCTTCTGCACCAAAGCTGCTGACGGCATCGAGTAGCATAGGGATATTGCCATGTTTGTTGCAGAGCTCTGCAATGGCATCGATATCATTTAAACGACCGGTGGTGGTTTCATGATGGACTACGGCAACATGTGAAATTTCTTTATGATATTGCAGTTCTCCTTCAAGCTTGACGAGATCGATCTCATCACCCCATTCATTATGTAGTACGACATGCGCAATATCATGGATCTGTGCAATCCTGGTCAGGCGTTCGCCATAAACGCCATTTTCGATAATCAGAACCTTGCCGTGTGCCGGTACAAGGCTGGTCAGCATTGCTTCCATCGCCGACGTGCCGGAACCGGTAAAAACAATGCTTGCCCAATCAGTTGCGGCTAGTTGGTAAACATTTAACAAGTCAGTTCTGATCTTGTTTTGTAAGTCGATAAATTCCTGTTCGCGATGACAGAGATCGGGTTTTAACAGTGCCTTACGCACACGTTCACTTAAAACGACCGGGCCCGGATTGAGTAATAGTGTTGTCATAGTTAGAAGCTGCTGTTTATGTGTTGCATAAATCTTATTAATACCTCATTCGGCGTGATATCCGGTCTGGGTAAATCATCAATTGTACCGGCAGCTATTTTTAAATGAGCGAAGACGGGACCTTCCTGTGGTTCCAATGCAAACACCTCATCAATCGTTTCGATCTCGTTACCCGACAAACAGACACCATAGCCACTCGCTTCAGCTACCTTTGAGAAGTCTATATTACCACCAACGGTTGCCTGGGCACCGGTGGAATCATGTACTTCATTATTTAATAGTATATGTATCAGGTTATTGCCAGCATAACTGCCGATAGTTGCGAAATTTCCCATGCGCATCAAGCCAGCACCGTCACCATCGATCACGACGACTTTTAAATCGGGTCTTGCCAAAGCAATACCCAACCCGAGTGATGAGGCACAACCCATCGATCCCACCATGTAGATTTGATTCGGTCGATCATTAATCGCGAATAACTCACGTCCGGTAAATCCGGTAGTAGCAATTAACACAGTATTTTCTTCTGGTGTGTGATCAATAATACGTCGTAACGCAGCATTACGATTTATCGTTATGGCATCCGGATTATGTGTTGAACGAACAATAGTTTTACGTTCTGAAATATTGGCAACAGGATTTTTATGTAATGCCTGTGGCGCAACCGTCCCTTTTTCCATGATGAAGGCATAAGGTCGTTGTTCTTTTTTCATATATTCATCGGCGCGTTGCAAGGCGGGTGCAATGTCTTCACCCTTACTCGGAAAGATTTCCCAGGGCACGCGCATGGTATCGAACAGTTCTTTGGTGATTTGTCCCATCAGTTCATGTTGTGGTTCATCCTTTACGCCTGGTTGGCCACGATGTGTGCTGATAATTAAACACGGGATACGAAATACATAAGAGAGCGAGGTGATCGGACTGACTGCATTACCCAAGCCTGAGTTTTGCATCATCACGACAGAACGTTGCCCGCCGATGGCGGCACCCGCGGCTGTGGCCAACGCATCGCCTTCATTTGCTGATGAGACATATTCCAATGCATCATCATTGATAACATAGTTAATAAAGGGTGTAAGAAATGAACAAGGCACACCTGTGTAACGACTGAAGCCGAGTTCTCGGGCAGCTTCAACAAATTCTTTTGCTTCTATCAATGTACTTCTCTTTTAAGGTTTAACTTTATTGATTAATTACTGTGTGAAGTCGCCAGCGCGATCAATATCGTCCAGTGAATTCACATCAAGCCAATGGCCATCAATATAATGAACATGAATGGGTTTGCCTTGCTTGATGAGATGGTTCAACAAGTCGGGTAATGTCAGTTCATTAAAGTTTGTTGCTGTCTTTAATTCATCAAGTGCCGCTTCTATCCATTGTCGACCTTCTTTTCTGACGCGCATCATACCAATCCAGTAACCGGATGGCGGTTTGGCAGCAGCATCTGCCGATGAAGACAATTGCATTAGCGTCACATTTTGCATAAAGGGTGAACGATCATCATCCTTACTGCAGTAAGCATAGTCTGGTGAGCCGGTAATATTTGGATTATCCAACGCAGAGTCAACGATAATGACCACTTCACCATCTGTTTCAATCAAGTCTCTGAGAATATATTCCCTGAATAGAAGATCACTATAGAGAATCAACATATCATCGTTGAAATTCTCTCGCGCGCAGATCAATGTTTTTAATTCATCACCGTTTTCGTAGTCATCATTAATACATTTTTCGATGCCAAGCAGGTTTATTGCATCTGCCTTATAACCGGCAATGACGGTTGATTTATTGATATCTGCTTTTTTCAGTCCGTCCATTAAACGACCGAGCAGGGTTTTGCCACCAATACTGATCATGGCCTTGGGTTTATCATGAGTTAATTCATGTAGCTCATTGCCCCGGCTGGCAGCCAATATGATTGCGTGTATATCCGATTTTTGGACGAGATATTTATCCTGTGCCTGGCTCAGTTCTTCGGCGCCTTGTAATTTGAAGATATGGTCGACACCGGCAATCTTATCTTCGACATCAACTAAAGACTCTGATTCGTAAATAGTCTTGCTGGTTTTTTCCATGGCGGCCACAGCGGTGCGGATCATGTGGTTTGCCCAGATGACGAGATCGATACCTGCCTTACGAAAGGCGTCAGTTGGTGTGCTGTAATATTTGGTCGGCACAATAACCAATGGTGATCGTCCGGCCCATTCTTTGGCAAAGGCGAGGATCTCATCGGGTCTGGATAACTTGCTATGGATCAATATGCTATCCGCTCCGGCCTGGTGATAGGCTTCGGCTCTTTTCAATGCTTCAGTTAATCCCCAGCCGGCGATCAGTGCTTCGACTCTGGCGACGATACAAAAGTCATCATCAGTCTGGCTATCTTTACCGGCTTTAATCTTGCCACAGAATTCACCAATTTCAGCCAGTGGTTGTTTGTTGCCATCAATAAAGCTGTTAGTTTTAGGAAACTGTTTGTCTTCTATGCAGACGCCAGCGATATCACGTTGCTCAAGTTTTACCACCAGTCGGCGCATATTATTAAAGTTACCATAACCGGTGTCGCCATCCAGCAAGATGGGAATGGTGGTCGCATCTGACATGAATTCCAGCATATCGACTACTTGAGTCCAACTGGCCTCGTTACTATCACGCACACCAAATTGTGCAGACATCGCAAGACCACTACCCCAGATACCTTTAAAGCCTGCGCTTTCAACAATACTTGCAGAGATACCGTTATGTGCTTCCAGAATAAATTCAAGTTCGTTTGATGCAAGCAGAGAGCGTAATTGTTTACACTTGCTTATTTTTTTGTGGCTATTTTTAGACATTTTATATTAATTACTGATTAATGATTGATAGGTGATAATGCAGGTATTATCTCTTTTTGTGCGCGTTCAATATCCGCTGGAAAATCTATTTCTATCCAGGGGACGCCGGTGACGTCTTCATAGCCAAATTGTGTTGCATCTTCTAACAACAAGTCGCGAATCGCTTCTTCATAGGGGGTCTTGTTTTCACCTCTGGCAAGATAGTCATCGATACGTTCAAGCAGAGATTGTCCAATCTGATTATTAAATTTGAAAAAGCCTACTGATTCACCCTGCACAGTATAATCAAGATTGTCAGCGATTTGTTTTCTAAATTCATTTATGTGTCCGTTTTTATCAACACAAATCTTGACCGGTTCATCGCCCGGAATAAAGTCGCGATCCAGCAACAGGCAGTTATTTATGCTGGTATTGACCAAACGCCGAATCATTTCCTGATCATAAAGAACATCGGCATCCATCAGGATAAATTCAGGTTCACTTAGTATTACCGGCCGTGCACAACCGAGACTGATGATACTACCTTCAGTATAGCGGTCATTATAGATGTAGTTGATGGGCACGCTTTGGCCCTGAAGATGATCCATGAGCAATTCGGATTGATAACCGGTGACAATGGTTATTTCTTCAATGTGGTTTGCCGAAAGAATCTCAATATGGCGTTTTAATAAGCTCTTTCCTTCAAACTCCAGTAATGATTTAGGTTGATTTGCAGCGTGATCACCGAGTCGGTTACCAATGCCCGCGGCAAGAATAATAGCCTTCATAATGTCGTTAGTAATACCTTTGTGTAAATTGATAGGGAAGTAGAGCAGGTTTTGTCGTTTATTGACAACTATTAAGAAGTTTCGAATTGTATCAAGGAATCGTCTTTGCCAACAATTTCAAAGAAAGATTCAGTAAAATATCAATAATATGTTTTAATTAAGTGAGATAACTCATTATAAGTAGTGTATTTTAATCTACAAATGAAAATACCAGAACAATTAGGCAAGTACGAAATAAAACAACAAGTCGGTCGCGGAAGCATGGGTGTTGTCTATAAAGGACACGACCCCTATGCAGATCGCGATGTTGCTGTGAAGGTGGCATTATCCGAAAATCTGAATGACAAGGAATCTGGAGAACGCTATCGAAAAATGTTCTTCAATGAGGCGCATACCGCCGGGACCCTTAAGCATCCGAATATAGTCGAGATACTGGATGCTGGTGCAGATGAGGAACATTGCTATATTGTTATGGAACTCATCGAGGGCGGTGATACTTTAAAGACTTATTGCAATTCTAATAATTTACTGCCCTTCGAACTCGTTATTGAAATTATATTCAAGTGTGCAAAGGCTCTGGATTATGCACACCGTAGTGGCGTCATACATCGGGACATTAAACCAACCAATATCCTTATTGATAAAAATCGCGATGTGAAAATTGCCGACTTCAGTATTGCGCACATTATGACTTCCGATACGACCAACACCATGCCTATGGGATTTGTTGGTTCACCACGTTACATGTCCCCGGAACAGGTTCAGGAAGATGTCATAACAAACCAAACAGATCTTTTTTCACTAGGTATAGTTATGTATGAGTTACTGACTGGAAAACATCCTTACCCTGCTGAAAGTTTTTCTCGATTGATTCATATGATAATAAATGAAGAACACTTGCCACTGAACACCCATCGTTCAGATGTTCCAGAAATTCTGGAGAAAATTATTCATCATGCCTTGCAGAAAAACCAGGAGAAGCGTTACAAGATGGGTTTGAATTTTGCCGCAGATTTAAGTCTGGCGTTTGACTACCTTGAACAACCCAAGGAAGACATTGAAGTTCAGGAAAAATTTAATTTAATACAATCGCTGGAATTTTTTAGTGAATTTCCTGTTTCAGAACTCTGGGAAATAATACGGGCCGGTATCTGGCAACAATTTGAAGCCGGTGCTGAAATAATTGTTGAGGGTGACATAGATGACTCGTTTTATATCATCACCTCAGGGGATGTTGATGTTTATAAAGACGGCGCATTAATCGGGAAATTACAAACGGGTGATTGCTTTGGTGAAATGAGTTACTTAAGTAAGGCAAAACGAACGGCAACAATTACCGCAAAAAACGATGTTGATTTAATGAAAATTAATGCCACATTAATTGAGCAAGCATCAATAGAGTGTCAGTTACATTTTAGTCGGGTATTTATGAAAACACTGGTTAAGCGACTATCGGAGACAACGGCCATGTATGTCTCCAAACAAGATTAGTAAGATACTTATGTCCGGTTCTTTTTATAGAGTTCAATCAGATTTTGTGTAGATGAATCCAGCCCTTTTGTTGTTTGTTTGCCTTTCAAATTCTCGTAAATAGTCATAGCCAGTTTTTTTCCTAACTCAACACCCCATTGATCAAATGAATTGATCTGCCACAAAACGCCTTGTACAAAAGTTCTGTGTTCATATATCGCAATTAATGAGCCGAGTATTTCAGGGGTCAACTCAGAGTAAATAATCGTAGTACTTGGTTTATTGCCAGTAATATGTCGATTTGGGTCAGGATTATTTTCTCCTTGCATCAATGCCTGGCTCTGGGCCAGACAGTTAGCAAGTAACAAGGCATGATGTTCCTCATTGCCTTTCTTCGATAAGGGCACAAGAAAATCGACAGGAACCATATGTGTTCCTTGATGTAATAACTGAAAAAAAGAATGTTGTGAATTTGTTCCTGCCGAACCCCAGCATACAGGCATGGTTTTATAATCAATAACGTGCCCGTCCAGGTCTACTGACTTACCATTACTTTCCATTAATAGTTGTGATAGATAATCCGGTAATAATTTTAACGACTCGTCGTAAGGAATAAATGCATGTGTTTGCGCATCAAAGTAATTTGAATACCAATAATCAATTACTGCCAGAATAACAGGGATATTGTTTTCAATTGGTGTTTGTGAAAAATGCTCATCCACTTGATGCGCGCCGGCAAGTAATTTCTTGAAATTTTGAAAACCAACAGCCAGTGCAATAGGCAAGCCTGCCGCTGACCATAATGAAAATCTGCCGCCAACCCAGTCCCATAATTCAAAAACATTATCCGGTTTTATTCCAAATTTGCCGGTTGCATCCAGGTTGTTAGAAACAGCAATAAAATGTTTGTTGATATCATCGCAACCTGCATCTTGCATCCATGTTTTTAGCGTTGCCGCATTAGTCAGGGTTTCTATTGTGTTGAATGACTTTGAGGAGACTATAAATAATGTTGTTTCAGGATTTATGATTTTCTGTAAAGATTCAATTGCCTGAAAATCAATATTTGATATGAAAAAAGAGTGTGTTTCACCCCGGCGAAATTCTTCTAATGCATTAACCACCATTTTAGGACCAAGGTCAGAACCACCAATACCAATATTAACAAAGGTATCAATTGGTTTATTGGTCCAGCCCCGGTATGTCTTGTTATGTATATTGTTAACAAAGGCTTCAATTTTATCGAGCTCTGCATGTACCTTTTCTATTATATTTTCATTATTTATTTCAATTTTTTGATTTGGAGTAGATCGTAATGCTGTATGCAGTACAGCACGATCCTCAGTAATATTTATTTTTTCTCCGGTAAACATGCCCTTGATAGAAGCTTGAAGTTCAGATGCTTCAGCAAACTTGAATAATAGTGGCAAGGTTTCATTTGAAATAATATGTTTAGAATAATCGATATGTAGTCCATGCAATTGCTTTGCATATGTTTGACCGCGATTCGGGTCATGCATAAATAGATCACGCATATGCATATTACGCATCTCATTATAGTGAGCTGTTAATTGTGCCTGGATTATTTTTCTATCACTATTTGCAGACATGTCTGATATTTTTATGAATATAAATTGATTAAGAGTATGAGTGAGTAGATTTTAGGGTGGATTTATTGTCTATCCAACACTTAATAGAAAAGATACTGCGAAATAATTTAAGTTCATTTGAGTATAGATAAAGACAAGTCTAAGGAATCCAGATACTAGCAGATTCCTTAAACTTCAAGATATTGCTTTATTTTGCTGCCTGTTGTCCTGCAAACGAGGAACTATCAGGCAGTATCAGTAATATAATGCTCCAACTGCTCAATAATAAATTCCTTTTCAGAGATAATACTTTTAACCACATCCATAATTGATAAGATACCTACCGTTGTGCCGTTATCAACAACAGGTAAATGCCGAATATGATTATTCGACATTATAACCAGACATTCGTCCAGAGTTTGAGATGTGTTAACCGTCTTCAGTTCGGAGGTCATGATTTCACGAACCATAGTGGCAGATGAACTGCGATTATTCAGGATGACTTTTCTGGTGTAATCTCTTTCAGACAAGATGCCGGACAATTCAGTACCTTCCATTACCAGCAACGCACCGACTTTTTTCTCATTCATCATCCTTATGGCATCAATAACCAGGGAATCCGGGGTTACAGAGAATATTTCACTGTGTTTTGTGTTTAATAGTTGTTGAACTGTAGTTGTCATAACGACCCCCTCAATTTTAGACGCAGTCTATGTTTCACAGCGTTATCGTCACAGTATGATTTCAGTATAGTAGTCTGGTTGCTTTGGTCAATAAGCACCGAATTGTGTCTGTAATGACATTATGAATGTCATTACAGTATGGCACTATCATTTATATTAAAATCAATATATATGCATTAATATACGTAGGTAACTTATTATCCCATTGATAAGTTATTGGGTGACAGATTTGTTGCACTGCACATAGAATAGATGTTTCTATAATTTTGAGATAGACAATTATCACATGACTAATAATGTCCCTGAGAAACTGGGTAAATACGAAGTACGAAAAGAAATCGATCGTGGCAGCATGGGAGTTGTTTATCTCGGACATGATCCCTATATAAATAGACCCGTTGCGCTGAAGGTTGCTTTTCTTGATGCCTTGAATGATGCTGAGTCGGGCGCACGTTACCGCAAAATGTTTTTTAATGAGGCCCATACCGCTGGTCTGCTCACTCACCCGAACGTTATTAATATTTATGATGCGGGTGTTGACGAAGACAATTGTTATATCGTGATGGAATATATTGAAGGTGGTAATACCCTAAAACCCTATTGTACTTCGGATAATCTGTTGCCGGTCGAAAAGGTTGTTGAAATCATCTTTAAATGCGCTAACGCACTTGATTATGCTCATCGTCAGGGCGTAGTACATCGGGATATCAAGCCATCGAATATTCTTTTTACACCAAATCAGGATGTAAAGATTGGTGATTTCAGTATCGCTCATATTTACAACGCCGATTCAACAACAACGCAGATGGGCGGCATGATGGGTTCGCCACGCTATATGTCTCCGGAGCAGCTTCGTGAAGAACATGTCGCTAATCAAACAGACATCTTTTCTCTGGGTGTTGTTATGTATGAATTACTGACCGGGAAACAACCGTTTTCAGCAGATAATTTTTCCAGTTTGGTCAATACAATTTTAAATGATGAGCCGCCTCCAATGAGTGATTACCGAACTGATTTGCCTGCCGCATTAAACGATATTGTCTTTAAAGCGTTGGAAAAAGATGTTGCTAATCGTTATCAAATGGGACTTGACCTTGCAGCTGATCTGACCAAGGCGTTTGATACACTGGAAGAGCCAAAGAAAGATATCTCAGCTGAAGAAAAATTCAACTCTGTTAAAAAACTTGAATTTTTCACCGGATTTCCTGATGCAGAAATCTGGGAGATCCTGCGAGCAAGCACCTGGCAGGATTATAATGCCGATGACGATATTATTGTTGAAGGTGATATGGATGATTGCTTTTATATAATTGTTAACGGTAGCGTTAATGTAATGAAAAATGTATCTGTTATTCGCAATCTGGAGAAAGGAGATTGTTTTGGTGAAATGGGTTATCTCGCTAAAACCAAAAGAACAGCATCAATTAAAGCAGCTGATCACACGTCTTTGATG
>JBFIJV010000061.1:0-9591 GCA_041600575.1 Gammaproteobacteria bacterium | reverse complement strand
TTATAAAGGGGGTGTTATGTTTGAACATGATCAGGAGATAGTTAATGCACTGCTTAATGACAACAAGGATTTTAAAAGGCTGTATGAGAAACACGATGTTTTAAAAAATACCGTTAAAGAGGCTAATGAAAAAAACATTAATGTTGACCAACTTAGTCTGGAAGGACTAAAAAAAGAAAAACTGATTCTCAAGGATCGAATGGCATCTATTATTGAAGATTACAAACATAATCACGCATAATCCTTTGCCGTAGTAACTAATTCAATTGTAAAGACCCCGCACATTGCGGGGTTTTTTAATTTGATGATTTAAAAAACCAGGCGAATACCGATTATCAAAAGCATACTGGCAAGCACCGGGCGCATGATTTTATCGGGTAAAAATGTACCAAAATGACTGCCCAGATATATTCCCGGTAAAGATCCAATCAGTAAACTACCCAATAAAATATAATCTACAGTGCCTATATGAGCATGGCCAAGACCGGCTATAGCCGTGATAGGGACCGCATGAGCGAGATCAGTGGCTACTATTTGAATAGCCTTTAACCTGGGATAAAGAAAAAATAAAAATGCGGCGCCGATCACACCAGCACCTACTGAAGATAAGGTAACAAGGATACCAATTATTACACCCCCAAATACGGTGAACGGTTTTCTATATTTGCGGTGAAGTACTTTTATTGCATCAAACTTTTCTTTCTGACTAATTTTATGTAACTGATTTCGGGTCAATAAAAATAGCGCAGTCAGTATCAATGCGATACTAAGCGTAGACATGATCAGGCTATCGTAATTAATGCCAGCAGCATCAAGTTGCTTAATGACTAAGATTGAGCAAAGCGAGGCCGGAACACTGCCAGATGAGAGTAATATAACGATCGGCCATTGGATATTGCCATGTTTATGATGCACAAAAACGCCGCCCGATTTGGTGATTGCGGCATAGAGTAAATCTGTTCCTACCGCAATGGCAGGTTTGATGCCAAAGCCAAGCACCAGGATTGGTGTCATCAAGGAGCCGCCGCCGACGCCGGTCATACCGACAATAAAGCCGACGATAAAACCGATGATTGTAAATGAAAAATCCATATGTCTTTGTTAATTAAGGTTTTTCTAATATAGAAATAAAAAGGTAAGCTAATTTACAGGGCGATAGCTATTCTGAAAAGGAATTATTATGTATATTTTTATAATTTTATCGTATATACATATTTAGAAAGATGAAAATACAACAACTCAAATATATCTGGGAAATAGCGAATCATGGGCTAAACGTCTCCGCTACAGCTGAGAGCCTGTTTACGTCACAACCCGGCATTAGCAAGCAAGTCCGGATGCTTGAAGATGAACTTGATGTTCAGATCTTCCAACGTAATGGAAAGCACCTGACCGAGATTACACCTGCCGGTCGGATCATAATCGATATGGCTGGAGAAATACTGGATAAGGTCGAAGGCGTTAAACGAGTTGCCGATGATTTTAGCGATAAACGTAATGGTAGCCTTTCTATTGCGACCACACATACCCAGGCACGTTATGTTCTGCCTCGAATAATTCAGGATTTTATTAAGCTTTATCCAGAAGTCTCATTACACATGCATCAAGGTACGCCAGTGCAAATATCTGAGCTGGCTTCAAAGGGGACGGTAGATTTTGCTATAGCGACGGAGGCATTAGAACTATTTGATAATCTAATCATGATGCCTTGTTATCGTTGGAACAGGAGTGTTGTTGTCACACATGATCACCCTTTGGCAAATGAATCCGTTCTAACTTTGGAAGCCCTGGCTGAATATCCTATTGTGACCTATGTGTTTGGTTTTACTGGTCGCTCGCAGTTGGATCAAGCCTTTAGAGATGCCGGCTTATCACCCAAACTGGTTTTCACTGCGTCTGATGCCGATGTTATCAAAACGTATGTAAAGATGAATTTGGGAGTAGGGATTGTCGCCAGTATGGCTTATGACGCGAATATTGATAAGGAACTGGTCTCAATTGATGCAAGCCATTTATTTGAAGCCAGTGTGACCCGGATTGGTTTTCGAAGAGGCACTTTTTTACGTGCTTATATGTATGAATTCATTCGACAGTTTGCACCACACCTGACTCAGGACATTGTGCAACAATCAATGCAAGCTGCTTCTAAATTAGAGTTAGATGAAATATTTAAAGATGTAGAACTACCGGACTATTAATACAGTATTAAAGAAAATCCAGATCCGGGTTAGCATCCATAATATCTTTCGCTGCATCTTGTTCATTGGTTTTACCACGCAGTACTTCATTTACCAGTTTAAAATAAACGGTATAAATGCCCGGTTCCTGACCTTCATTTTCAACGATAAAAAATGGCGCCCGATCAACATCAAACTGTTTTGCTAGTTGCATACCCTCGCTATCAGTATCCCGCTCATCTGCAATGACCGTGCGCGCTATCTCATCAATGTAACCGTCTTTTTCCAGACGTGCCTGAACCTCGGCACATTTTCGACATGGACTGCCATCAGCTTTTATTTTTTTTACAAATGTAATACGCATATGTTTATTTTTTTAAATTTCCAACATGTAAGCCACATTCTTTTTGCGTTGCTTCTTCCCACCACCAACGCCCTTCTCGTTCGTGCTGGTTCGGCAGAACTGCCCGGGTGCAGGGTTCACAACCAATACTACTGAAGCCTTGCTCATGCAACGCATTAAATGGCACATCATTACTTCTTATGTATTCCCAAACCTGAGCTGACGTCCAGTTAGAAAGTGGATTAAATTTATATAAATTTTTATCAGCAGTCGAAAACGCTGCGTCTTTCTCTACTACGGGTACCGCATTACGTGTATCCGGACTCTGGTCCTTTCGTTGTCCAGTGATCCAGGCATCCAGTGCCATCAACTTTCGACGCAATGGAACAACTTTACGGATACTGCAACATTCCTTATGACCGTCTTTGTAAAAACTGTATAGACCTTTAGTTCGTACCAGATTTTGCACTGCCTCGGCATCAGGTGAGAGGACGTCAATTTCTAAGCCGTAATGTTCACGAACCTGTTCAATGAAACGATAAGTCTCGGCGTGTAACCGTCCTGTATCCAGAGAAAATACGTTCACATCGGGTTTAATCTTTGTCGCGATATCGATCAAAACGACATCCTCCGCCCCACTAAATGAGATGGCGATATTTTCAAATTTATCAAGTGCCAATTTAATAATTGCCGCAGGAGATTGCTTGCTATATTCATTAGCCAGTTGTTCTGGATTAAATTCAGCTATGTTTATACTCATATATATACGTATCTTATTGATTTTTGTTTTAAATTCAGGCGGCGAGTTTATCAGAAAGAACTGTCTCGAATATAGAATAAGTCTTTATATTTATAGTCCATATTTGTATAAAATTACTATTTTGGGTTTTAGATGGTCTATTCTTATTAAATCCAATATTAATACGTATTTGTGTAAATTGTTATTTTTCCATAGCCATCTGATAATATTCAGTAATATAACAATTTATAAATGAGGCCGGATAAATGAGTGATAAATCACCAGAAATGACCGAAATTAAAACGATGTGGTCAGAAAGCTTGCTCGAAGCGCTTTATGTTGCTTTGAGAAAAGATAAAGAAGATGAAGTTGTGAAAGATGTCATAAATGACCTTCGAGCCAAAGAATACGATGACGAATACATCGTTAATAAGGTCAAGAAAAAAGTAGGTCCGAAGGCGGCGGCACGTATAGAATCATTGTTGACAGGCAGAAAGGTCAGTAGTCCTGTCACAAAAGAGAGCAAGCCTTTGAGTAAGGCTGATCAGGCAAGAGCAAATGCCGCTAAGAAACGGTCTAAAGAGGGCTTGGTCGGAAAGATAAAAGGAATATTTGGCGGAAGTTAATAGCCTAGAAAGTATGGCTTTGAAGGTACTTGGCTGGCAGATAAGTGCCATGGGCCGAGAGGTCAGTAAGATAAAGTGTATTAGTATCATCTGCCTCGATCACCAGATGCATGCGCGAAATATCTCTTAGATTCGGATCCATCATAATATCGCTCTTGCTATCACGACCTATAACATTCTTACCGATTTTTAAATCGTAACTTCGTCCGGCATCATCAATAAATTTGCAGTTCTTTTCTCCCGCGACCAACTTGCAACGGTTTTTTGATAACAAAATTTCAATTTTTTTGCCGGGTTTCATCCTGATGGTCACATTTTCACCCTTAGGCATTTTTTCCATCTCACCACTATTGTTTTCACCCGAAATTGGTTCAAAAACCGTATTTTCAAGAATTATAGTGTCTTTATATTCTCCACCAGCGTCTGAATCATTTGCGTCATTTAATGCTTTTTTCTTTTCGGAATAGAGGTATTTTATTATCTCTTGTCTCGACGAGAGGTACTGCATGTATTTTACAAGTGCAACTCGACGGAATTCATTTAATTCATCGTTGCCATCATGCAGGGCACCAATGATTAAGCGCCAGTTATGATCTTGTGAAAAAACCTGGGCATCCAGTTCTCGTAAGGCACGATTAATACTGTCAGGGTTTTCGATTGATTTTGATAAAATTCCGACAAATTGCTTCTCAATTTCTTTTATAGTTCGCGCTTCTTTTTTGAGTTCATCCAATGAGAACTTCACCATGCCAGTGATTTTTTTTGAAGGAACAGATGTGCGGCCTGCGAGACTAAACTCGAAATCGGATAGCGAACAAAATTTAAGGTCTTGATCGCCGATGGATAATTCAATTGGTTTTGCGAAGAACTTATTTAACATTTTGTTGAGTATCTTCCGTTGTTATATTAAATAAAAATCCTTGTTAGAGATTTGGGCAATTATAACCTAGACAAAACAAAATGGGCTTTAAACTGTTGTTTTAGCCGCATTAAATGTGAATGAGTTCTCATAATTATACCAAGCGTAGCAGTAATATGACTCGGGTAAGGTTTATCCTTTATGCCTTTCTTTTTGTCGCTGAATTGTAACAGTTTCCAATTAGCATTCAATTTTAATCATACGTTTTTCCAAAATTATTTTTCGCTTCTGCTGGTTACAGTTCGATAATCGTTTAACAAAAGAATAGAACTTGTCTAAATCATTAAGTTTTTCATATATTCCTACAAATGCAGGGACATACTTTTTGTATGTGACGACAGCGGCTAATTTTGCATTGTTAATTTCTGTCGAAAACCAGCCAGCGTAAGCACTTTTTGTCGAACGCTGGTTCAAGGCATCAAATTCATTACGCAGTTGAGCAAACAGTACTTCTTTTTGTGTACGCATGGATTGTTCGGGTTGTCCGGATTGGTATAGCCTGTTCAATAGTGACTTGTATTTCATAACGAGGTTTATGAACTGATTATCCTCAGCTTGTGAGTCAACATATTCCTTATACAGCTGTTGTTCAGATTTCTGACTAAGCCATTTGCCGACACCTATAGTCGCAATCGCTTCTGCATAGGATTCATTAAATTCCGTATCGTTTTTAATATAAAGTTGCTGATGTGCCAACTCATGGAAAATTACACTGGCGAGTCTTATTTCTTTCCAGCGTATCATCGTATTGAGTACAGGATCATCGAACCAACCCAGTGTTGAATATGCAGATACACCACCGACATAAACATCGTGGGCTTTTTCTTCAAGGGTTTGTGCATGTTTTCGTGCCTCGGATTCTGCAAAATAACCGCGATAGTCCAGACAACCGACTATCCAGTAACACCACTTTATAGGCGTAAGTGAAAACTCTTCGGTTGCAAATATATTCCAGACAACATAGTCACGCTCAAGATCGACATAAGATAAATAACTCTTATTTTCGGGGAGTCCAAGCTGTTTAATGGAAAACTCTCTCAATTCTAAAACGGTGTTAAGTTTGATACGAAGCGTGTCGGGTAGATCCTTTTGCTTCAGTAAGGCATTAATATCCTGTCGGTTTTGAATAACTTCAAATTGACCTTGAATCGATTGAGCATAATAATTTATTGAAGCACAACCCGATAACAGCTGTGCAATAAAAAATAGTATGAAAATTCTGTAGCGCCGGGGTTGTTGTTTAGTCATGTCATTGCCATTATAAAATGAAACATAAAAGTTTTTATTTCCAGAGTAATATTATGTGTGTTTTTACTATGTTCAGGCGGCCAAAATGTTTACAACATTAATTAATGAAGCGGAGTTGTTCAGTGAATACCAGAATCCTGACTGGATAATCTTCGATACACGTTATGATTTGATGGATAAGAATGCAGGTAAAAAGGCCTATCGGCAAGGGCATATTCCTGGAGCAATTTATGTTGACCTGCATGATGATTTGAGTCGTTCTCCATCGACAAACAGAAGTCGTCACCCATTGCCTACGACAGACGCAATGAACGCGCTATTTTCGGAGTTGGGTATTCGTCCTCATATGCAGGTAATTGTTTATGATGATGCGTTTGGTTCATTCGCGGCACGTCTATGGTGGATGCTAAGGCACATGAAGCATAAAAAAGTGGCTGTGCTTGATGGTGGCTGGCAAGCCTGGAACGCTGCTGGCAGGCCAATTAGTCTCGAACAGGAAACCAGAGTGGCGGCTGAATTTAAAAACGATGCGACAGAACTGAATGTAGTGGATATCGAGGATGTCGAAAAATTCAGATGTATCATTGATTCACGCGATCCGGCACGATACAGAGGAGAAATTGAGCCGATTGACAAAGCAGCGGGGCATATACCCGGTGCGATTAATCGTTTTTGGAAGGACAATTTGTCTGAAAATGGCTGCTTTAAACCTAAACAGATTCTTAAACAGGAATTTGAAACGATATTGGGTGACATTGAACCTGAGGATGCGCTAGTTTATTGTGGATCAGGTGTGACCGCCTGTCATAACTTGCTCGCAGCTACGTATGCGGGACTAAATTGCCCAAAATTATATGCAGGCTCCTGGAGTGAATGGAGTAGAACCCCGGCGAAACCTATTGCTACCAACGTGTAGATAGACTTCGAATTGATGCCAGTAAAACATTTCAGTATGTTATTAATAAACATATAATAAGTGCTCTAAGTAACTTCATACGTTAACTAATGGATAATATGTTCAGACTAATAATACAAACCCTCCTGATTTTAGTATCTGCCAGTCTTTATGCAGAACCAGCGTCAACAGATGCTGCGGCCGTCGATGATATGCTTATGGAAGAACCTGCCATCAGTATTGACGAGGACCTTCCCGAAGAGGCGTTTCAGGTTGAAGCATCTACGCCACTTATCAAGGATGTCGTATTAGTACTGGATAACTCCGGTAGTATGAAAAAGAATGATCCGAATTTTTTGGTAACCAAAGCGGTCAAGGAATTTATCAGTCAACAGGACGAGCATACACGGGTCGGTGTCGTTATTTTCGATCAGGGGGTTCGTCTTCCAGTCCCGTTGACGGATGCGTCATTGAGTAATCGTGATGCGATACTTAATAGTATTGAAGAAATTAATTACAAAGGACTTTTTACGGACAGTCCCGCTGGTATCGAACGCGCAATCTATGAATTGAAGAATAATGGGCGTGCTGAGGCACAAAAGTCCATCATCTTTATGACCGATGGTATTGTTGATACGGGCGCACCGGATCGTGATTTGGAAAAATCAAAGTGGCTGCGTGAAGATCTGGCTCCCGATGCGGCAGACAATGAAATTAAGATATTCGGTATTGCTTTTACAGAAGCGGCTGATTTCCAGTTAATACAGTCAATTGCCCAGAAAACCGATGGTGAGTATTATCGGGCGTTGAAAGCCAGCGATCTACAAAATGTCTTTGAGCAGATTGATAAGATCATCAATACACCTCCCGAGCCAGAAATAGTAGAACCTGCACCTGCGATTGAAATTCCGGCTCCGGTAATTCAGCAACAAGCCCCGCCGCCGCCGCCCGTAATTATTGAGGTGCCCGCACAGACTATGGGCCAGGAAGAGCGAATTCGATCAATTATTATGATTGCAGCCGCAATTGTTTTAACCATTACGCTATTAGGCATACTTATCCTGCTATTGAGACGTAATCGAGATTTAAAGGCAGGTGCGAATGTGGCTGTGCAAGAGGCATACATTAATGACTTGCAAGGAAAGACGGATAAGCAGACCCATAAACTGAGTACTAAGCCTGTTATGTTTGGTCGAGTTGCAGGAAAAGACACTGATCACCTGGACTATATTGTCGTGAATGAAACAACAATTGGTCGTCGTCACGCATTAATAGAATATAAAGACTATTCATACTGGATTATTGATCAAGGCAGCATTAACGGTACTTTTGTTAACGGCGAAGCTGTCAGTACAGAAGTGAGATTAAAGCATGGTGATCGAATCAGGTTACATAAATGTGAGTTTGAATTCATCATGCCGGAAATGGAGGACAGTGGAATGACGGTTATTTCCAATACCGTTTTCGCTAACCAACCCGCTGCTGTGGATGATGAAGAAGCAACGGTAATGCGCGACCATGGGGCTTCTTCAGAAGGATTGAACGCGGAAGAATTAAATGAAGCAGCGGATTCAAATATGGACTTCGATTTGACTGGACCTGATACGGTTGATGAACTTTCGGATTTGTATGAGCCCGACCCTGATGACGAAGATACTATAATTCGTGAGTTGCCTGCCGATCATCAAAGTGCGGATGAGCCAGAATTTATATTAGAAGAAGATAATGATGCGGATTCTGAAGACGAAACTATTATGTTGGATGATTCGGATGCCGATGATACGGATGACGATGATGATGCTACATTACGTAAAGATGAAATCTAGATAATTACTGGTTTTTTCGACAATTAGTAATTGATAAAACCTTATTCTAAATTTATCCCGGCATTTTAATTAAATGCTTAATACTCCGGTTCACTATAAGCAGTCTAATGTTATCCCCGGTCTGATGATATAATTCCTGTTACCTTTATTCAGTATTTTTTCCTATGCACAAAGGGCACTCCGAGCTTCTATTTATAATAGCTGATGGTCACTTTCATTCAGGTCAGGAACTTGCTGCAAAGTTAGAAGTTTCGAGAGCAGCAATCTGGAAATCGATAAAACAGATTGAATCACTTGGACTCCCTGTTGAAGCTGTACGTGGGAAGGGGTATTGCCTGACAACACCAATTGAATTGTTATCTGAAGATTTAATTAAAGCCTCATTAAGCTCTCGCGCAGAGCAGCATTGTAATGATATCGATGTGTTGTTTAAAACGGGCTCGACCAACTCAATTTTGTTAAATCAGTTAGAGACGACACAAGTTCATGGCAATGTGGTTTTAGCTGAATATCAGTCTAAAGGTCGAGGTCGCAGAGGTAAGCAATGGGTTTCGCCGCTTGCGAGTGGTATTAGTCTTAGTGTGGCATGGCACTTTGATGTTGCACCCGGTGCTCTGGGGTTATTGTCGCTTTATATGGGGGTTGCTACGGCCCGTACTCTACTCCAGTTAGGTTTAACCGACGTTGGTTTGAAATGGCCCAATGATGTGATTGTTGAGGATAAAAAGTTAGGCGGGATACTGCTTGAGTTGCGTGGCGAGGCAAGTGGTCCGGTTGATGTCATCGTCGGTATCGGGCTTAATTACAATTTACCAGCG
>JBFIJV010000060.1:0-9733 GCA_041600575.1 Gammaproteobacteria bacterium | reverse complement strand
GAAAAACACGTTTAAGCGAATTACTCAATGAGTCTCGCACGCTGGTTTTTTACGAAGCACCACACCGCATCGTTGAGTCAGTCATAATCATGCAGGAAATATTCGGTGCAGAACGACGCATAACGATTGCACGCGAACTAACCAAACAATTTGAACAAATCGTGCGCGATAAGGTATCGGTAATAAATGAAAAACTTGAAAGCGGCGAAATAAAAATAAAAGGCGAGTTCGTGGTTATCGTCGAAGGCGCACAGGAAACATCAGTAAGCGATGCAGAAGCGTTACGCATCAATCAAATCTTGTCAGAAAAGCTATCACCAAAAGATGCCGCTGGATTAACTGCAAAAATAACAGGCAAAAAGAAAAATGAAGTTTATCAATTAGCACTAAATGCGGCGGAGGATAAAAATTAATGTCCGCTTTTACCGATTGCTTGAAATGTTATTATGTCGCTACCGACCCAAAGCTCCCATTTAAGTCAGCGTTATTATAATGGGAGCATGCAGACGAAGGCAGACATCCGATCACATGTTCAAAACAAGGCATTTATTAAGACACTCATATAACCTGGTCTGATAACGATTTGCATGAGTGATTTTTATTTAAGCCTACTTAGTGTGAACTATGTTGATGTTCTTCTGTAATAGTTAACTTTGGAGCAGGTGATATATAATCATGAGGGTTTTTACCCGCTGCAGGTATTTCACTCCAGTAAATCTCTTCACCATTTACACATTCCTGTTTGACCGGTAAATATATCTCCTGTGGTTCTAAACCTATTTTAGTCACAAAACTAAACTCATCAAAATGTTCGCTACTTAATAGACCACCCTCCCAGATAATCTTATACACACCTTCGGTAAAAGTTTTCCCATGTAAGATAAATGGTTTTTCGAGTTGTCGCTTTTTGGTTTTTATTTGCCAACCTGGTTTTGCTTGTGGTTTAGCTGTCTGTAACCCTTCCGGTATTTCGATAATCACTTTATTGGTATCTGATCCATTGCAGCCATGACTGACACGTATCGTTGCTTTAAAATACGATCCACTTTCGGCCGTTTTTTTATCCAATACTGCATGAGCATAGACGCTGGAAGAAAAAAGACAGATAAAAATTGTACTAATCAGTTTATTCATTATATGTACCTCAATACATTAATTTAGTGTTTAATAACGCCATTCAGTTCCGATAAAAACAGAAGCTTCATCACCGGGCAAAAATTGTGCAGAGTCAGCGCTATTGGCATTAGCAATAACACCTGTTGTTGCAGCATAGGTTTTATCAGTAATATTTTTACCTTCTATAAATACAGAAAAACCATCGGTCTGTTTATAACCTGCTTTAAAACCCAGGATGGCATAGCTGTCGGCGAATAACGTATTGGCGTGATCAACAGCATAGTCGTTCATTACCCATTCCACATTAGGTCCGACATACCAGTTATTTCGTTCATAAAGCAGTTCGGCTTTGTAAAAGTGCTCCGGAGCACCAGCAAGTTGGTTGTTACCATAAACACTGTCATCATCAAACGTGAAATCACTCCATAAATAATTTTGACGTAACTGAAAATGTTTAAACAAATTGATCTGCAAACCAAACTCAATTCCCTGATGAATCGTTTCAGAACCGTTAATTGTGCCAAGTGCATTTCCATTCGCATCATTCAGGCTTAACAATTCGTCGTCGACCCAGGCACGATAAAAAACAGCATCCCAGGCAAAGCGATCTGTTTGTCCTCTGGTTCCTATCTCAAAGGAAGTTGCTGACTGATCATCAACAGGCGTTATTGTCGGGCCACCACGTAACTCACCAAAACTGGGTGGCTCGAAACTGCTACTTACATTAGTAAAGAACTGTATATGATCATTTAATTCATAACGAAAACCTAGCTTGGGACTAAAACCATAATAGGATTTATCGAGACTGTTATCGCCATCGGAAAGAAAATTATCTTCAAGTTCTCGATCAGACAAAGTAAGTTGCGCACCAAGAACTAAAGCCAAATCAGGCAGTACGTAATGTTGGTTTTCAGTATACAAGTCCAGGTTAATAGATGTCTGTGTGCTTGATGCTGTTGCTGCACCAACTGTTCCCCCCACGTTTGTATAACGATTATCTTCATTAACACCTCGGGCTGGAGAGAAACCAACTGTAAAAATATTTTTGCGACCGAACAATTCTGACTCAGAATCAAAACGAATATCCAATCCGTAGTCTTCACTGACTATATCGAGCACTTGAAATATCGGATGAAACAAATCCTTGTACACATAAAAAGCCCCAATACTAAGTCGGCTGTCTCCCCAGTTAAAAGTTGTACGATTAGATAAACGATATAAGGGGAAATCGCGTTGGTAATGCCCCGCCAGATTTCCTGCGTTGGCCTGTTTCGCATTGGTTTTAAGTTGTGCCTTGGTCAAATTTCCGGGCAATTCTGAACTACTATCCAACGCGGTCATAAAAAAACGGGTTTCAACATTTTCATTTATGCGATACCCGATATTAGTAAACAAACGATCATTGTTTTGTTTTGAATTATTTCTAAAACCATCCTGTGTTGAATGTGAATAACTTAAGTAGTAATCCGCATCACCTTTAGTCCCTGCGATACTAAGTTGTCCGCGACGTGAACCAAAACTACCTGCTTCAGCACGAAACTGGTAAGGCGCGGCATCATAACCACTCGGAGAAACAAAATTTATTGCACCGCCCAAACTGGTTGATCCATAACGCAATGCATTAGCACCGCGAAAGACCTCTATATAACGTAATGCTAATGGCTCAATTGCCTGAAAGTCTGCGCCACCATCAGCCTGATTAATAGGTACACTATCTTGTAATAACTTAATTCCTCGTAGATGGAATGTACGTTGCAGACCGGAACCACGAATGGATAAGCGTGATTCTTCAGATCCAAATCTTGGTTGGACAAATACACCCGGCGACCAGCCAATCGCATCTTGCAATGTTGTTGCTCGACCGGTTTTATAACTTTCTGCATCAATGATATTGGCGCCACCTGCGGTTAACTTAATCGCTTCCTGCGCTTCGTAAAGTGAAGGTAAAGACAAGACTTGCTGAATATTAGAACCGTGAACTTCTATATCAGGAAGAGTCTTATGCTCAGCTTGAGCATAGACAGGTAAAAGCATACTTATTAGTACACTCATTTTTAAATGGTTCATGTAAATTCTCTCGTTAATATTTTCGAACATGCACACATAAAACACTAGCTTAGAGCTAGCAGTCGTTGTGCAATTTTTTTTTAAACTAAACGAGAAACGGTGGGGCGCGTATTTGATTGATTGAATCAAACGATTCATCTATAAGTGCAACATTAGACTGTATTGTTTTTTCAGGGGTTAACTCAAAAACGGGTAATTCAAAAACGGGAACAGAAACTAATAAACTACTGGTAGACCAATCGCTACAGGATGGTGAAATATGCAGCTGACTTTTTTCAGCGTGGTCAGATGAGTGATGATGTTCATGGCCACTTTTTTCGGAAGCTATTGAAACAAAACTGACTGGACCATCACATACAATAAGCCCAAGACTGCCACCAGAAACAGCAAGCATGAATCCTGTAGCAATTAATGATCGTAAAAAGATCATTGTTACTAAAATACGGGGTATTGTTTTTTGAGAGGTAAAGGTTTGCAAAAACATAGTGGCAAGATTCTATTAAGACTATTCTTAATTGGCAATGAGAATTTCTATCTTTAATCTATTAAGTATAAAACCCCCAACTTTTTAGCCTCCCGGCTCTTCCTGTATAGGTTTGATTAAGCTTATTGGAAAATATTGACGCTTCGAAGCTGTGCCCTTCTGATAATATTTTAGGTAAGCGCGCTAACTCTTTTTCGACGTGTTCATCGCCAGAATCATTTGTCAGGAAAATCTAACCATTAAACGACACATGGATAAGATGAGACTATTTGGTCGATAGTTTAGTATCCTTACCGAAGAATATGAACGTGGAATCGCTGAAGAAAATCGACAGAATACAGTCAATTTCTTCGCATCGGTTCAGCGTTAATGTCTGCTAATAAACTGAAAGCAGAAGTTTTTTACACAATCAGGGCTCGCTCTGGCTTATGGTCGAAATCAGAAATGAATGATTATCTAAACAAAGCAGAATTATTTTAGGAAAACACTATTTTTAATTTATCTCAATTAGGTTGGAAGTCATTTTTCGGAGAACAGTTAAACTCTGAGGAAGAAGCTCATTCGTATCCAGCACGCATAGCACAAATACATCGCAGCCATTGTATCGTCTGGAGTAGTGTCGGGATTGAAAACTACGAAATAGGCGTCTTTAGTGATCCAAAGAATCTGGCGGTAGGTGACTGGATGTTGATACCCAACGAAGGTGAGCGCCCACTTCGTATACTTGATAGAGAGACGGTGCTTATGCGTAAGGCTGCTGGCAAGCGTAAGAATGATCAACTTATCGCCGCGAATGTGGATACGTTGTTTATTGTTACGTCGTGCGATCAGGATTTTAACGCTTCACGTATAGAACGTTATTTGGCACTGGCATTTGAAGCGGGTATCAAGCCGGTTGTTGTTTTGACAAAGATTGATCTGAGCGACGATGTCGATTCATTTAAACAAGCAGCGCAGGCATTGCAAAACAATCTTTGTGTTGAGTGTGTTAATGCAAAAGATAACGCGAGTCTCGCCTCGCTTGGAACGCTATGTACCGGGGGTCATACTATCGCACTCGTCGGTTCTTCCGGTGTCGGCAAGTCGACCTTGATTAATAGTTTAACGGACGCAGAACAATCAACAGCCGAAGTCAGTATAGAAGACGGTAAAGGTCAACACACAACAACCTCGCGTTCATTACATTTATTAAAAAACGGGGGCATGCTTATTGATACGCCGGGCATCAGAGAATTACAGTTAAGCGACTGTGAATCCGGGATTGAAGATACCTTTGATGATGTCAGCCAGTTTCTTGGTCATTGCAAATTTAGTAATTGCCAGCATAAAACTGAAAAGGGTTGTGCCATCAAGAATGCGCTGGAATCGGGTGAGCTCGACAGTCGTCGTTGGGAAAGTTTTCAGAAGCTACAGGACGAACAAAAACAACGTGACATGCCACGATACGAAAAAGGGCGGAGCCGCAAAGACCAGTAAACAAACTTTAATTTTTTATCTAAGCAGTATTTGTATTTAGATAGAATAATCCTTGCAAGTACACCATCTGGCAATAAACTACCCTCCAGAGTCGGCCAGGCAGTCGCTGTTGAATTTATTTCAATAGAGGAAAGTCCGGGCTCCACAGGGCGAGGTGCCAGATAACGTCTGGACGGCGTGAGCCGATGGCTAGTGCCACAGAAAATATACCGCCTGCTTTGCAGGTAAGGGTGAAATGGTGCGGTAAGAGCGCACCGCGCTGTTAGCAATAGCAGTGGCAGGGTAAACCCCACCTGGAGCAAGACCAAATAGGGAAACAATGGTGTGGCCCGCACTGTTTCCGGGTAGGTTGCTTGAGGTGCATGGTGACATGCATCCCAGATGAATGATTGCCCAAGACAGAACCCGGCTTATCGGCCGACTCTTTTTTATTTTCCAAACAATCAGATTTGAGGCTTAACAATGAACTGGACGGTTTATCTATCGGGTGAAATACATACCGATTGGCGTGAACAAATAAAGCAAGGTACGGATAAACTCGGATTACCCATCACTTATACCTCGGCGGTTACCGATCATGACGCAAGTGACGCAGCAGGTGATCATCTTGGTAAAGATGAGAATAATTTCTGGCGCGACCATAAGTCAGCCAAGGTCAACAGTATCCGCACGCAAAATCTGATTGAAAAATGTGATATTGCGATTGTGCGTTTCGGTGATAAATACAAACAATGGAACGCTGCCTTTGATGCAGGCTGTTGCGCTGCCTTGGGTAAGCCCTATATCACGCTGCATGATGAATCGATTATTCATCCATTAAAAGAGGTCGATGCGGCTGCCTTGGCTTGGGCACAAACTCCTGCTCAAGTTGTGGAGACGCTGAAATATGTCATCAATGTCTGAAGTCGACGACATAAAAAAAGCCATAGAGATCGTGAGCCAGGCCTTTTCTGACAAGGACTATGGTACGGCATTAACCTTGCTGAAACCGTTGGCTGACGCGGGTATTGCAGAGGCCTTGGGTATGTTGGGCCTGGCCTATCAAACTGGTGCCGGGGTCGAACCGGACGGTGTAAAAGCGGTTGAATTACTGCAAAAAGCGGTCGAATTGGGCGATGCGCTGGCGGCCCATAATCTGGCTCTTTTGTATCAAAAAGGAATGCCCAATGTGGAGAAGAACGACCTGGCTAGCCGAAAATACAGCCAATTAGCACTTGAAATGGGCGCCGATGTTGAGGAATTTGAGTAATTTACGTCAATTATCTAAAAAAGTAGTTTCTACTCACTAACCTACCTGCTACTTAAAGTAAACTATCAAGTATCAATCCGAACATAATGATATAAATAACGTTAATAAATAAGTTATGTGATTTATCATAGTCTTTTTCAAATTATTGAAGCTAAGTTACTGTTACACAGACAGTTTTCATATAAAAAAAACACAAAGAAACCTTGACAGAGAAGACTCGAAATCCCTATAGTTCAGTAAGTGGGGAATTGTGGGTAAAAGTGGAATTTACCAGCAAAATGGGGATGACATTGTGTTTCGAGGCTTCAACAAAATTAGCATTGATAGTAAGGGGCGTTTAGCGGTTCCCAGCCGTTATCGCGAGCTTATTTCTGTGCAAGCCGAAAATAATCTCGTCATTACCTTAAACCCACTTGATCGATCTCTCTGGCTATATCCCCTGCCTGAATGGGATTTGATTGAAGATAAATTGGCCACACTTTCTGATTTCGATAAACAAAGCCGACGAACCAAGCAAATGATGCGTGGTTACGCCTCTGATTGTCAGCTCGATAACCAGGGTCGCATCCTTATCCCCAAAGAACTACGTGCTTATGCTGAACTGGGTCGACCTGCTGTGATTCTTGGGCAGGGTAATAAATTTGAAATCTGGAATGAAAAGGCCTGGGAAGCTCAGCGTGATGAATGGTTGCAGTCTGTTGGTGATGATTCAGTCCCTACTCCTGAATCATTGCAGACATTGTCATTATAACGTCGTGTTGACGCTAAGCGACCCACTACATTGAGCAATGGTCACAAACCAGTCTTATTAGATGAGGTTATAGAGGCACTTAATATTCGTGCAGATGGTTTCTACATTGATGGTACTTTCGGTCGAGGTGGCCATAGTCGTGAAATTATTAAACGACTTGGTCCAAAAGGTCGTTTGCTTGCCTTTGATAAAGATCCTGATGCCATTTTGTCAGTGGAAAATGATCTTATTCAAGATGAACGTTTCGAAATTATCCAGGGTTCTTTCACTATGTTGATGCAACATGTTAAACAACATGACGTTGAGACCAAGGTCGCCGGTGTCTTGTTTGACTTCGGTGTTTCATCGCCACAACTGGATGATGCAGAACGCGGATTCAGTTTCAGGTTTGATGCGCCACTCGATATGCGTATGGATCCAACAGCAGGACAAAGCGTTGCAGACTGGTTGAATGTTGCAAGTGAAACCGATATTGCCAATGTGATCTATGAGTATGGTGAAGAAAGAGCCTCAAGACGTATCGCAAAAGCGATCGTTAATGCGCGCAGTGAAAATCCGATAACGAACACATCTCAGTTGGCAGAACTTGTGCGACAAGCGGCACCATCCAGAAAACATGATATCCATCCTGCAACCAAAACATTTCAGGCATTACGAATTTATATTAACCGTGAACTTGATGAGATAAAGCAGGCATTACCACAAGCGGTTGACGTTTTATGTCCAGGCGGACGCCTTGCAGCAATCAGTTTTCATTCGCTTGAAGATCGAATTGTTAAACGTTTTATGCGTGATGAAGCGACACCTGAACAATTTCCACCTGAACTACCGATCATGCCAGACAATTCAAACGTGAGATTGAAGTTAGTCGGCAAAAAAGTACGTGCCAGTAAAGAAGAGTTAGCACAGAACCCGAGAGCACGCAGTGCAACCTTGCGTGTGGCGGAGCGTTGTTGATTATGAAGCTGCTATTACAGTATGGATTTTTCATAGCGATATTTTTATCGGCACTGCAGGTTGTAATGGCTCGTCATGAAACACGTCGTTTGTTTGTTGAGTTACAAACACTGGAACGTACACGTGATGAATTAAACGAAGAATGGGGACGGTTGCAACTGGAACAGAGCACCTGGGCAATTAATGACAGGATTGAGATGTTTGCCCGTACAAATCTGGGTATGAAAATGCCGGAACGAAATTCAGTGGTTCTGTTAGCGAAATGAAAATACGCACTGCACAAGCACAATACCCGGTTCGCCGCTGGCTTATTCTAAGTCTGTTTCTTTGTGGAATGGTTTTATTGTCATCGCGCGCTGTTTATCTACAGCTTTTGGATAATGATTTTCTTAGAGACCATGGTGATGCGCGATCAATTCGTGTTGTTGATATACCGGCGCATCGTGGTGTGATTACTGATCGTAATGGTGAGCAATTAGCCATGAGCACGCCAGTAGAATCAATCTGGGTGACACCCAGAAAAGTATTAGAAGATGTAGAACGATTACCCGCGTTAGCCAAGGTCATGGATATGACGTCTAATGAATTGCTGCAGTTATTGCGCGATCGAATTAGTCGTGATTTTATTTATTTAAAACGACATGCTGATCCTGATTTGGTTGCTGAAGTAAAACAGCTGGGCATAAAAGGTGTTTCAACAGAGCGTGAATATAAACGTTATTATCCTGCTGCAGAGGTGACTTCTCATTTTATCGGTTTCACCAATATTGATGATAAAGGTCAGGAAGGTCTGGAGCTGGCCTATGACGATTGGTTGACCGGTAAGGCGGGCAAGAAAAGAGTATTAAAAGATCGATTAAATAGAATCGTTGAAAATATAGAAAGTATCGAGCCATCTGAACCTGGAAAAAAACTTACCTTAAGCATTGATCGACGTGTTCAATATCTTGCTTATCGTGAATTGGCCGCAGCGGTTAAATATCATCAGGCAAGAGGTGGTTCTCTGGTGATGCTGGATGTTAAAACCGGTGAAGTTATGGCGATGGCCGGGCATCCATCCTATAACCCGAATAATCGTAAAGGATTAAAAAGTCAGTATTATCGTAACCGTGCAGTAACGGACGTTTTTGAGCCTGGCTCAACAATGAAACCGTTCACTATCGCTGCGGGCCTGGAGTCAGGTATTTATACACCTTACTCAGCAATCAATACATCGCCAGGTTATTTTAGAGTAGGCGATCACACCATTCGTGATATGCGTAATTATGGCAACATTGACGTCGCCACTGTAATAACTAAATCGAGTAATGTTGGTGCCAGTAAGATCGCATTATCGCTGGAACCGGAACAATACTGGAGCACCTTATCTCATTTTGGATTTGGCCAACCCGTCGGTAGTGGTTTTCCCGGTGAATCCTCGGGCATATTAAACCCATACAATTCCTGGTCTGATGTCGAAATGGCAACCTTGTCATTTGGTTATGGTATTTCTGTTACACCCTTACAACTCGCACAAGCTTATTCTGTATTAGCAACTGGCGGCATCATGAAACCCGTTTCGTTTCTCAAAGTGAATGGTCCTGTTTCAGGTCAGCGTGTTATCTCCGAAGAAATTACACTGCAAGTGAGAAAG
>JBFIJV010000059.1:0-9908 GCA_041600575.1 Gammaproteobacteria bacterium | reverse complement strand
TCCTCTGCCGCATTTAGTGCTAATTGATAAACTTCATTTTTCTTTTTGCCTGTTATTTTTGCAGTTAATCCAGCGGCATCTTTTGGTGATAGCTTTTCTGACAAGATTTGATTGATGCGTAACGCTTCTGCGTCGCTTACTGATGTTTCCTGTGCGCCTTCGACGATAACCACAAACTCGCCTTTTATTTTTATTTCGCCGCTTTCAAGTTTTTCATTTATTACCGATACCTTATCGCGCACGATTTGTTCAAATTGTTTGGTTAGTTCTCTGGCAATCGTTATGCGTCGTTCTGCACCGAATATTTCCTGCATGATTATGACTGACTCAACGATGCGGTGTGGTGCTTCGTAAAAAACCAGCGTACGAGACTCATTGAGTAATTCGCTTAAACGTGTTTTTCGCGCTTCGCTTTTTGGTGGCAAATAACCCTCGAATATAAATTTATTGGTGGGTAAACCAGCTGCAGATAGAGCCGTAATAATTGCGGAGGGTCCCGGGATAGGGACGACCTGAATATTATTATCATGTGCTGCGGTAACCAGTTTATAACCCGGATCATTAATCAAGGGTGTGCCCGCGTCTGATATCAGGGCAATAGATTCGCTGTTGATTAATCTCTCGATCAATTGCGTCGTGAATTGTTCTTCATTATGTTCATGGTAGGCGCGTATGTTCGTCTTTATGGCAAACCGTTCCAGCAAGGTCTTACTATGGCGTGTATCTTCAGCGGCAATCAAGTCGACCTGTTTCAGGATTTCAATCGCTCGCCCGCTGATATCGCCAAGATTACCGATCGGTGTTGCGACTATATATAAGAGTCCTGCCAATTTTTACTCCTGAACATAAATTTAAATCGGGTGTCGAAATTATCACGTCAATGTACAATTAATACCCATGATACCTAGAAATATAATAATTTTACTTTTTTCTCTGGCTTTATTAACCGCCTGTGGCCCGACAAAGGAGGCCAATCAACAAGTACAGCTTGATCCGGAAGAAAATGCCCGAAGTTTAATGCAGTCGGGAGACTATGCTGCCGCTGCACTTGAATACATTGGTCTGGCTGAAAAAGACAAAAAGAATGCGACAATCTATCGCTTAAAAGCAACAGCAGCCTATATAGAGGCCGAAGATTATGCTGAAGCTCAAAAGACACTGAGCGCTACAACGGTTTCGAAATTGGATTCACTACAATATATTCGGATGAAAATTCTTAGCGCTCGTCTGGAACTGGAATTTGGACAACCCGGCCAGGCATTGGCTTTGCTCGATGAAGTAACCGAGGCCGAAATTCCACAAAGTCTGACGGTCTCTTATCACGATATACGTGCCAGGGCTTACCTCGCGTATGGAGACTATCTTAAGGCTGTCTCAGAACGTATGCGTCTGTCTAATTATTTGAATACGCCAGTTGAGAAAGAAAATAATAATCGTGCGCTTTGGGCAATCTTTGAAACCATACCCGAATCGGATATTGATGATTTACGGATTGCGGCACCGGAAGAAACCAGAAGTTGGTTTGAACTGGCATCACTATATCAAACCTATCGCTATCAACCAGCCCGATTGAGTAATGCTATCGATGGCTGGATACAGCGTAATCCGGGGCATCCGGCGTATTCGTCTATCACAGCGGAATTGATTGCCAAGAGTAAACAGTTTGTTAATCGACCGGAAAAAATCGGCTTGTTATTACCACTCTCAGGCAAATATGAAAAATCATCAACCGCAATACGTGATGGTTTTATAGCCGCCTGGTATATGGATAACCAGGAGAAATCAGAGATTAAAATCTATGATGCCAATGCCCTGAATATAGTTGAGATTTATCAACAGGCTATTACCGATGGTGTTGATTATGTAGTCGGGCCATTGGAAAAAGAAGCCATCAATCAACTACTCAATTTCGGTGAACTACCCGTTCAAATTCTGGCACTTAACCGTCAGGATCTGGATAAGGAACAGACCAGTAATAAACTTATACAGTTTGGATTATCACCCGAAGATGAAGCGGTACAGATAGCGGAAACGGCAATGTCTGACGGACATAGACTGGCGCTAGTGATGACACCGGACAATCCCTGGGGCGAACGTATCGCCGAGGCCTTTATGAAACGCTGGGTTGAACTGGGTGGTGGCGTGTTGGAACGAGCCATATTTGAAAGTAACTCCAATGACTTCGGTCTGCCGGTCAAATCACTCTTAAATATCGATAGTAGTGAAAGCCGCGCCAGAGATTTACGCAACAAACTCAATATAAAAATAAACAGCGTCGAACGTCGTCGAGAAGATGCCGATTTTATATTCACGGCGGCAGTACCAGGCGATGCACGGCAACTGTTCCCACAAATTCGTTTTTATCGTGCGGCAGACCTACCTCTCTATGCAACCTCGCATATCTTTAGCGGGGTTATCGACGAGAGCAGAGATCACGATTTAAATGGTGTTATGTTTTTAGATATGCCGTGGATTCTGGAGACATCACATCAACTTTCAATGATTCAGGACGCACTCAATCGAAACTGGTCACAGGACAAATCTCAATATCGCCGCCTCTATGCACTGGGAATAGACGCCTATCGTTTGATCCCGCAAATTGGTCGTCTAAGTGCGGAGAAAAATACTTTCCTGAGTGGTGAGACAGGTGACTTAAGTATCACGCCGGATAATATTGTAAAACGTAAATTACGCCGTGCTCAATTTGTCGAAGGAAAACCTGTCTTACTCAATTAAATTATTATCAAGGATGACAAAAACCTCAAAACCGGCAAACACTGCTGGTAAAATTGCCGAAGATATTGCGGCGGACTACCTTGCCAGTCATGGCCTGAAATTAATAACGCGGAACTTTCATAGTCGCCTGGGTGAAATAGACCTGATCGCGCTTGAACAGGACATCCTGGTTTTCATTGAGGTACGCTATCGAAAAAATGAACGTTTTCTCACTGCAGTTGAAACAATCGATACACGTAAGTGCCAAAAACTTATTGTTACCAGCGAATACTATTTACTCAAACATAAAGCTTATCAGGACTACCAGTGTCGTTATGACGTTATCGCCATTACCGGTGAACTTGATAAGCCTGTAATCGAGTGGATTAAAAATGCATTTCAGGCATAATATCGACGACTCAATTTCATGTAGTTAACTCTTGTTTATGGATGCCATTCAACGCGTAAAAAACAATTTCAACGAAAGCATTCAGGTCAAAACTGATGCCGTAGATAAACTGGCGCCTGTCATTGCTGCTGCCGCGGCTGCTATTGCAAATGCTTTATTAAATGAGCATAAGATATTAGCTTGTGGTAATGGTGGATCGGCCGCTGATGCACAACATTTTTCCGCGGAGATGTTAAACCGGTTTGAGATGGAGCGCCCGGGTTTACCAGCAATTGCGCTAACCACCGACTCATCGACCTTAACATCGATCGCAAATGACTATCAATTTGCCGAGATCTATTCAAAACAGATTCGTGCCTTGGGGCAAGAAGGCGATGTATTACTCGCTCTCAGTACCAGCGGCGAATCTCATAACATTGTGCACTCTATCGATGCCGCACATGACAGGAATATGATCGTTATCGCGTTAACCGGCAGAGATGGCGGCCAAATCGCCGACTTGATAAATGATAATGATTTTGAAATACGTGTGCCCACTTGGTCGACGGCGCGAATTCAGGAAGTCCATATAATGATCATTCATTCGTTGTGTGATCTGGTGGACCTACAACTACTCGGACAGGACGGATAAAAAATGAAACAACTGAAATTATTGTATTTATTAATTCTACTTTGTCTGATGCCCTATATATCCGGCTGTGCGGTAGTCGCGGTCGGCGGTGCAGCAACTGTAGCGTCCGTGGCCATTGATCGAAGAACGCCCGGCACCCAACTCGAAGACCAGACTATCGAAGTCAAAGCATCTCAAGCCCTGAACGGCGATCCAGAACTGAATGATCAGGCACATCTGAATGTAACCAGCTATAACACAGTAGTCCTGTTAACCGGTGAAACACCAACTGATGCCATGCGCCAAAAGGCACTTGAGTTAGTTAAATCAGTCGACAAGGTCACGCATGTTTATAACGAAATCACCATTGCAGCACCGAGTTCGATGGTATCAAGAACCAGTGATTCCTATATCACGACCAAGGTTAAAACAAAACTATTCGCCAATCCGGAACAAACCGGACTCGATGTAAAAGTAGTCACTGAAAAAGGCGTGGTCTATCTAATGGGTATTGTCAGTCACGCGGAAGCAGAGATTGCGACCGACATTGCCAGGCAGACAGGTGGCGTACAAAAAGTAGTTAAGTTATTTCAGTACAATGACTGAAGATTAGATAATCGCTAAAGCAGTTGTCTTTCATAAATCGCTTTATCACTGCTACTAAAACAGCAGGCAATAATACGGGTAAAGTCATTTTCATATTGTTGCATCGCCTGTAATGCGATTTGTGCCGCTGCTTCAAGCGGGTAGCCATACACCCCGGTGCTAATCGCAGGGAATGCAATTTCCTTGAAACCTTTTTCCAGCGCCAGCTGTAACGAATTCTGATAACACGCCTTTAGTAACACAGGTTCACCTTGCTTACCGCCTTGCCATACCGGGCCGACCGTATGAATAATCCAGTTTGCAGCAAGATTGAAACCGGGAGCTAGTTTCGCCTGACCAACCGCACAGCCACCAAGCGTTTTATTAAACGCAAGTAGTTCGGGGCCTGCAGCGCGATGTATTGCACCATCCACACCGCCTCCTCCTAATAAGGAAGTGTTGGCAGCGTTGACGATCACATCGATCTTAAGTGTCGTAATATCAGTTTGCAGAACATCAATCATATCAAGCAACTATAAACAAAGGCAGTTCTCTCGGAATTATCAAACAACATCGTGTTAAAATGAACACACAATTTATTATTCTAGTATACAAAACTAATTATTATGTTTGACCATTCCGAAGATTTAAAAAACTCACTGGAGACCGCGTTAAAAAATAAAGGTGCGACTTATCAGCCACGAACACGTTATCTCGATGACAAGCAGCAACCAATTTATATAAATAGATTAATCCTCGAAGACTCACCCTATCTATTACAACATGCGCATAACCCGGTCGATTGGTTCCCGTGGGGCGATGAAGCGTTTAACAAAGCGCGACAGGAAAACAAACCTGTATTTCTGTCTATCGGCTATTCGACCTGTCACTGGTGTCATGTCATGGAAGAAGAAAGTTTCGACAATGAAGAAATAGCAAAGCATATGAATAATTTCTTTATCTGCATAAAGGTCGATAGAGAATGTCATCCCGATGTTGATACCTACTACATGACCGCGGTGATGATGATGCAAGGCCATGGTGGCTGGCCTATGAGTAGTTTTTTAACACCGGAGAGGAAACCGTTCTTTGGCGGGACTTATTATCAACCAGCGCAATTTATTACTTTGATGAATCGTGTTGACGAACTCTGGCAGAAACAAAATGCTGATCTACTTGAACAATCGAATAGCATCAACGAGCGCGTTGCCGGTGCCATGCAAACCCGCCGATCGCTGAATGAAATCGGTGCTAACGTGATCGATGTCACCGCACAAACGATCATGAATCACCATGATGAATTGAATGGTGGCTTTGGCCAGGCACCAAAGTTTCCTAATGAGCCCTATCTTTACTTCCTGCTTGATTATGCTCTGTTAGCAGGCAAAGAAGATGTCCTGGCTGCTGTTACAAAAACACTGCACATACAGAGTTGCGGTGGAATTTATGATCAGATTGCCGGTGGTTTTCATCGTTATGCAACTGATCAGAACTGGTTGATTCCACATTTTGAAAAGATGCTCTACAACCAGGCAAACTTATCGTTTGTCTTTACGCAGGCATTTATGCTTACCGGCGCAAAGGACTTCAAACGTGTTGCTTGTGAAACGCTGGACTATGTCATGCGCGAGATGACGAATGAGACAGGTGGTTTCTATTCTGCTACCGATGCTGATAGTGAAGGCGAAGAAGGTCTGTTTTTTATATGGGAAAAAACAGAAATTGAATCCTTGCTAAAAGAGGATGCCGATGAGTTTATAAAACTTTACCAGGTCACTGACGCTGGTAATTTCGAAGGAAAGAATATCCTTAATTTAGACCAACCGTTAGAAAAGTATGCCGATGAAAACAATATTGATTACGATGAATTAGTAACTCGACTGGCAAACAGTAAACGAATTCTGTGGGAAGCTCGGGAAAAACGCATCCCGCCATTGCGTGACGATAAGGTTATTACCGCATGGAATGCCATGATGATTAAATCATTTGCCTATGCCGGTCAGCAACTCAACAGACAGGATTATTTAGACACCGCCATCAAGGCAGCAGAGAATCTTCTAAGCGCGAATCAAATTGAAGAGGGGCAATTGAGTCGCTCCAGTTTGGCTGGACAGGCCTCTATTCCTGCCTTACAGGAAGATTATGCTTACTTTGCGGAAGCGCTATTACAAATCTACGATGCAACACTGGATAGACGATGGCTGGATCATGCCTCGAAATTTGCTAATGACATGATCGATAATTTTTGGGATAAAACCAATGGTGGCTTCTTCATGGGCAAGCAAAGCGAGAACAGTTTATTGCCATCATCGCCAAAGGAAATTAACGATAACGCAACCTCATCAGGCAACTCGGTTGCCTTGAAAACACTGGTTCGCCTAGTACGCCGCTCAGCAGATAAACGTTATCAAACCATGGCGCAGCAATTAATAATGGCTTATTCGCATGACATTACGCAACGTCCCTATATTTGCAGTTACCTTATGTGTGGCATGTTGGAGATGTTTGCCGGTGAACAGGCACCGCAACAATGGTGTGCCGAAGGCAATATCCTGGTCGCATCAACCTGCATACCGGTTACTGATCGTTATCAAATAACACTGAACATAAAAATCAATCCAGGCTGGCACCTGAATCAAATTAAAAACGACGACAACTTGATGGTGCCGTTGAATATTGAGAAAAAGGGCAACTGGACTCCGGTTAATATTCTCTATCCGGCGGTACTGACTAAAACCCTAGGATTCCAATCAGAACCGGTGAATGTCTACGAAGATGAAATAAAGATCATCTTTGAAGTTACGAATGATAATGAGGGCTCGCTTGCCTTTCCTGACAATTTATTAAAACTCAGGTTGCGCTTGCAGGCTTGCGATGAACAACGTTGTCTGGCACCGGAACATATCAACGTGGTTATTAATGTAACCGGTCGAGCATAACAATGTCAGTCTTGAATCGTCTCCATCAATCTATTCAACCTTTGTGGTAGCGCGGTTAGATCCAGACCCTTTTTATTGAATAGATCATGAGCTGCCGTTTCCAATTCTGTTGTACTCGGCAACGTGTGGTTTGATGCAAAAAAAATGGCATTGAAATGATTCGGTACTTCCAGCAAAGCAATATGATCAAAATGATTTTTCATGGCTGATAAAATACTGAGTATGTCATCCTCTGACTCAAATAATAAATTAATCGCCAGTACACCTGCCGCATCAAGATGGCTGGCAATATTGGCGTAAAAAACCGGGTCATATAAACAGGCGGGATGTTGTTCATCGTCAAATATATCGCATAACACAATATCGTAAATTTCATTCTCTTGTGACAAAAATTCTTCAGCAGATGAATAAACAATGGAATGCTCATTACGAAAAAAGAAATAATCTTTAGCCAGACGAATGACTTCAGCACTGGCTTCAAGCGAGGTGATATCAAGATCGGGATATTGCTTTATAAAAAATCGTTCAATCGAACCACAACCAAAACCAAGATTTAATACGCGATTCGGTTTTGGGCAAAATAGCAGTGCCACCAATAACGCCTGTATATTGGGTAATAAAATCTGTTCCGGCGAATTAACATTCATCAGCCCTTGTATTGAATCACCGCCAATCTCTAACCAACGGTAGTTTTTATACTCTCTGACCTCTATCAATTGCTCGTCCAAAACCTCCGCATGCAATAGCTGGCTTTCCTCTGGCGATAAATCGTATATTTTTTCGAGTAGCGACATAATCCATTTCTTAGATATATAAATAACGCATTATATTACCCAAATGCGACCACGCCTGATAACATTCGCTCCATTTTGTAATTAAATTATCAGGTAGTGAATGTGTCAGAATTTGTAATTGGTCAGCGTTGGGTTAGTCATACAGAAACAGAGCTTGGTTTGGGGATAATAGTCGGTATTGATGGGCGTCATCTCACCATCAGCTTTCCTGCCGTCGGGGAACAACGTTTATACGCGATGCAAACCGCACCACTCACCCGCATTGAGCATAAGCCGGGTGAAACCATCCGCACTCAGGATGAACGAACCTTTCAGGTAATCAAGACTGAACATCATCAGGGTCGACTTTTTTATCTCGGCAAAGATGCCGAGGGCAATGAACACAAGATCGACGAACTGGATTTAAACAGTTTTGTCGAACTGACCTCGCCCAAACAACGTCTTACCAGCGGTCAACTCGATACGCTCAAGGCCTACCAACTACGTTGCGAAACACTGTTACAACTGCATCGTCTACAACAGTCACCGGTTAAAGGTCTACAGGGCTCACGTACAAACTTATTGCCACACCAGACCTATATCGCCCATGAAGTGGCCAAACGCTTTGCGCCGCGCGTATTACTCGCTGATGAAGTTGGTTTAGGCAAAACCATCGAAGCAGGCATGATCCTGCATTATCAACTGCATACCGGTTTGGCAAATCGTGTCCTGATTATTGTGCCCAATACATTGACGCATCAATGGCTGGTCGAGATGCTGCGTCGTTTTAATCTGCGTTTTGCCCTATTTAATGAAGAACGCATTTACGCCTTAAACGAAGAAGAAGGTAATCCATTTGAAAGCGAACAATTAATTATCTGTAGTCTGGACAGCATTACCAGCGATCCGGGTTTATTCAAAAATGCACTGGCTGCCGACTGGGATATGGTCGTGGTCGACGAAGCCCATCACCTGCATTGGGATGAAGGTGATGACGGTCACGACTATCGCTGTATAGAGGCATTGGCTGAAAAATGTCGTGGTCTGTTATTGCTCACCGCGACACCGGAACAGGTTGGTGCCGCGAGTCACTTTGCCCGTTTACGCTTGCTGGACCCGGCACGTTTTCATGATCTTGATAGCTTCATCAATGAAGAACAGGGCTATCAACAACTCAGCAATACCGTAAAAGTCTTGCTTGATGAGCATGATCAAGCACTCAGTCAGGATGTAATGACATTATTAACGTCATACCTGAGCGATGAAGCGCCTGCAGATAACAATCCTGATATAGAAGAACGCGAGACGATTGTCAGTAAACTGCTCGATCGACATGGCACCGGGCGTGTCTTCTTGCGTAATACCCGTGAAGCGATAAAAGGATTTCCGGAAAGGAAATTACACACCTACCCGCTACCCTGCCCTGATCTGTATTCAACGCTGACTGGTAGACAAACATTATTTCCTGAAATGGAGATCGAAGGCGAGGACTGGTTAAAACAGGACCCGCGGGTACAACAACTGATTAAATTATTAAGCGGTTTAAAAACTGAAAAGATATTAATCATCTGCGCCAATGCCAATACCGCAACGCGTCTGGAAAAATACCTGCAACTCAAGGTCGGCATTCGTTGCGCGGCCTTTTACGAAGGACTCAGCATTATCGAACGTGATCGTGCAGCGGCCTACTTCGCCGACACCGAAGGTGGCGCACAGGTATTGGTTTGTTCCGAGATAGGCAGTGAAGGCCGTAACTTCCAGTTCGCGCATCATCTGGTGTTATTCGACCTGCCATTGAATCCGGACCTGTTGGAACAACGCATCGGCCGATTGGATCGTATCGGTCAAACCGAGATCATCAATATTCATGTTCCTTA
>JBFIJV010000058.1:0-10035 GCA_041600575.1 Gammaproteobacteria bacterium | reverse complement strand
TATTATGGTAGTACCGGTGGTGTATTAGAGTTTCCTTCTGAAAGTACTTCCTCTACTGCTTTTGAGTGTGCATTAAAGAATTCTGTTGCCTTGTTGTCCTGTTGCTCTTTAGACCTTTCTAGTAATTGATTTAAGGCATTATCAGCATCAAGTATATCTTCGTCAGAGTTTGCCTGTTCTGTATTAGTGCTCTCATCTAATGAAGGCTCAGGTTCATAATACTGTTTGTATTGTGATTCTATAGTCAAGTAATCCTGGTTAAGCATATAGGCGTACTGATCAGTCTTTGGTCTGCAATTATTATCGAGCGTGGATCTTGGTAGATTTGTGAAATGCTGATGTCCTTTATCGTCTACACACTGGTAAAACTCAACAGCATGAAGATTGCATGTGCAAAAATATAAAACAACAATTAAGAATAATTTCATTAGCTTAGAGTTTGTATCTACCTTAGTAATTCTAAATAATACACCATAATATGAATCGGTGATCTTTAGCATGTCAATTGAACAGATAATTAAAAACGAATTTAATCTAGATAATAACATTCTCTATTTGAATCATGCCGCCGTATCGCCATGGCCCAGACGTACTGCCGAAGCAATAAAACAATTTGCTGATGAAAACACCACTACAGGCGCCACAAATTATCTGGTCTGGCTCAAAAAAGAAGCCGAATTGCGCCAACAAATAAAGCGCCTGATAAACGCGCCTGCTGCTGACGATATATCGTTATTGAAAAACACTTCAGAAGCCTTGTCTGTTGTTGCTGAAGGCATCGATTGGCGTTCTGGTGAGAATATCGTTAGTTCTAATGAGGAATTCCCTTCAAACAGACTACCCTGGCTGGCACAGGCTGACAAAGGCATTGAGTTCCGTGAAGTTGACCTGTCTCAGGCCAAAACACCCGAACAAGCGTTGATAGATGCTTGTGATAGCAATACACGATTGCTAACGATCAGTTCAGTTGAATACGGGACTGGTCGATGTTTAAACCTTACTCAGATTGGGGAATTTTGCCGCTCTGAAGATATTCTGTTTTGTGTTGATGCGATCCAAAGCTTAGGTGCCCTGCCGTTTGATTGTCAGTCAATATATGCAGATTTTGTCATGGCTGATGCCCATAAGTGGATGTTAGGACCGGAAGGTATTGCCTTGTTTTATTGTCGTGCTGAGATCAGAGATTCTTTGACCCTGCATCAATATGGCTGGCATATGGTAAAAGATGCTGGAAACTACGCGGAAAAAGATTGGCAGCTAGCAGATTCCGGCAAACGCTTCGAATGTGGTAGCCCAAATATGTTGGGTATACACGCTCTGTCTGCCAGTTTGTCTTTAATCGAGGAAGTCGGGATAGCGAATATATCAAATAATATTATTAATAATAGTTCTTATATTATTGATAATATTAAGGATATACCTTCATTAAAATTTATATCTCCGACTGAAAAACCGGATTATGCCGGGATCGTTACCTTCAAGATTGAAGGATTAGGCATGCCGGAATTATATTCCAAGTTGATGAAAAATAAGGTGATATGTGCAAATCGTGCAGGTGGCATTCGCTTTTCACCGCATTTCTATACTAGCCAAAACACTATCGATAAAGCACTTGAGCTATTACAGTTTAATATATGATTTAATTGAATAAACTGCGGTAGTTTTCAGTTGTTTTCTGCGCTAGAAGATCAAATTCAATATCTTTTAATGTGGCGATGAATTCAGCTACATGACGCACATAGGCAGGTTGGTTGGTCTTGCCTCTAAACGGCACTGGCGCCAAATACGGTGAATCTGTTTCAACCAGCATGCGCTCCAGAGGAACCAGTTTTGCAACTTCATGCAGGTCCTTTGCATTCTTGAAAGTGACTATTCCGGAAAATGAGATCAAAAAGTTAAGGTCCATTGCAGCTTGTGCTGTTTCCCAATCTTCAACAAAACAATGCATAACACCACCTACCTTATCTGCGCCCTCTTCTGTTAGCACGCGAATAACATCTTCTTTTGCATTTCGTGTATGAATGATGAGTGGTTTGTTGATTTCCCTGGCGGCCTTGATATGCGTCCTAAATCTATCGCGTTGCCACTCCAGATCACCTTCACTGCGAAAGTAATCAAGACCGGTCTCGCCAATGGCGACAACCTCCTCATCACTGGCCAAAGTGAGGATATCGTCCACACTGACTTCAGTTTTTAATTCAGTGTTCGGATGCACGCCGACCGAAGCAGAGATCATTGGATTCTGTTTAGCCAGATCAATAATATCGGGTGAGCCTTCAAGGTCGATGGCAACACACAGCATGTGCTCAATATCGTTTTGCTTGGCGTTATCAATAATGTCACTAACCGCTAAATCTTCGCTCAATAACGGGATGTGACAGTGAGAATCTATCAGAGAGGACACAATTGGAATAGAATCTGTTTTTAAATTAGTTACTTACAACATCACATGGTGTGTGTTGGTCGATCAGATTTTAAAGCACCCGCTAATTGATTTTCAATCTTGCTCTTGGTCGCACCTTTATCCAGTTCACTGAATTGGACACCAATACCGGCCGTTTTATTACCTTGTGCACCTTTAGGTGTAATCCAGACGACTTTACCGGCAACCGGCAATTTATCTTTACTATCGGTTAAAGTCAGCAACATGAAGACTTCATCGCCTAATTTGTAGGACTTTGCCGTAGGGATGAATAAACCCCCATTCTTTACAAATGGCATATAAGAAGCATAAAGCGCACTTTTATCTCGAATTGTTAGAGATAAGATACCTTGTCTTGGATCACGGCCAGCAGCCATTTATCTTTACTCCCGTTGCTGTATTGCTATTTCGGGGTTGTTCCAATGCAAAACAACCTCTTCAAGTATGCTTAATGGATTGTAATTCATTGGTCCGGCCGATTGTTGGTATTTCAATAGTACGAAATCATAATTCCTGACCAATGCGACCAAGTCTAATGAATTTACAAGGTCTTGCAAGTCTTCTTTCAAGTCAAGGTTTATCAAATTTGCTCTTTCATGAAGTAACTTTAGACGAATCAGATCCAGTATGATTTTCATGAGCCAGGAAAGAATATTTTCCAGCCCCAACGTCTGCCAGTTACTGGCGATCTGAACCGGGTCGCAATTCTTTTTGCCCATTAATTTCAAATCCTTGATCAAGGTAAGACGAAATTTTAATTGTTCATCCTCAATCAATGACACCGCTTTTAATGGCCCGCCTCCGGATAATCGGAGTAATGCCTCGGTCGACAGTTCAGAATCATTGGGCTGTTGGTTAAGCCAGTCTGACGCAGTCTCATCATAAACAGGTTTAAAATCGATCTTCTGACAACGGCTTCTGATGGTGATCGGTAATTTTGAAGGTCGATGACTCAATAGAAACAGCATCGATTGCGAAGGTGGTTCTTCCAGTGTTTTTAACAAGGCATTAGCCGTAGCACGATTCATGGCATCGGCCGGTTCCAGAATGGCTATCTTGCGTTTGCCAGAAAAGCTTTTTAATCCAACATATTCGATCAGTTCACGAACCTGGGCGATCTTGAGTTGTTTACCCGGTTCTTCAGGCTCAATGATATTCAGATCAGGATGATTACCGGCACTATATAACTGGCAGCTCTGACATGTTCCACAGGCACGGTTTGTTTCCGGGTTCTTAGACAGACAGAGCAATTGCATCGCGATAGTTTGTGCAAAGCGATTTAAGCCAATCCCTTCAGGACCACTCAATAAGATGGCATGGGGCATGCGGTTTTGGTGTTGCATCTCCATAAAACGTTGCCACTGTTTATTTTGCCAGGGATAAATATCGATCATAGATAATAGTTCATGATTTTTTGAATTTGTTGTTTCACATTTTCATATGATTGTGCCGCGTCAACGATGCGAAAACGATCGGATTCAAGTTTGGCTCGATCAAGATAGCAATTGCGGATACGTTCAAAAAATTCTTTTTCTTCTTGTTCAAAGCGATCAGCCTCGCTTCGTTTACCTGCTCGACGCAAACCTATCTCAACATCAAGATCAAACAGTAGTGTCAGATCAGGTTCCAGACCTTCCTGAACCCAATCTTCAAGTGTTCTTATACGCGCCTCATCAATTCCTCTACCACCACCCTGATAAGCATAGCTTGCATCGGTAAAGCGATCACAGATCACTACTTTAGTTGATGCAAGGGCTGGCTTAATCACCTGTTCTATGTGCTGCATTCTTGCCGCAAACATTAATAGCAACTCTGTGTTGTCCGTTAAACCAATATTATTACTGTCTAATAAGATGTCGCGTATCTGCTCGCCCGTTTTTGTGCCACCAGGCTCTCGGGTCTTTACAATGTCATGTCCCGCTTTAATAAATAAATCTGCGACAAAATCCATCAAGGTACTTTTGCCAGCACCTTCAACTCCCTCAAGAGTGATAAATAAGCCTTTAGTATTCATTTAACGTTGAACGCATCATTTTTTTAATTGGTATTTTGCAACAGCGCGATTATGTTCGGTTAAGGTCTCTGAAAAGTAATGTGAACCATCGCCTTTTGCAACAAAATAAAGCGATTTGCCCGGTTCCGGATGCAATGCCGCGTGGATTGCTTCGCGACCGACTAAAGCTATAGGTGTTGGAGGTAACCCTTTATACCGATAAGTGTTATGCGGTGAATCTATACCCAGATCTTTTTTACGTATATTGCCATTAAATTGTTTCCCCATTGCATAGATGACAGTGGGATCGGTTTGCAACTTCATATTTTTATTCAAACGACGAACAAACACGCCGGCAATAGTGCCGCGTTCGCTAGCCAGACCAGTCTCTTTTTCTATGATAGAAGCCATTATCAATGCTTCGTAAGGGGTTTGGTAAGGCAAATCCTCGGCACGAGCTTGCCATTCTTCCGCTAATACATCTTGCAACCGTTGATAGGCCCTTTGCAAAAAAGCCTTGTCAGTGGTGTTTTTTGGAAAGGAATAAGTGTCAGGGAAAAATAATCCTTCCGCTGCCGTTTCTGTATAGCCCAGCACTTGCATGAGATTGTCTTCGTTAACGTTAGACAAGGTATGTACAAGCAAATCCGTGGCATGAACGGCTTCCAGCATTTCTCTAATCTGCCAACCTTCAAGCAAGGTAAATGAATATTGAATGACCTTGCCAGAGACAAGTAGGTCCAGAAGTTCTTCAGGTTTTAATCCAACGGTTAATAAATATTCCCCGGTCTTGATCTTGTTTGCTTTACCCGAGTAGCGAGCAAGGATTTCAAGGTATTCTGAATTATTATTTAAACCGAGCTGACTGAGTTGCTGATTAACGTTGGCAAAAGACATGCCTGCTTGCACAGTAAATACCAAAGGATCGTCAATATTCAACGGTGTGTCGAGGTAGTTTTTATAGTCCTGATACAATAAAACCGCAGTAATAATAGAAAAACATAAAGCGAGTATCGTTAATCCAGGCAGACGTTTTAACATAGTGCCGGGATAACTTTATTTTTTGCTAATGATTGTCTGATTTGACGGGTTGTTTCACCAACCGGAAAAGACTTTTCATCAATCATCTTTATTGGCCATATACCAATAATACTATTGCACATAAAAACTTCATCCGCTGACATTAAGTTCTCAAGTGAAATCTTTTTTATGCGTAGCTCTATTTGCATGGCAGCGGCCAGTTCAATAATTTTTTGTCTGACTATACCGTTGATCCCGCTACAACTTGTATCCGGAGTAAATAAAGTGTCATCAACAATATAAAAAATATTGCTCATTGTACCTTCGATAACATTACCATCATGATCCATGACAATGCCTTCAGCGATTGAGCTATCTTCCCATTCTGATCGAGCTAGTATCTGCTCCAGGCGATTAAGATGCTTTATACCGGCCAATCCAGGATTTATTGCATAACGATAATTACAGACCCTGGTTTGCACACCTGATGATGGACTTGCCTGATCATGGTCGGGCCATGGATACAAACTAATAATCCTGCTGCTGTTGTTTTCTTTGGCAGTAGCATAGCCGCGGCCACCCTGCCCTCGAGTAATTATGATCTTAATGACGCCTCGTTCTCTGGAATTTATCAAACGAGCGGCTTCTTCTAATAATACAGTTGCATCAATTGGCTGGATATTTAGTCGGTCACAACCTGTTTTTAATCTGGCAATGTGTTCATCCCAACATAATAACTGTTCATGCTCTACGGCAATGGTTTCAAACAAACCATCGCCATATTGTAAACCGCGATCTTGTAAGGAGATTTCATCACTCGACTTACCATTTACCAGGGATTTGAGTGCCATGTGAATTTGTAATCTATACGGCTATGTGATTTTTTTAAAAACGAGTGACCCATTGGTGCCGCCGAAACCAAATGAGTTGGAAAGCGCAATATCGATTTTCATTTCCCGTGCGGTATGTGGCACATAATCCAAATCACATTCAGGATCAGGATCATCAAGATTGATTGTTGGTGGAGCAACCTGATCGCGAATCGCTAATATTGAGAATATAGCTTCAACGCCGCCGGCAGCACCTAGCAAATGACCGATCATCGATTTAGTGGAACTCACGGCTACCGATTTTGCATCATCTTTAAAGACCCGTTTTACTGCCATTGTTTCTGCAATATCACCGGCCGGTGTCGAGGTGCCGTGTGCATTAATATAATCAACTTCATTGTAATTAATACCACCGTTTCTTAAAGCGTTCAGCATACAGTTTGCTGCGCCTTCTCCATTCTCGGATGGTGCGGTCATATGATATGCATCTCCACTCATACCATAACCGGCTACTTCTGCGTAAATGTTTGCGCCTCTTTTTTTAGCGTGTTCATATTCTTCCAATACAACAACACCCGCGCCGTCACTCAATACAAAACCATCTCTACCCTTGTCCCAGGGACGACTTGCCCGTTCGGGTTCATCATTTCTGGTTGAGAGTGCTCGAGCTGATGCAAACCCGGCTAATCCATTTTCAGAACTTGCCATTTCTGCACCGCCAGCGATCATGACATCTGCATCACCATATTCAATCAACCTGGCCGCATCACCTATGTTGTGGGTACCGGTCGTACAAGCTGTTGCAATAGCAAAATTGGGCCCTTTTAAGCCATACATAATCGATAAGTGTCCAGAGATCATATTAATGATGTTGCTTGGGATAAAGAAAGGAGACACTTTTCTGGCCCCACCTTTAAGAAAATCACGCGTACCTTTTTCAATACCGGGCAATCCTCCAACACCTGAACCAATCGCAACACCAATACGTGCGGCATTTTCATCAGTAACTTCCAAACCGGAATCTTTCAGTGCCTGTATCCCTGCAGCAAGGCCATAATGAATAAAAGGATCCATTTTCTTTTGTTCTTTTTTCGGAATGTAGCTATCGACATCAAGGTGTTTGATCGAACCACCGATACGAACACTAAAACCGGAGGTATCAAAATGTTCTATCAGGGCAATGCCGCTTTTCCCCGCAAGAATATTCTTCCAACTTTCAGTTACGTTATTACCAACCGGCGTAACCATGCCCAGACCTGTTATTACTACACGACGTTTACTCACTTCGACAATACCTGTTTTTTATTTAAGCTGATATTCAGAAAACTATTCTCACATTTTAAATTCCCAAACCCGGAAAATAAAAAAAGCCGCGCAAGAGATTTATCAAAACGCGGCCTTGTGTGTCCTTTTTATTTTCAGTTATTCTAAATGTGCATTGATGTAACTAACTGCCTGGTTGACTGTAGTTATATTTTCAGCTTCTTCATCGGGAATTTCAGTCTTGAATTCTTCTTCCAATGCCATAACCAATTCTACCGTGTCCAGAGAATCTGCACCTAGATCATCTACGAAAGATGCTTCATTAGTAACCTCATCTTCTTTAACGCCCAGTTGTTCTACAACGATTTTTTTTACGCGTTCTTCAACACTACTCATGATTAATAAATCCTCCCTTAGCGGCTCATTGGCCGTTTTTCGTGTGCTAAGTTTAGTGAAATGAAATCTTCTTGCAACTTAGATTACAGACAGATATATATTATCTTATATATCAGTATCTTATATAAATAATTTAATGTTAATAATAGAGTCTATCCCATATACATCCCACCATTTACGCTAATAGTTTGTCCGGTAATATAGGCCGCATCATCAGATGCTAAAAAATCAACCACACTGGCTATTTCATCTGCTTGACCTAAACGTCCTAATGCTATTTGGTTTAAAACCGAATCACGAACCTCTTCACTCAATTCATTTGTCATATCAGTTTCAATAAAACCCGGGGCGACGGCGTTTACAGTAACACCTCTGGAACCAACTTCTCTCGCTAATGATCGAGTAAAACCAATCATGCCGGCTTTTGATGCAGAATAATTAGTTTGTCCGGGATTGCCGGATAAGCCAACCACGGAACTGATATTAATAATGCGTCCATAACGTGCTTTCATCATCGCACGTAAACATAATTTTGTAACACGGTACATACCGGTTAAATTGGTATTAACCACATCTTCCCATTCATCATCTTTCATACGCATCAATAAATTATCACGAGTGATTCCGGCATTATTGACGAGTATATCGGGGGCTTTTAATTGTTTAAGCTTATCTTCAAAAACCTCTACCGAAGTCTTGTCGGCTATATTTAATATGAGACCTGTTCCAGAGAGATTATCGTCCGTCAGGTTTTTTGTAATTTGATTGGCTGATGTTTCTGATGTGGCTGTACCGATCACAAAAGCGCCTTGCGCTGCGAATTTAATTGCAATGGCTTTACCGATACCGCGACTGGCACCTGTCACCAATACTGTCTTATCTTTATATTTCTCAGTCATAATATATTTGCTCTTGAATTATGCTAATGCGTTTGAAAGAGTGTCTGCATCATGAATAGACGATATTTCCAGGTCTCTGTCTATACGCTTAATCAATCCAGACAATACTTTTCCGGGCCCACATTCAATCACTCTATTAACGCCCATATTTTTTATACTATTTATACAATCGACCCATAGCACCGGTTTATATAATTGCTCCAGTAATGCAGCCTTGATTTCATCCGCTGTTGATTTCACTACCGCATCGACATTTTGTAATACAGGAATTGTCGCATCGCTAAAAGTAATTTGATTCAACGTTTCTGCAAATTCATCAGCTGCCTGTTTCATAAGCAGGCAATGAGAAGGCACACTGACCGGTAAGATCATTGCACGTTTTGCTCCTGCATCTTTTGCAGCAATTATTGCTCTTTCAACGGCCGCTTTATGACCTGCAATTACGACTTGTCCGGGTGAATTGAAATTAGCAGCCGATACAATTTCATCTTCAGCACTTTCATTACAAACCTTAACAATTTGAGCATCATCCAGACCCAGAATCGCTGCCATTGCGCCCATATCATCAGGCACAGCTCGTTGCATGCATCGACCTCTCTCGGCAACAAGAGCGATACTATCTTCAAAACTTATTACGCCAGCACAAACCAGCGCTGTGTATTCTCCAAGACTATGGCCCGCTAGCACTATTGGTTTTAAATCATTTTTTTTCTGCCAGACAGACCATATTGCATAAGCGGAAACCAGTAATGCCGGTTGTGTTATTTCGGTTTGATTTAGTTTTTCTTCAGGGTCTGAAGTTATTATTTGTAGTAGATCGTAGCCTAAAATATCTGATCCAATGGCGAATGAATTATTAATCTCGGGATATTCTTCAAGCACACTATCCATCATGCCTAAAGATTGGGAACCTTGACCTGGAAATACGACGGCAAGTTTGGAACTACTACTCATTTTAATTATGTATAAACAGTTGAAAATAAATTAATAACGTAACAGGACTGAACCCCAGGTAAAACCACCACCAAATGCTTCTAATAAAACTGTTTCATTTGCTTTGATTCGGCCATCCCTGACTGCAACATCAAGTGCTAACGGCACTGATGCAGCAGAAGTATTACCGTGCTGGTCAACAGTAACAATGACGCGATCCATAGACATGCCAAGTTTCTTTGCCGTGGCAGAAATAATGCGCGTGTTGGCCTGATGCGG
>JBFIJV010000057.1:0-10045 GCA_041600575.1 Gammaproteobacteria bacterium | reverse complement strand
TTTGCGCGTGCTTTGATAGTTTTAGTTTGCAGAAAAGGTTCTTTGCCAAAACCATTAGCATTACTCAAAGTCACGCCTTCAATGTCGAGACCTAACCAGGGATAAAACGTGAGACCAATATTGCCGTCTATACTCAAGTCACGACCGGTTTCTTCTTTAACTTTGCTCGCGATAGTGTCTTTATAGTCATTTGGATCGATATACGCCAATGTTATAGCCGCTGCACCAATAACAATGATGCCTAACACACCAAGTCCAAGAATTAATTTAATCAAAAATTTCATTTAAAATTTACCTGCGTCATTTATTTAATTTGCTTTTTAAGTCGTTTAATTGCTGCCTTGACCCGTTTCGGCGCTGTACCACCGATATGATCACGAGCAGAGACCGATCCTTCAAGTTCCAATACTGCAAATACATCCTCTTTGATGACCTTACTGAATTTTTGCAGTTCTCGCAGTGTCAACGATGGCAAGTCTTTCTCGTGTTGAATAGCGTACTGAACCGTTTTACCAACAACCTCATGTGCATCCCTGAAGGGAAGCCCGTTAACCACTAAATAATCGGCAAGATCTGTTGCTGTGGCAAACCCGGCTGCAGCCGCCTTGTACATAACCTCTCTGTTGACTGTAATCGTAGGAATCAATCCAGCATAGGCGATCAAACACATTTTTACCGTGTCTACCGCGTCGAACAGACTCTCCTTGTCTTCCTGATTATCGCGGTTATAGGCGAGTGGCTGAGCCTTCATCAAGGTAAGTAGCGCAGTCAAATCACCATAAACTCGACCAGTTTTACCCCTGACCAGTTCAGGAATATCGGGGTTTTTCTTTTGCGGCATGATCGATGAACCCGTACACCAGGCATCTCCAAGATCGATAAAGCCGCTAGCCTGTGACATCCAGATCACCAGTTCTTCAGAAAACCGGGAAAGATGCATCATGATTAAACTCGCGGCCGCCGTAAACTCTATCGCAAAATCACGATCACTCACCGCATCCAGTGAATTTTGTGTCACGCCGTCAAAACCTAATTCTTCAGCAACCATTTTTCGGTCGATTGGATAACTGGTACCCGCCAGCGCCGCAGAACCCAAAGGCAATAGATTAAGTCTTTTACGACAATCCAGTAACCGCGAGCGATCACGCAGCAACATCTCGGCCCAGGCTAATAAATGATGTCCAAAAGTGACCGGTTGTGCCGACTGCAGATGCGTAAACCCTGGCATTATGGTGCTGGCATGTTCTGACGCCAGTTCCAATAATGCTTTTAATACTGCGTCAATCTGCTCACAGACGAGATCAATTTCGTCACGTAAGTACAGGCGAATATCAGTTGCAATCTGGTCATTTCGCGAGCGTCCGGTATGTAATTTTTTACCCACATCTCCAATACGTGCCACCAACGCTGTTTCGATATTCATATGTACATCTTCAAGCGCTGTTTGCCATTGAAACTGACCTGCGTTGATATCAAGCTCAATCTTTTTCAGAGCAGAAATAATCTGGATGCTTTCTTTTTTTGAAATAACACCCACTTTCGCCAACATCGTCACGTGAGCTATTGAACCCATGATGTCATAATGCGCAAGGCGTTGATCATAGGAAACTGATTCAGTGAATTGTTCAACAAATTCATCTGTCGGGGCTGTGAATCTACCGCCCCAGGGCTTTTCTGTATCTTTTGAGGTCATTTCAGTGATTTTGAGTTTAATTTTTTGCAAACAACAGTATAACTTATGCTTAACCTAAAGCAGCCGATTTTCAGATGACTAGCCAAAACGAGCAAGATAAAACCAGCTTCCTGCCAGATTTTTGTAGTGTGGAAGCCCTGTTTATTGTCGTTTTGAGCGCAGAACTGCTGGCCTTCGTATTAACGCTGGCTCTGCCGCTCTATAAAACCGGACTATTGCTCGATCTCGCTATGAATTCGCTGTTCATCCAGTTGATTGCATTAAGCTGTGTTGGTTCACTCTGTTTACTCAAAGGCTTTATAGCATCGCTTACTGAAAAAAAAGCGGCAGCCTTTAGCTATTTATTAATTCTATTAATATCGTTCATCATTACAGAATTGGCCTGGTGGTCGCTATACGCTTACCCCGACAGAGTTGGCCCTGAACAAAATATACACAGTCTTTTTCTGCTTCGTTCTTTGGGTATTTCAGCCATAGTAGGCGCCATCGTATTACGTTATCTCTATGTGCAGCATCAATGGCGAAAGAATATAGAATCTGCCGCACACTCACGTTATCAGGCATTGCAATCAAGAATCCGACCGCATTTCTTATTCAACTGCATGAATACCATCGCCAGCCTGACCCGCAAAGCGCCTGAACTGGCCGAACAATCTATAGAAGACCTGGCCGATCTATTCAGGGCGAGCTTACTCGAACCAACGGAACTCTATAAAATCTCTGATGAATGGAAACTGTGCCAACACTACCTTCGCATAGAAGGACACCGGCTTGGTGATCGATTACATGTTGAATGGAATATTGATGCATTACCTGAAGATGCCTTGATACCGACATTGACACTGCAACCCTTACTCGAAAACACCATTTATCATGGTATAGAACGATTGCCAGAAGGCGGCACAATTAATGTAAGTGGCTCGTTTAGTGACAATAAACTTCAGATCATTTTTACTAATCCCATTCCATCGGATAATAATGTTGATACACATAAGGGAAATAAACATGCACAGGAAAATATTCGCCAGCGATTAAACACGATCTTTGGTGAAAACAGTGGCTTATTGATTGAAAGCAAAAATGACCATTACACAGTAATAGTAAGTTTGCCTTATAAACGTTTATGAAAATATTAATCGTTGATGATGAAGCGCTGGCGCGGGAACGATTGCATGACCTTGTGCTCGAACTCTACCCCGATATCAATATTATTGAAGCCTGCAATGGGATAGAAGCCCTGGATAAAATCACCAGGGAAATACCGGAAATTATTTTGTTAGATATACGTATGCCGGGCATGGATGGGCTTGAACTCGCAAATCATTTATTACAGCTTCCATCGCCGCCAGCAATAGTCTTCACAACCGCATATCAGGATCACAGCTTGAGCGCCTTTGACGCAAACGCAGTTGACTATCTGCTTAAACCGATACGAAAAGAGCGATTAAAGATTGCGATTGAGCGCGCTACAGTTATCAGTCAATCCAAACTGGCGTTACTAAATAAAACTGAAAAAACAAGTAATGCCCGAACACACCTTAGTGCTATGGTTCAGGGTAATATACGATTGCTCGCGATTGAAAATATCTATTATCTTAAAGCAGAACAAAAATACGTCACAGCCGCCTGGCCAGGTGGTGAACTATTGATCGATGAACCTCTTGTGGCACTGGAGACTGAATTCAAGGATCACTTTATCCGCATCCATAGAAATGCGCTGGTGGCAACAAAACATATCGAAGCTCTAACAAAGACAGTAGGAGGGCAACACACCATCAAACTATTGGACATGCCAATTGAATTAGATGTCAGTCGTCGGCATTTTGGTAAGGTGAAAAAAATAATTAAACAACGTTAGCGATTTCACGCGCAGCGGCCAATAAGGCTAATCGTGCAATGACGCCATAAGTATAAAATCGATTCTGATGACAGTCAGGATCCTGATGTGGGTCGGGCGAGATACAACAATCGTCAAATGCCAATGGCTCGAAGCGCATACCCGGCGCATTAAGATTCTGACTTGCTGAACGTTTGGCATGAACGCGATAAAAACCGCCCACGACCTGATGGCCTAACATATAAACGACAGGTTCCGCGACAGTATCGTCCGTACCCCACGTTTCATGAGTATAGACGCCTTCCTGAATAATCACCTTGCTGACTTTTTGTCCTTCCTTGGTGGTCGCCATTTTTGTTCGTTCCTTGCGGTTCAGCGCTGCGATCTCGTCCGCGTCATGTATCGTCATAACACCCATGCCATAGGTTCCGGCATCTGCTTTCACCATAACAAATGGTTTACACTTCACACCATGCTTATCATATTTGGTTTGTATAGCGGTTAATAAAGCATCTACATTTTTCGACAAACAATCGACCCCTTCTCGCTTCATAAAATCTACTTCACCACAATTACGAAACATAGGGTCGATCAACCAGGGATCGATATCTATTAACTCGGAAAATTCCTGTGCAACTCGCTGATAAAAGGTGAAGTGATTGGATTTTAAACGTGAGGACCAACCTAGAGCGGTCGGCGGAGTAATGACTTGTTCTATGTCTTTAAATATTTCAGGTTGGCCTGTTGCCAGATCATTGTTTAAAACGACAAGATCCGGATCGAAGCCTTCCAGAAGGATCCGGTTTTGATCACGCTGCAATGGCTCCAGCAAGACAGACCGCGAAGACTCAAGCTCAATCTTCATGGGGCTATCCAAATCAGGCATCAAACTCCCGACACGGACTTCGAACCCGGCTTTTTCAATTATTGATTGCAGACTGGCAATGTTTTCCATGTAAAACAAATTACGAGTATGGTTTTCCGGCACCAGCAATATCTTATCTATTGGCAGCCCTATGGATTCAATCGCCATTTGTACAGCATGGATACATAATGCTTCAAATGAAGGGTTCAGGTTATTGAAACCCGCCGGAAACAGGTTTGTATCTATCGGCGCTATTTTATAACCGGCGTTGCGCAAATCGACTGAGGCATAAAAAGGCGCTTGTGTTTCTCGCCATGCATTTCTAAACCAGGCTTCAATCGCTATCTGGTTATCCAGCATTAAACGTTCCAGGCTTTGAAAAGGCCCGGTTAAGGCAGTTGTCAGATGAGGGACCGTCACTATTTCATTCAAAGTCATGTTAAATTAATTCTATCGTTATTAAATTATATAAGGCGTTTATACCATATTGGTATCAAACGCGGTTAATTCAAGTCTCCCCATAACTGTTGTGCGTTGCTCACTGCCGCCACCACAGCTGTTTCGGTTCTCAAGATCCTTGGTCCCATACTAATCGGGATACAACCTTTTTCTTCCGACGACTTAAGTTCATGATCACTAAACCCGCCTTCCGGACCGATAATTAAGCTTAACTCATTCTCCTGTAGACCTATATCTGACAGTGATTGCTGACTTGCGGGATGCAATATCAGTCGCTTCATGGACGTATCCAGCTGCAACCATTCAGTAAAGGGAAGCGGCTTTTGAAGTTGCGTTAATCTATTTCTGCCACACTGTTCTGCAGCACTGATAATGATATTTTGCCAATGTGTCAGTTTGTTTTGTACACGACTATCCTCAAGCTTTACATTGCTGAATTCAGAAATAACAGGAACTATATTATATACGCCCAGCTCAACCGCTTTTTGTATAGAAAAGTCCATATGCTGGCCTCGCGCTATGGCCAGGCACAGTGTGATTTTTAACGGGGATTCATTGTCTATTTGAATTGATTTTAAAACTTTAATCTGTGCCGCTTTTTTCGTAATATCAACAACTCTCGCTTCATATTCATAACCAAGATTATTAAATAATTTTATTGGATCAGCAGCGCGCATTCTCAGCACATTGGAAATATAATGCGCCTTGTCACGTGGCAAGAGAACAGTCTCACCACTGGCTAATGGCATATCAATAAAAAGTCTTGGAATTCGCATTTGCAGTCTTTAGAAATTTGTTATTACTGTCACTAAAAATGAAAGGTTCTTAAAAAGTTAATTTCCTTTCTGTTATGATTATACCTGCTCACTTACTACCGGTTATAAATTATTTGTTATGCAACATGCCAAGTTTTCACCAGGTCAAATTATTCATCATCGAAAATTCGATTATCGCGGCGTAATATTTGATATAGATGCCGTCTTTAATGGTACTGAAGATTGGTATGATGCGATGGCCAAGTCTAAACCACCAAAAGATGAGCCCTGGTATCATGTTCTGGTAGATAACTCCCATCAAACCACCTATGTGGCAGAAAGAAATCTTGAAGCTACTGACTCAACAACGCCTATTAGACACCCATTGATTAATCACTTTTTTATAAGTTTTGTCGATGGTCACTATAATCAAAAACACGCCAACAACTGATTTGAAATGATTAAAAATATAAAAGACTATTTTGAGACTCTATTTACGGATAATACGGCTGGAAATGCCTCTCAAGATAATACTATTGAACTAGCAACAGCTGTTTTGTTGATAGAAATTAGCCTGGCTGATAATCATTTCCAGCAAGAAGAACGTAACACGGTTAAAAAAATCTTAACTGAACACTATAGTTTGAGTGATGATAAAATTGAAGAACTGATTAAACTGGCTGAAAGTGAAGTCGATCATGCTGTGTCACTCTATGAGTTTACTAAACTTTTAAACGACTCACTGTCCATGGCTGGCAAAATAAATATTATCGAAAGTTTGTGGCACGTAGCTTATGCCGATGCAGTACTTGATAAATACGAAGAGTATTACATTAGAAAAATCGCAGACTTGCTCTATATCTCACATACAGATTATATTCAGTCTAAATTAAAAGCAGCTGACTAATCTTTCGTCAGGCTTTAGGTTTAAGCAATAAATTTATCAGTTTATCTTCAAGTTCAATACGCGTGGTTAATTCTTCGCCCAGAATTGACAGGTCTTTGTCGAAATTATGTAGTTCGTCCTCGTTATTTTCCGGGTTGTATTTTTCATCGAACGCTAAAGCTATTTCTGTTGTCTGCTCAATGCGCGGGTATATCTCTGCTGCGAGTTCAAGCATGGCCTGCCTGCGTTCATTACCTTCAGAGATTCGTTCATAAAGCCCAAAATGCCCGGCCGCAATATAATCAACCAATACCTGGTTAAATTCTTCGAGATCAGCGACAGACTTAACACAGCCAGCCTCGGACCCTTCTGCTGAGACTTGTAACAATAATGACAACAGCTGATTTCGCTCCGTTAACATCTCCTGAATCAGTTTGTTACTGGTGCTGCGCCGCTCCTGGGTATCTTCTAGTTGTTCTTTCATCCTGACATAATGCCACGACTAGCCTACTCGTCAACGGTCTTGGCCTATAAAATTGTCCTGCAACTCGGTAGTTGCTTTAAGTCCCTGAAACTTCGTTCTATTTATGCCAGTTGCTGTTGAATAACTATATTTTTTAAAATCTGTATCGGCTAAACTTCTACGAATAAAAAATAATTATTATTACACCTGCAATACCTGATTTGAGAAGACCTTAATAAATACCATGGAAATACCAGGTTATAAAATAGAGAGAGAGATTGGCAAAGGAGGGATGGCCACCGTTTATCTGGCTGTACAGGAATCCCTGAATCGCTCTGTAGTTCTCAAAATTCTTGACCAATCCAACCGTGCGAGCGGCAGCGACATGACTCAGCGTTTCATAGACGAGGGTCGAATCATCGCGTCTATGCACCATCCAAATATAGTCACTATTTTTGATATTGGCATGGCCGGTGAAGAACTATATATCTCCATGGAGTATGTCCATGGCGGCGACTTGAAAAAACGAATGCAATCCCATGTCTCACCGAAGACCGCACTCGATATAGTGGCTAAAATAGGCTCTGCATTGAGCAGCGCACACGCGCATAACGTTATACATCGGGATGTGAAACCGGCAAACATTCTTTTCCGCGATGAAGATACCCCATTACTGACTGATTTTGGCATTGCCAAACAAACCGATCAGGAGATGGACCTCACTTCTACCGGTATTTTTCTTGGTAGTCCGAATTATGTTAGTCCGGAACAGTCAGATGGGCAGCGAGTAGATGGTCGTTCAGATATCTATAGTCTTGGTTGTATATTTTATGAAATGTTGACCGGCTATAAGCCCTATCATTCCGATTCTATGATTGATATTGTAATTCAACACAAAACGTCTCCCGTACCCACATTGCCAGAAAAACTTTCTGTTTATCAGCCATTGCTAAACCAGATGATGGCCAAAAAGCTTGACGAACGTTTCCCCAGTGCGGAAGCAATGCTGGTAAGTGTAAAAAAACTTCAAGCAATCGTCGATAACGATCAATTAGTCACCGATTTTGACGTTACTGGCCAAAGTGACGAAAAACAGAAAACCAAAAAGAAGACAATGCTTGTACTAATGATACTTTTAGCGTTTTCTGCAACCTTTTTCTTTAGTCTTCAGTTTGTAGAAATAAAATTAAAAACTTCTAGCGTAAAAATTGACAAGGTATCAACTAATTCGGTTTTACCAATAACAGCTTCAAAGGGCGAAAACCTGGCTGAACAAACTTTAGAAACGATTCAAGCCTCAGCGGACGGTAAACAACCCGAGTCAGAACAGGCGGAGGCACAACCGCAGCCTGTTTCGGAAGAAGTAACGAGCGCACTGGCGTGGTTAGGGAAGAAAAGCCTGGATGAATATAAATTAACCTACCCGGAAAAAGATAATGCTTATTATTATTTTTCCCGTTTGCTGGAACTACAGCCTGACAACCAGAAGGCCTATGATGGGATACTGGCAATTGCTGAACGTTACGCAATCCTCGCAGAACGTTCTATGGCTAACAACGAAATAGAGAAGACACAAAGCTACATAAACATTGGTTTGCAAATTAACCCTCAAAATGAAGCTTTACTCTCGATGAAATCACTATTGTCCGACCAGAAAAACGGTTTTTGGCAAACCCTTAAATCATTATTTTAAGAATTTCAGGAACTTGATTATTCGGCTGCTTCACCCAGGCGCTTTTTAGCAATATCGGTTTGTGACTTTTCCCAATCAGCAATCATTGCACGTAACTCGTCTTCCAGTTTCTTATTGCTACTATCCTCTGTTTCTTCTTCAGCCTCATCTTGCGTGGCAATAGCTTCATCTTCCAGCATTTGATCCAGCGATTCTTGTTCAGACTCGCGTTGTCTGGATTCATCAGATTGCTTTGGTTTTTCTTTGACATATTTTTGCTTTAACTCAAGTGCCTTGGCGTTCTTTTTCCTGGCATCTTCTCTGTCTTGTTCTACCAATACAAAAGCCTGCTGTCTTAATTGATGACGAACATCATCATCAACCTCGATAGCTGTATCATCAATTAAGCGTCCATTATCAAACACGTATACTCTGGGCCCGCCTGCTGAGCTTCGATACCAAACCGGTGGCTTGCCCGAAAAGTGAGTTGTGCCAGAATCTGATTCCGTCCACTGATACATGCGTGCATCAGCACTCATGCTTATGACTATTAATAAAGCCAATAGGAATTGTGTAATGGTCGTTTTATGTTTCATTAACTATAAGTATATTCTAATTAGACCTGGTTTCTAAACCTTTAAACTTTCGCAATAGCACCTATACATGTCAAGTAGGCCTGCTCAAGGCTGTCGGCCTGGAAATCCCGACAACATTGCGCTGGCGTACCGTTAAAAAACACCTCGCCCTCATGCAGTATAATAATACGATCACAAATACTCTCCACGTCCGCTAATAAGTGTGTACTGAAAAAAAGCGTGGTTCCCAGGGCTTTTAAATTAATTAAATGACTCTTCAAGTATGCACGCGCTTTTGGATCCAGACCACTCATAGGTTCATCAAATAACAACATGGCTCGTTGACTCAAAAAACAGGCGGCTAAACCAAGTTTTTGTGCCATGCCTTTAGAATACTGTCTGACAGGTTTTTTTAATGCGGACAATTCTAAATCTAATATATTAAATAATGCTTCTATCTCATCTGCTTTTAACTTCACCTGATTTAGTTCTGCCATGTAGGAAAGAAAGCTTTCGCCGGTTAGATAGTAGGGTGGTATAAATTTTTCCGGTAAAAACGAAAGCGATTCACGTGATGCTGTTTGATTATGAGATTTACCAAAGATATCAATCTTGCCAGCATCTATAGAAATAAAATCCAGCACTGCTTTTATCAGTGTTGTTTTACCAGCACCATTAACACCCACCAAACCAATATACTCACCTTGGTCAATAGATAAATTTATATCCTTGAGCACAATATGGTCACTATAGCGCTTGTTTAATTGTTCAATCTTTAGTGCCGGATTTGAATTACTCATAAATTACTAATAGTCATTTGTTCAAGTTACTTCTGCTCGA
>JBFIJV010000056.1:0-10327 GCA_041600575.1 Gammaproteobacteria bacterium | reverse complement strand
TTACCAAGACATTATGGTCCTACTAAAGGCACCATAACTTGTCATTTAGGCTTAACAATTCCTAAAGCAAAAGGTTGTCGCATATCAGTAGATGATAAAGAATATGAATGGCGAGAAGGTAAATGTTTCGTATTTGATGATACTTACTATCATGAGGTCTGGAATGATACGGAAGAAGATCGCGTTATATTGCTTATTCAATTTGAACGGCCTCTTGGACAACCCGGCAAGGCCATTGCAGATGGGTTTATGTGGCTTATAAGGCGCAGTCCATTTATCCAGACAACATTAGCGCGGGTTAAAGAGTGGGAAAAACTAATTACTGATGGGCAGGCTGATATAAGAGATCGTGTTGATGGTTAAAAAATGGCAAGATGATGACACTTACCTCAACCATGATTCCTGAGGCCAATCAGCTTTAAAGCGGGTTTTATGACAAATGTGTAGCATGAACCTGTTTTAGGTTAAACCGAAATAAAGGGAGAAGATTAATGTTAAACCTTTTAAGGAAATCAGTTGTTATAGTTTTATGTTACATCATCTCCTGTTCAGCACTGGCTGATAGTTCACAAGAAAAAACATCTACAATGAGTAATGAGCGTCTGGATACGCTTATTCGACGACTGGATAAGGCACCTGAAGTTGCTGATGGTTTATGGCAATTAAAAATAGGTAATCATGCTGTAACGGTCATAACGGATGTAACTGCCGATAGAATGCGTATCGTAATACCAATTACTGAAACTTCAGAACTGACAGAAAAACATCTTTATCGCATTATGCAAGCAAACTTTGATACTGCACTGGATTCGCGTTATGCCATTGCCAAGGAAATTTTATGGAGTGCCTACATACATCCTTTGTCCACACTAACTGACGAAGATTTTTTAAGCGGCTTGGGACAAACGGTAAATCTGGTTGATACCTTTGGCAGCACATTTTCATCAGGTGCACATACCTTTATAGGTGGTGATAGTGAAAATCTGAAAGAAAAAGAATTAATAAAAGAATTGTTGAAGAAAGGTAAGGCAATATAAAACCATACAGCGACGTTTAAATGAAGCCATAGATCGAAATTCTGCGCACGAGATATTGCAAAACGTGTGAAGAAGATTGTAAAAAGTAGAAAAGGTACAGACAAAGCAAACGACACAGGCCACTCAACGTCGAAACAATCGACAGGATATTGGTGAGGCCATGATGAAAAGTGTCGCACGCAGTATAGGTAGCACACTTGGTCACTCGCATTATCCGTGGAATTCCTGGCTCAATTTTTGAAAAATAAACCATAATTAAATTAATGTAATACATGCACTTACCCGTATAAGCTACAGAATATTATATATTAAAAAATATAATGCTGCGTTGCAATAATCTGTTAACATATAACGAGTATCATCAAGTTAACTAATAGCAGGAAAGATTGTCGCGATGAGTGTTATTAATCTAGACAAACTGTTACATCCGAAATCGGTGGCCTTAGTTGGTGCATCTGATACAGCGCTGTCTATCGGTAACGTCGTCATGAAAAACCTGCTTAATGGCGGATTCGATGGTGCAATCATGCCAGTTAACCCCAAATATGAAACAGTTTGTGGCGTTTACGCTTATAAGACGGTCAACGATTTACCCGTTGTGCCTGATCTTGCCGTGATATGTACGCCCGCAAAAACAGTTCCGGCGATTATTCAACAATTAGGAGAGAAGGGGACGCGTAGCGCCGTTGTTATCAGTGCCGGTTTTCGTGCGAGCGATAGCAATCATCTTGAACAAGAAATACTGGAAGCGGCAGAGCCATATGACTTTCGTATCCTTGGTCCTAATTGTGTCGGTTTATTAATCCCTGGCATTGGATTAAACGCCAGCTTTGCCCATACGGATTCATTACCCGGAGGCATTGCCGTTATTTCACAATCGGGCGCAATCTGTACATCCATACTCGATTGGGCAAAGTCACGAGGTATTGGTTTTTCCTATTTCATTTCCTTAGGCGATAGTGCTGATGTGGATTTTGGTGATCTGCTCGATTACCTCGGTACCGACAAACATACCACCGGCATTATGTTATATATGGAATCAATCAAACAGGCGCGCAAGTTTATGTCGGCAGCAAGGGCAACGGCACGTAATAAAAAAGTCATTGTGATTAAATCCGGGCGCATGGATGAGGGCGCGAGGGCCGCAGCATCACATACCGGCGCATTAGCAGGCAATGATGATGTGTTTGATGCGGCAATACGCAGGGCAGGCATGCTGCGGGTTTATACCATACAAAACCTGTTTGATGCCGTTGAAACTCTGGCTCATATGCCGGTGATAAAAGGCAATCGATTATTTATTTTAAGCAATGGTGGCGGTATCGGTGTGCTGGCAACGGATAATTTGATTGCCAATGGCGGTCATTTAGCCGACCTTGCACCTGAAACACTTGCGTCATTAAATCAATTTCTGCCAGCCAACTGGTCGCAAAGTAACCCGGTTGACATCATTGGCGATAGTGATGCCGAGCGTTACGTTAAAGCATTAAAGGTATTACTCAACGATCCAAACTACGATGCCATTCTGGTCATGCTGGTTCCTGCTGCAATTATTGATAACACTGAAGTGGCGCGTGCCATTACCGATGTGATTAAAGAAACAAAAAAACCGGTGTTAACCTGTTGGATGGGTGAAGATGCCGTGCATGAGGCGCGCGATATTTTCAAGAAGAATGCAATTCCGCATTATGAAACACCGGAGTTTGCGATACGCGCTTTCCTGCAAACAGCAGAATACAACAGGAATCAGCAAAATTTAATAGAGATTCCACCTTCTGTGTCAGAAGAATTTAAGCCGGACAAGAAAAAGGTTCGAGCGATCATTGAAAAAGTCTTAACTGAAAAAAGAAACATACTGACCGAGCCAGAAGCAAAAGATGTATTGAGCGGGTATCATATCCCTGTAATTAAAACCCTGATTGCTCGCGATGCCGATGAAGCAGTGGTACATGCAAAAGAGATTGGTTTCCCCGTGGCGTTAAAAATACTGTCAAAAGACATCAGTCACAAATCTGATATTGGTGGAGTATTATTGAATATTGAATCCGAATCTATTTTGCAACTGGGCGCAGAAGGGATGTTAGCGAAAATAAAACGACTCAAGCCAGAAGCAAATATCGAAGGTTTTACAGTACAAGAAATGGTAAACCGTCCCGGTGCTTATGAATTGATTATTGGTGTAGCAACAGATCCCATCTTCGGGCCAGTTATTTTGTTTGGTCAGGGTGGTGTTTCTGTAGAAGTGATCAATGATAAAGCCGTTGCCTTGCCGCCATTAAACATGACACTTGCGAGTGATCTTGTACATCAAACGCGAATCTATAAAGTACTAAAAGGATATCGCGATGTGAAAGCCGTGAGCATGGATGCTATTTTGATGACGTTGGTGAAGATATCACAACTGATTGTTGATCATCCCGAACTACAGGAACTCGATATAAATCCATTAATGGCAGACAGCATAGGCGTTATTGCATTGGATGCGCGAATAAAGATTCACCAGGTGCATATCAAGTCAGCAGAAAATCTTGCCATACGTCCGTATCCACAGGAACTGGAAGAATTTTATCAATTATCATCTGGACAAGAAATATTAATTCGTCCTATTAGACCGGAAGATGAACCGGCACATCATTTGTTGCTAGAACAGACCAAACCGGAAGATATCTATTTTCGTTTCTTTCGTGCAGTAAATAACCTGTCGCATTCACAGATGGCACGCTTTACACAAATAGACTACGACCGCGAGATGGCATTTATTGCAATCAGAAAAAATGAAAAAGGTGAAGAAGAAACCATTGCTGTGATCAGAATCGTAAGCGATGCAAACAACAACGAAGCAGAGTTCGCGATCATCGTTCGTTCAGATATGCATAAACAAGGAATAGGTTCCAGGTTAATGAACAAGATGATCGAATATTGCCTCGAGCGTGGCACAAAACGTTTGGTCGCACAAACGCAAGTAACCAATCAGGCAATGCAAAGCTTAGCCAAAAAACTAAATTTCATCAAAACCAAAAATGAAGACGATAAACAGACGGTTAGTCTGAGTCTGGACTTAACTATACACAAGCAATAGATTCCTCTAGTCTATTCGAAGAAGTTAAAATAAACCCTTAAAGAGTGAGACATAATGAAACAAACAATAGCTAAAATTGCGATATTAACCCTGTTAGTCGGATGTGATAGCGGAGAAACAAACCAGGTGCAAGCCGATCTTCCTGTTGATAAAGGTAGTGTCGGTGCAGGTTTTGGTAATAGCGTAACAATGAAAGGAGACCCTTTGGATCTGTCTGGTACAGGCGCTGTACAAGTTGGTCAGCCTTTACCTTCGTCGACTCTGTCTTCTAATGGACTCAAGCCTGTCAATATCAACGACACGACTGGCAAAGTGCGAATTATTAGTGTTGTGCCTTCTTTGGATACGCCCACTTGTGATAAACAAACGCATGAACTGTCTGAAGAAAACAATGGATTGGACAAACAAGTAGAACTTATCACAATTAGTATGGATCTTCCTTTTGCACAGTCACGCTTTGCCAAAGAAGCGAAGATTAATAACATTACCTTTTTGTCTGATTATAAAAACAGAGAGTTCGGTGATAAGAATGGTTTGTTAATTCATCCATTATCTTTATTAGCGCGCGCTGTCATCGTGACCGATAAAGATAATATTGTACGCTACTTACAAGTTGTTCCTGAATTGACAGCTTTGCCAGATATGCAAGCAGCAATGCTGGCAGCCAAAGCTTTACTTTAATGGCATAATCACAATGAAATGATTGAATATGTAAGGCAATCCTGTTTTATTTATTGCGCAATAAATATTTAGCAAACAATAACGTTCTGATACGTTGTTTTGTGCCAGCACCATATTTGATCATTTCATGTCTATGTTGTTCAATTCCGGTTCATCTTGTTATCCTGTAAATACGGTTTTATCATTCCACCGTTATACAAAACTGGCTTGAAATTCGCAGGCAAACTTTATTACAACTAAAAACTACTGATTATTATGCTTCCGTTCATTATTCCTATTGGCGCTTTATTGTGTGGCGTCGCTTTGTTATTGCTTGGCAATGGCCTGCTTAATACCTTGCTCGCTCTGCGTGGCAGCATGGAGGGCTATAACGATAGCTTGATGGGCGTAATCATGTCAGGTTATTTTGTCGGTTTTTTTATAGGTACATTTTTAGCAATGCCCTTGATTAACCGCATTGGTCATATCCGTGCCTTTGCATTTTGCGCTGCTTTAACCTCCAGTACTGCATTGCTACATGTGCTATTTGTAAATCCTTATGTCTGGATAGTATTACGCGTGATGTCCGGCATGTTTTTGGTCACGCTTTATACAGTAATTGAAAGTTGGTTAACTGCACAGACGTCAAGAGAATTACGCGGTCGTATATTTGCAATCTATATGGTGGTCAATCTGGGTGCTTTAACTATGGCACAACAATTATTGCGACTGGACAATCCTTTCTCATTTGTACTTTTTGCACTTGCCGCAATGTTAATCAGCGTGAGTTTAGCACCGGTAACAATAACGCGCCTGACCCAGCCTAAAATTTCAAACGCACCGCGTTTAAAATTTAAAACGATATATGCGCTTGCGCCAATTGCTGTTGTTGCCTCTGCTTTTTCGGGTCTGGCAATGGGTGGCTTTTGGGGTATGGCAGCAATATATGCTCGCCATGCAGGTCTGGATGTCACCGGTGTTGCAACGTTTATGAGTTGCGCTATTTTGGGCGGGGCATTGTTTCAATATCCTATGGGTCGTTATTCTGATAAACACGATAGACGAAAGGTGTTAATTGCAGTCAGTGTTTGTGCCAGTTTTGCAGCAATACTTGTGGCAGTATTATCTTATTATGGCGCATGGGTATTATTAGCTATTGCTATTTATGGTGGATTAGCATTCACGGTTTATCCGATCGTTGTTGCGCATCTTGCCGATCATCTTGAGACTGAGAATATTTTGTCAGGAGTAAGCGGACTGTTATTGTTATATGGTATCGGTGCTGCAATGGGACCTGCATTAGCCGGGCAGTTAATGCATGTCTTTGGCTATCAGGCATTGCCGTTTTATTTTTTCGCAATGCAATTATTTTTAGCGATATACGCTGTTCTGAAATTTAGACAAGATAACGAACCAGCACCAGAAAATGTTTCTCCATTTGTCCCTATGGTTCGCACTTCACCCACTGCACTGAATATGATGCCCGAAGAACATATTGCCACGCCAGATAAATAAAGCGATATACTTTATTTATGGCAACTCAACTTACAGACTTTCAATTACTTCGATTAAAGAGTGAACGTCTGCGCGCGATAGGGATGTTGATGGTGCTGACTGTTGTGGCCTTGATGGGATTTTATAATCTATTTTCAGGCTCGGAATCAAGAATAGTAACCGGGCGTTCAATTCTGTACACCATTTTTATTTTCGCTTGTTTTGAAACAATATTTTTACTGGTTGTTCGTAATGCAATTCGTCAGAAAAAACGAGTTATGGAATTCATGCGTTACTTTGAATCAATAATAGAAGGTGTTTTGCCAGTTGTTGCCATGGCAGTAATTATTGATGTTGCGGACAATCCCTTTACAGTTCTAGTGTCTCCAGCTTACGCATTAATACTGATCATTATATCTGCCTCCGCATTACGATTAACACCACGGCTTACATTAATAACAGGTTTGTTAAGTACGTTCTGTTATTTTGTATTGTCATTGGTGGTGTTATACAACGACAGCGCTTCACATTTGAACCCACATACGAACACCTTGTACATCTTCATGGCAATGATGTTATTGATTGCAACACTCGTAATGTATTTTATTACACGTGAATTACGATCTTATGTTGATGCAGCTGTAGAGGAAATGGCATTGGAAGATGAACTTGAACTTGCGAGCGAAGTGCAAAAGAGTTTGTTGCCCTCACCGTTGCCGGATTTATCGGGTTATGAAATTGCTGCTTTCAGTACACCGGCAAAACATGCTGGTGGGGATTATTATGATTTGGTTATCCCAAATCCGGATCAGGCAATCTTCATGCTTGCTGACGTAACGGGTCATGGCATTGGCCCGGCATTGATGACGGTGTCGAGCCGTGCTTATTTTCGTGCGATATTGGGGCAACATCAACATATCTCGGAAATCATTCAACGCGTGAATCAATTATTATCCTATGATTTATGTCAAGGACAATTCGTGACCTTGACTGCCCTGGTGCTCGATATAAAGACACATGTTGCGCAATATTTTTCTGCCGGTCATGGTCCGACATTAGTGATTCGTGCCGGAAAAGGAACTGTAGAGCGCTTGTCTGCACAATCGATTCCTTTAGGGATAGAAGTGCCATTAAATTTAGATGAGGCTATTAGTATTCAACTTGAAGCTGGTGATATCGTCGCGATGTTTTCTGACGGTTGTTATGAAGCAAAAAATGAAGAAGGTGAGGCGTTTGGACTGGAGCGGGTCATCGCGTTGTTAAAGAAAAACCAGGGCAAGACTGTTAATGACCTGATTAAACTTTTGCAGCAAACAATAACAGAATATACAGGTAGAGAGTCTCAAGTGGACGATATGACGATGTTATTATTGAAGCGAGTAGCATAGTAGATAAAGTATACACCGGGATTAATGCTTTATATTTAAACCCGGTGTATTTTTATTGTGCAATTTAATAACTTAATACTTCGCTAGCTTCACATTACATCCTTGTGTTCATTAATAACCCGCTCCAGATCAGAAAAGGTGTGAGCTACTTGAGAAGAATCTATTGTGATGCCAAGGGCGCGTTTAAAATCAGAAGCCGAAAATAAACCACATATCTTCATTTCAGTATCTTCTCCGTCAACCACAAGGATATGTTGGCTCTGCAATGTACTTAAGGTTTGCATAACATCACCAATAGTCGATTTTTTGATATCGTCCAATGCAAAGGCCTTAAGGTTGTTCTTTGGGATCATGATGTTTTTGACTAATACTTCCGTGCGCGGTATTCCAGCTTCGTTGGCATAGACCATGGGCTTAATGCCCATCAAATCCATCGCAGTAACAACACCGGAAAATTCACCATTTTGTTCAACGATCATTAACGCACGCACTTGATTTATGCGCATTAATTCCAGAGCGTCATTAACAGTGGTAGATGCATTTGCTGTTTTAGCAGATGTTTTGGTGAAATCGACCATCAATTTGGTAGCTTTAGAATTTAAATCGATATCACCATATTGGGGGCTTGGGCTTGCCAGTCCACAATGGTCTGATAAGTTTTTTACAGCAATATTTTTATAATTATCGATCATGTCAACCTCCTGCATTCGATTACAGTAATTATAGAATATAATTTGAAATCGCAAGTTTTTTTCAAAAGAACAATAAAGTAAATCACTCTTAAATAGACCTTATTGTTACGGGTTTTTCAAATCGTTTTGTTTCCGATGTTTCGATTCAAATCCGGTTTATGTCAGTGTTTTTTAAACCACTGAATTAACTTGCGACGATATCTTCAGGAATAGATTGGTGGGGCTCGAATAACATAGGGAGGAGTATGTTTTTTGATAATACCTGATTTCAGTTCACGAACAGCATGCAATAGGGGGAGGTCTTGTAGCTGATCTGAGATTGAATATAAAAAATCAGGTGAGAAAATATTTGTCTGGTTATCATTCGAATTATCTGTTCCCAGGACACTGGGATTAGTATCGTAGATGAAACAAACATCGATGCCGTCTGAGGCGTATGATAATTGAGTAAACAACAGCAGAGCAATAAGCAGGGGAATCAGAGTAGAGACTAAGCCCCTGTTTTTGTCTATTTCAGCTTTTCCCAATTTGCTCAATCTCATGGATAAGCGGGCTGCCCATTACGCGATAAGTTTCCGGTTATTCGTAATCTACACTCTTCCTCCTGTACTGTGCATCGAAGGATCGTTAGAATTCTCCATATACTATTAAAATAATGAGGTTTGAAGTTAGCCATGACGATATTGACTACTTTTACGGAGGCAGAATTTGAAGTTGTCGCTGGAGCACCAATCCCTGGTGATGAACGCGCACAAGTGTCTATGTTTATTGATTTTGTGCAAGAAGCCATACAGTTTTGTATGGTTCAGGCAGATATAGAAGATACTGGCTGTTCATTACGCTATTTATCTATAGACGTACATCCATTTAAAGATATGGGTGACATTTATGAGCTAGCCTATTTAGATTTCCATAACATTCTTGACTTGCCTGAAGATAAAAAAGAGACCATAAAAGTACAATTACCTATCATTGAGGAAGGTGTTGGTCGATTGAGTGAAGTTGCAAAAATACTGGGTGTGCCTTCAACGAAACCAGAGGATGCTATATTGGCATTCTTCCGTATCCGTCTGGCACATAGACAACTGGAAAACACACTTGATTTTGACAGTATCAAAACAGTCATACGTGGTACCAAAGAGTCTTTGGAGGTACTGAAAAAGAAAGGCCTGCGGCCGAGCAATATGGGTGGAATATTAGACACCCCCGAGACATTAAGAATGAGTGAGGTTTGGGGTCTGGATGAGACTGCTCCTGAAGTAATGCCCAGGTTTTTTGTATTTGACTAGCTATTATTCAGTCAGGGCTAAAGAACGTAATTGATAGCTTATCGTTCGATTTATATGATATTTCTTAACATACTAACGTTGCCTCATGAGTTTTTCTCTTCAAGAGCAGTACCTAAAAAGGGGTATGACTACCTTCAAAAAACTTGATTGATATAGAGGAAGTTTTATGTGTTTAACACCTTTTATTTAAGGAGCCAGTATGGACGAGAGAATTAAAGATCTATTGACTCAGATTTCCGAAATTGAAGATAAAATTGAAAACATTGTCAGTGAACGACAAGAGCAATTCCTCTATTTTTATGAAGATGGGAAAGTAAAATTTAAAGATGGTGTTGAAGACGCGCACAAAAGATTAAGAAAAACCTTGTTTCGGTTTTTTCTTGATAGCAAATTAAGAAACATGTTATCAGCGCCTTTTATCTACAGTATGATTTTTCCGTTTTTAATTCTGGATTTGTCGATTACGCTATATCAAGTAATCTGCTTTAGTTTATACAGAATCAAAAAAGTAAAACGTTCTCAATATATAATTATCGATCGACATAAACTGCAGCATTTGAATAGCATTGAACGTTTTAATTGTTTGTTTTGTGAATATGGAAATGGCGTTATTGCCTACGCCAGAGAAGTTGCTGCCAGAACAGAACAATACTGGTGCCCGATTAAACATGCTAGAAAAGTTATCGGA
>JBFIJV010000055.1:0-10430 GCA_041600575.1 Gammaproteobacteria bacterium | reverse complement strand
ATTCTATGGAATTACTTGAGTTTGATTGTATTCTGATCAAACGTGTCTGATAAAACGCAAGATGATTTTTTTATTATCGATTAAATAATAATACAAGTCAGGCTATAGCCAATACTGAATACCCAGTAAGACAAGCTGAATGTATTCGATAGATTAAACTCGAGAAAAGGTCGGCTACTGGTATGATGTGCTGCGATTTCCTGCACGAAAGAATTTGATATTAGATCCCAAAGTACGCTTATATAGTTCATACAATATGAAACAATGTTCCATGGAGAGACATCAACAACATCCATAGCAATGCCTGCGTAATAACAAGCCTGTGTTAGCATTGAACTACTTGAATCGATAATGGCAACGACCACACCGCTGGCGACAAGCAACGGTAAATAAACAGCGCTTAACAACCAACCTAATAAATCTCCGAGTGGAATCCAGCCAACAGGAGAAACAATATCTGTGGTCCAGTCGAGAAAGCGATGCATTGCGACAATACCATTATTAAACAGCCACATGATTGGGATGAACCAGAGTACAAAATATTTCAGTACGCTATAGCGCAACAACATGAAAAAGTAATATTGCAATACCAGTGCTATTCCCATGACTACACTGATAGAAAACCAATTGATAACCGACACAGCAGACCAACGAGCAGAACTAAACCAGACAAGACCTTCGCGATAAATAAGCAATAAGCCAATAACAATCAAGCAACCAGCAATCAAAAGACTGTAATTTATTCGCTGCTCACGTTGCTGTTTTTTATCCATTTAAAATTTTGACCACATCAGAAGAACTGAACGGAACCAGATATGGTTACACTTATCTTACTCGTTCCAGCATCAACTGCAGGGGCGCTCTTCATATCCATTGCCATCATTCTACTCTCGCCATAGATTGGTTGGGGATGACCACCACCAGTATTAACGTGTAGATTAACAATACGAACATTTTTTTGATCCATGTGTTTTTTTACTATCTCTATACGTTGCTTAAATGAAACCATGGCTTCTTCAATTAATTCATTTTCATATTGTACTCGCGTTTCTCGTGTTGGAGTGAAGCGCATATTTTTGATCTGTAGTCGTTCCTGTAATTTACCGACCATGTCTGATAATGCTGTAATATTAGTGCTCTTAAGCTCCAATTGCTGACTTGCCCGCCAGCCGATAACAGTGCGCTTGTCATAAACGGGGGATGTATTGTAGGACTGGGTACTTGAATTAATATCTTTATGTTGAGCTACTATTTGCAATGCCCAATCCATATCCTGATTAACTTTATCCGCAATTTTTGCTGCTTCCTTACCTTCTTCTTCAACAGCCAGCGTAACGGTCAGTTGATCATTAGGAATATCACGTTCGACTTGTGCCTGTAAATTAACCTGATTAAACAAAGGCTCACTATCATGTGCAAAAACTGTAAAACCAGTTACCGTTATCAAAAAAGCAATAATAAACCTTATGTTTTTCATTGAAGCATCCTCTGTTATTGAAACCGTGTCTTTTACCTAACAGAAATATTGTAGCGTACTATTTCAGTTTTTTTTCTGAGATAACGAAACCATCTTCATCAGCATAGATGTAATTACCCGGGCTAATTGTCACATCAGCAAAGCTCACTGTAACATCACGTTCGCCGGCACCTTTCTTAACACTCTTGCGCGGATTCGTATTCAAGGCCTTTACACCGATTTTCATAGTTGAAATAACAGCAGAGTCACGAATACAACCGTAAACGATCACGCCAGCCCAATCATTATTCTGGCCCAGTTCAGCCAACATATCGCCCAGCAAGGCACATCTTAGTGAACCGCCACCATCAACAACGAGCACTCTGCCAGAGCCCGCTTGTTCTAATGCAGCTCTCACCATTGAGTTATCTTCAAACACCTTAACCGTTGACACCGGTCCGTAAAAACTCATCTGACCACCATAATCGTTAAACATAGGCGTCGCAATTTGTAATGTATCCCCATATTCGTCGTATAAATCTGCTGTCGCGATACTCACCAGGACTCCTCCGAAATTAAATAGTTTTTAAAAATTCTTTACCTGAAATTAGATGCTATGAATGCCTGTCTTTTAGCAGTATGAGCAGAGAGCTCTAAAGCATGCTGAAAACCCCAGTTCTCAGAGCGATATACTGTGCCAGTATTTTGGATAACTGTGTTTAATTAAGCTAATTATAAAACTCTGGTCGTCGGTCATTAAACAAATGATTATGTTCCGTGATCATTTTATTATCTGCTTCGTTTGGATTTATCTCAGTTATGTATAACGCCTCACGCTGTGACACTGCACGATGCAATAACTTACCTCCCGGAGTCACAATCTGGCTCTTACCGGTAAACTTTAAGCTTCCTTGTGGGCGCTTATCGATCCCGTAACGGTTTGCAGTTATTGCAAACACTCTATTTTCAATACATCGTGCAAGCATAGTTTGCTGACAAAAAGACAAAACTAAATTTGAAGGCTGGCAGATGATCTGTGCACCTTGCATAGCCAGAGTACGGGTGACTTCGGGAAATACCCAGTCAAAACAAATCATAATACCTACTTTCACACCGTTAATATTATTTACCACTAATGGCGTATCACCAGCATCAAAACAAAATTTTTCTTCATTGAAGAGATGAATCTTTCTATAGATATGTTCGATGCCAGCAGGACCAATTAAAGCAGCACTATTAAAACATTGTTCATTACGCTTCTCCGCAAAACCAATAACGAGATACATATTTCTTGTTTTGGCAAGTTCGATTAATCCATTAAGTCGATCACTGTTATCGGGGTCTTCAGCATATTTTAATGCTTCACTTTTATCTTTGAAGTAATAACCTGTTAATGCCAGTTCAGGCAGGACAATCAAGTCTGCATTAATATTTTCCAGTGCATTAATTATGTTTTTATAATTACGCTTCGGTTTTCCAAACAAAGGTCGAAATTGATAAAACCCTACTTTCATTGTTTAAAGACTTCCTGACTATTAATATTTAACTAATGCTTTACTCTATCTCTTAAATGTTCTCAAACCTTGAGTCTTTCAAGCGCACTTAATAATTCTTCTGCACTCTTTATCCGATCACTGGCTTTTCGCGCTATACATTTCATAATCAATTCTTCCAATTCCCGGGGAATCTCTTTCCAGTACTTTGAAGGTGGATTAGGTTCATCGGTATTTTTGACTTTAATCAAGCGCTGCATACTCTTCGCCGTATGTGGAAACATGCCGGTATACATATGGTAGATGAGCACACCGGTTGAATAAATATCGGCCCTGACATCTACGTTTTGTCCTAACAATTGTTCCGGTGCTGCATACCGTGGCGTACCGACAACACTGCCTTCGAGTTCACCCAGACCATTACCAGACTCATGTCGCGCGATACCAAAATCCATTATTTTTGCATTACCATTATGTTCCAATATCACATTTTCCGGCTTTATATCCCGATGCAATACTCCCTGATCATGGGCGGCCTGTAGTCCAGCAGCCACCTGTTTCGCAATACGCAGTCCTGCTGAATAAGGCATTTTTTCACTCTGTTTCAAAAGATACTTGAGTGTTAATCCACGCACATATTCCATTGATATGTAAGGAACAGAATCAAGTTCACCATAATCATAGGTACGCAAAACTGCTGGATGTGTAATTTTACGCGCCAGTCGAATCTCACTCTTCATTGCTTCAAGAAAAGCATCGGCACCTTCAACATCAGATACCTTTAACATTTTCAACGCTACCAAATCATTTAAATCGTGATCATGGGCTTTGTAAACAACACCCATAGCACCCGCGCCCAATTCCGAAATAATTTCATAGCGACCTCCCAGTGACATCCCTGGTACGATATGAATTTTTTTCAATACTGTGCTGCCACCGTCGGTAAATTGTGTCCCGTGTAAGGTATCGCCTTCGGAATGGACCTCAAACTGTTCTACATCATTAGGCTTTAAGCAATAAAATTTACCTTTACTAACAAGACCTTTAGCAACAATTGGCTTGAAGTCCGGCATTTCAGACTGAATACATTTTAAAACACCTGGCGTAATGAAAACATAACCCGATACAGATTCAGCCAACAACCTGTTTAATTGCAGCACACTCGAACCAAGTATGTTTTCAGAGTGATTATCGCCAAGCAACGCCGTGCCCATTACTGCACGTCCCTCACTAACCGCCATAGCAATCCCTTCGCCCTGGTTCATTAAGCTATTTAAAATACTACCGCCGGTTGAAAGTGCACGTTTATAATCATCATCGCCTTTGAAAATAACGACAACCACATGACCAAGCATACCTAGTAAATGACCACCATGCGCCCTGCTCAGTAAGTTTATATTTTTCAAACTCGCATTAAGGAGGCTAAAGACCTCTTCTGAAACCGTATTGTCAGCCTGTTTTGCAAAACGCCTCAGGTCTATTCCCAGTAAAGAAAACGTACCACTTTTTGTGGTAAAAACTATTTCTGGAAGGTTACTGGATTTATTTTCAATAGAGTCAGGCAAATACTTGGCAAGGTCAGTCATATAACCTTGCATATCATTCTTTTCACGCAAGTCACTAAGCAATATATCAAACGATGACGTCAATTTTGCTAACTCGTCTTTTCCGCTAGTTTCGAATCGTTGTTGATAATCACCACGTGCTGCTGCCTGCGCTACTTTTGCCAATCGCCTAACTGGTGATAAGACACCACGAGAAATTAACAAGGAAAGAGGCAACGCAAGCAATATGCTAATAGCCGTCACGATAAGCAATACTTTCTCTATTGCACGGAAATCCGCATAGGCTTCATCAATAGAGGTAAGTGCTACGGTTATACCACTTGAACTCATTTCATCTGTTTTAGTAACTGTGGCTAACCAATTTTCTTTTGTTAATTTAACTTCGATCGGTTTTTTACCCAACGCAGTATCAAGCAATTTATTTTGAGCTACTAATAATTCCAGATCATCACGATCAAGTGTACTGACCACAGCCTTAAGCTTGTTGTCAAAATTAGTCAAAAAAACAAGTTCTGAACCACTTATATTTTTTATCTCATTGACAAAGTTATTATCGACAATAAGACCTGTTAAGAGAAAACCAACCAGGTCTTGTTGATCTGCGAGAGGCACAATTGCAATCTGGAATATTTCATCATCACGAAACCAGTAGCCAGTATTAGATTCAAGCGCTTCGATAACCTTTCCGGCCAATACATCATCAGATAGATTTGTTCCTATTGTTTGTTCGTTTTCTGTATGGGCAATCACTTCGCCAGCACCATCCAGAACCAACGCAAAATCAAAGCCAAGGTCTTGTTGTCTTTCTATTAATAAATCGACGATGGATTGAGTATCAACTTCGCCACCAAATCCAAGATCGTTTCCAGTCGCTTCTGCTACATAACTTGAAAAATAAGGATCTGATGCAAATATTTCCGAAATTAATTCGAGCTGTTGAAAGCGACGAGATTCAAATCCTTTTTGTATAACACGGATATTTTCCAGGGAATCAATTACAGCACGTTCCGCAATCGTATTACCCCTGTAATAAGTAATACCTGCAGCTAACCCAAGAATGATGACCAACAAACCACTAAAGGCGAGAAATATTCTTTGTCCAAGACTTAATTTCATAATTTTTTATTTTTCTTTTCTAGCGCGACGGTAAGACTTTCCTTCCTTATTAGAGTGCTTGGGTATACGCCGTTTAGTTAAATCCAGTGCAAATATCTTTTTATCTACTATTTCCCTAAAATCTACCGCCTCTTTTACAGGTTTCGCCCTTGGATTCCAGATAAATAAATTTCCTTCAACCGCCGGCAAATCTTTCAAAATAAACTCGCCATTAACTGCCGGGATCGTAAAAAAAGGTGCGTCAAAGACCAAAATATAAGCAACCATGGCATGATGAACATTACAATAAACACGAATCAAACCCTGTTTATCAAATGTATATGAACCTTGTTCTCCAGCTCCATATAAGCCTAAGTCAAAACTGTTACCGGATGAGGTCGAAAAAGCATTATGCAAGATAGGATCAAAATTAGGAAAGCTTACTTTGGTACCTGTCTTAATCGGCAAAACACGAGGAGAAAAGCTTTTTCTCTCCATTTTCATTTCAGTCATTTCTTCTTTATTACTATCTGAGTTACTCGGGTCTGACTCGAACTTTTTATCAGGCACAAAATAAACAACCGTGTCTTTATACTCCTCTTTTGATGCAGTCTTTCCTTTTTCCATAATGTTAACCGTTCCCGCATAATCAACAGCAAAGGATTCAGATGTGAATACTAGTAAAATTAGTGGAAGGAAACGATGAAGAAAGATCATTAAATATATCCTGACTTTATAAATTATTTATTTTTGAGCAATAAGAGATATCTATTATTTATTAAAGTATCGATGAAAAATATTTACAGCATATTATTCATGAGCCTTTGAACCGAATTGATGGCTTAAATCAAAGTATCTGTTACTTGGAATAGTTATCATAATGATAGTTGCCGTTAATTTCTTTGAATGAACAAATTGTCTCTGTTTTGTGTGTTATTTTGCCAGGTTCGCTTGCGTGACTGATAAGCCTTCAACCTGATTTCGAATTAATACATCTAAAAACTATTTTTAATATTTTAATAATTAATTTATTGTGTTATAAATCAGTATATTACATAGTTTTATTAATGCTTTATATTAAAAAATGAAAAATACATATAAAAATCAATAATATGAACACACATGACAAAATCATCATACTAAAAGCGAAGCATTTTAAATACTATGTTGCGACTTGTCTTGTCTGTTTTTTACTGAGTTCCACAAACATCAGCCAGGCCTATGATGCCGGTAGTCGTATTCTTGCTACCAGCGGCGGCAGTCAGGTCGAAGGTTCGGCTGGCGGTGGAATAGTCCCCTGGGCTGTAATATCAGGTTATGGGCAACGAGACGAATGGGGTGGAGAAATATTTGGCACCTATGTTAATACCGATGATTATGATCTTAGTGTCGCAGGGGTTAGTGTAGGTATTAACAACCGTGTTGAATTTTCGATGGCAACAGAAATACTCGGCATTGACTCCATCGCCAGGCCATTAGGCTTACCAGACAATGAATTGAAACAGTTTGTTGTCGGGGTAAAGTTACGCTTATTTGGCGATCTTATATATTCAAAACTACCTCAAGTGAGTTTTGGCATTCAATACAAGAAGAATACAGATTTTGATATCCCGGGACTGGTTGGCGCTAAAGATGATCATGGTGTGGACTTCTATGCTTCTGCTACCAAACTTTGGCTGGCCGGAATTGCTGGCTATCCTATTCTCTTAAACACAACAGTCAGATCGACCAAGGCTAATCAATTAGGTTTATTAGGATTTGGGGGCGATCTTGATGACCGCAGGAGCTTGTTGTTTGAAGGCAGCATTGGGATATTATTGCGTCGTGATTTATTACTTGGATTCGATTATCGTCAAAAACCTGATAATCTCAGCTTTGCTAAAGAGGATGACTGGATGGATATATTTCTTGCCTGGTTTCCAACTAAACATCTCAGTATTATTGGTGCCTGGACTGAACTTGGCGACATAGCAGGAAAAACAGATCAAAGTGGTTTTTATATTAGTGTGGAAGGAACATATTAGTGCGTCATGAAAATTATAAACATTTCCTTATTACTTAAATTTATACTTCTGATTTTTATTACTTCACCCGTTCATGCAAGTTCTCTTTACACCGAACTTGGCGAACAGGATGGCATCAACCGTTTCGTTACAAAAGCAGTGGAACTGTCACATTCTGACGAACGCATTGCATTTTTATTTGAAGATACTGACGACGAAGAATTGGTTAAACAACTTGAAGATCAAATGTGCTTTTTAAGTGGTGGTCCTTGTGTATATGAAGGACAGGACATGGTTGAAGCACATTCCGGTCAGGAAATTACTGAAGCTGAGTTCGATATATTTGTTGAGATTGTCATTGATGCGATGGAATTTGCGGGCATTCCACATCCGGCAAGAAATAAATTATTAGCCATACTGGCGCCGATGCGTAAAGACGTTATTTACCAATAATATTTTTCGTAACCCCATTAACGCCACTCGACTGTGTTGCTGCACGCACATGAGCCAAAATACAAGGGCTTGTTACCACACGAGATAAATTATGTAAGTTACGATTGTTCCAGGCCGGCGTGATCGATCGAAAAACTGCTGACTCATCAGAATATTCAGGTACGTGCCAGCCAGCACCAAAACCATCAGCGTTTAAAGGTTCTTCACGTTCCTGACTATGTGTACTTTGACGAATGAGGTAATGTTCTGGTTCTAGCAACAAGGAACTGAGCAAGATGGGTGGTCCCATATACAGGGTAAATCTACACATGGTTTAACTCCGGTTTATTAACCAAATGCCTTCATGTGTTGCTATCAAAATTTGTACAGGAATCAATATCAGTATTGACCAAATTTTATAAACTGCAAGAAGAGTGTTTATGTAGTGTCATACCTGGACATCAAACCGAGTATAGATGAAATGTTACGGATGATTAACTAACTATTTTTTTTTCTTGGGCCGCTTCCAGTTTTCAATCAAACGCTGTTCAGATCGTGAAATAGCCAATGCATCTTTGGCTACGTCTTTCGTAACTGTTGTTCCGGCAGCAATAGTTGCGCCGTCATGCACGTTAACCGGTGCGATTAACTGCACGTCCGAACCAACAAAAACATTATTACCGATCATTGTTTGATGTTTATTTGCACCATCATAATTACAGGTAATTGTGCCGGCGCCAATATTGGTTTCTGTCCCAATATGACTATCGCCCAGATAAGTAAGATGGTTAACCTTGCTGCCATCCCCTATATCTGTCTTCTTCAGTTCAACAAAATTACCTATATGAACATTTTCAGCCAATGTTGTATCCGGTCGAATTCTGGCGAAAGGCCCTATTTTGCAACCATTACCAATCACCGCATTATCGATCATAGTGTTGGGTAAGATACTTACATTGTCAGCAATGATGGTATCTTTTAAATAGCAATTTGCACCAATAGTCACGTTATTACCTAGCTTGACCCTGCCTTCGATAACGACATTAATATCAATTTCATTATCACGACCAATCTCAAGTTCGCCTCTACAATCAAAACGGGCCGGGTCACTCAAGCCGACACCTCTATGCATAAGATGATGCGCTTGAACGATTTGAAAATAGCGCTCTGCTTCTGCCAGCTGAGCTCGATTATTGATACCTTTAACTTCAATGCTGGATTCGGCTAGTACTGGAGAAATTTTGATTTTATCGCTAACTGCCTTTGCAACAATGTCAGTCAAATAATATTCATTCTGATTGTTGTCATTTCCAAGTGCATTTACCCAGTGCTTTAATAAATCGGCTTTGACAACCATAAAACCTGTATTAATTTCACATATGTTTTTTTGATCGTCTGTCGCATCTTTTTCTTCAACAATAGCAATGATATTTTCATTGTCATCACGAATAATACGTCCATAACCATGAGGGTTTTCAAGGTACGTCGTAAGCAAGGAAAAACCGGAGTCAGAAGCGGCATCAACTAAAACTTTAAGGCTTTCCTCTGTAATCAAAGGCACGTCACCATAAAGGATTAATACATTATCAACATCAGGAATATCAGGTAAGGCTTGTTGGACGGCGTGGCCGGTACCCAATTGTTGTTCCTGTTTAACCCAGGACACCGTGAAATCCTGTAATGAGTCGGGAACATCTTCACCACCATGACCATAAACAATATAAATATCACGATGCGTCAAGGCCATTGCAGTGTCATACACATGTTTAAGTAAAGGTTTTCCAGCAAGCGTATGTAAAACCTTGGGTTTATCTGAATACATTCTTGTACCCTGACCCGCAGCTAAGATAACGATACAAAGACCCATTGTTAATTCCTCATGTACATAGCATGAATTGCGTGTTTAGAAATGATTATATCCGTGCTGAGGACTCGGATATAGGTTTGATTTAACGTGGTGAAGAATCACCACGTTAATATTTTGATTGGATTAACGGCCTGAACGTTTACGTAAACGTTGCAGTGTCTGTAACTGAGCAGCGGTTTCTGCCAATTGTGCTCGAGCCTTGGCGTAATCAATTGCTTCACCTTTTTCATGGAAAGCATTTTCAGCTTCTTCTTTCGCCTTAAGAATTGCAGCTTCATCCAGATCTTCCGCACGTTGTGCTGTATCTGAAAGAACGGTAACAACCTTAGGTTGAACCTCCAACATACCGCCTGAAACATAAAATGCAGACTCATTACCTTCCGTATCCTGAACACGTACTTCACCAGGTCCCATCTTGGTAACTAAAGGAGCATGTCCTGGTGCGATACCAACTTCACCTAACTCAGCAGGAGCGAATACCATATGCGCTTCACCCGAATAGATTTCGTGTTCAGCACT
>JBFIJV010000054.1:0-10719 GCA_041600575.1 Gammaproteobacteria bacterium | reverse complement strand
TCTGACGCGCACGTTTTTTCGCCGATGCAATATTTGCCACTCTGTAACTCCTGATTCATTCTCTAAAGGCGCGACATCATGCGGATATTAGGGCAATTTGTCAATGCTTCAGCCAGGATATGATATGCTCTGCGGTATTTGTGTAATTAGAAGTAAAAACAAGTAGATAGACTAGATTGTTCACTATTAATATGGATTATGGAAACATATAAATGAGCCACAAGTTATTGAAATCCACCTTTACTGTTGGGGGCATGACCACCATCTCGCGTATTTTTGGTTTGATACGCGACATTGTGATTGCGCGTTTGTTCGGTGCCGGAGCCGGTGTGGATGTGTTTATTGTGGCTTTTCGAATACCTAATTTTTTGCGGCGGTTATTTGCCGAAGGTGGTTTTTCACAGGCTTTTGTCCCTGTTTTAGCTGAATATAAAGAGCAACGTGATGAAGATGCAGTAAAAGCATTAGTGGATCAAACTGCAGCGACATTGGGTTTGATTCTGTTTGTTGTGACATTGCTCGGTATCCTGGCGGCACCGGTGTTGATTTTGATCTTCGCCCCGGGTTTTAATGATGTTAAACATGTCATGGCCAGTGATATGTTGAAAATCACTTTTCCGTATATTTTGTTTATTTCATTAACGGCTTTTGCCGGTAGTATTCTTAATACCCATAAACAATTTGCCGTGCCGGCCTTTACGCCAGTGTTATTGAATCTATCTCTGATTGCTTGTGCAATATGGCTGGCACCGCAAATGGAAATTCCAGTCAAAGCATTGGCCTGGGGTGTATTGATCGCGGGTATTGCCCAGTTGTTATTTCAGTTTCCTTTTTTAATTCGTCTAAAGCTGTTTCCAAAGCCCGGCCTAAATAAAGACAGAGAGGGTGTTAAACGAATTTTGAAATTGATGCTCCCCACTTTATTTGCTGTTTCTATAGTGCAAATCAATTTGTTAGTCGATACTGTCTTTGCTTCTTTCCTGGTGGATGGCAGTATTTCCTGGTTATATTTTTCAGATCGCATGGTTGAGTTTCCGCTGGGTGTATTCGGTATTGCACTGGCAACAGTTTTGCTGCCAAGTTTATCAAGCGAACACGCTAAAAAGGCAACGGAGCAATTTTCCAGGACGATGGATTGGGCATTGCGCTGGGTTTTTATGATTGCCGTTCCAGCTGCGATAGGATTAGCCGTACTAGCCGTTCCAGTGTTGACTACCTTATTTCAATATGATGAATTTACACCTTATGCAACTATTATGTCGGGTAAGAGCCTATTGGCTTACTCGCTTGGATTACCGGCGTTTATTCTGATTAAGGTGTTTGCTACGGGCTTTTTTTCAAGACAGGATACAACTACACCCGTTAAAATTGGCGCCTTTGCCATGCTTGCTAATATTGGATTCAACTTTCTGTTAGTCGGCTTGTTCGCACATGCAGGTCTGGCATTAGCAACATCAATGTCGGCTATTTTACAGGCCTTTTTATTATTCTGGTTATTAAGAAAAGCAGGGGTTTATCATCCAACATCTGGCTGGTTGATATTTATGTTGCAAATCGCGACAGCGGTGACAGTAATGGCATTGTTAATTATTTACTTCGTCGCAACCCCCGATCTGTGGTTTGCCTGGGGCATGTTAGAACGTGTAGGACAGTTATCCTTATGGATAATCGTCGGTACCATTAGTTATTTTTCCATGCTTTGGATCACAGGCATTCGATGGCACAATATGACAGCGCAGCACTGATCGGTATAATTCACGGATTTTAACGACTGATGGAATTTATTCGCGGATTGACCAATTTGCAGCGTTATCGAAAAAATTGCGCTGCTACGATAGGTAATTTTGATGGTGTGCATTTGGGCCATCAGAAAGTGTTGGCGCAATTAAGGGATGTTGCAAAAACGTCGGGTTTAATATCGACAGTGGTGATATTCGAGCCACAGCCAATAGAATATTTTTCTCCAGACAAGGCACCGTCACGTTTGACGCGGTTACGTGAAAAGTTACAACAGTTTTCGCGCCATAACATTGATCGGGTTGTCTGTCTTAGATTCAACGAGCAAATAGCAAATTTATCTGCGGCTGAATTTGTTGATACCATTTTGGTAGACGCATTATCGGTGAAGGAATTAATCATTGGTGATGATTTTCGCTTTGGTAAAAATCGACAAGGTGATTACTCTTATCTGGTCAATGTAGCTGGAGAGAAAGGATTTAACATTGATAAGACAGATACATATAGTTTAGCTACCGAACGAGTGAGCAGCACATTGGTTCGTCAGGCACTGGCTAATGGTGAGATGACAAAAGCCAGTAAGTTGCTCGGTCGGCCTTACCGAATAAGTGGACGAGTTGTGCATGGAGAGAAACGTGGGCGCAAGCTTGGATTTGCAACAGCAAATATAGAATTGCATCGGTATTTATCCCCGGTTGCGGGAATTTTTTCCGGTCGTGTCTATGGAGTGGACAACAAGCCATTGGATGCAGTTGTTTATGTAGGTTCCAGACCAGTCTATAAAGGTGAACATGTTATCCTTGAAGTTCATATTCTGGATTTTGAAGGTGACTTATATGGCCAGCATATTCAGGTCGAATTACTGGAAAAATTACGCGGTGATGACAATCTTGATTCTGAACAAGCGTTGCTTCTGCAAATAGAAAAAGATATTGAAAATGCAAGAAACAGTTTTAAACGACACAATCTAATGAATTAATAAGAAAACTAATTAAGCAATGACGAATTATAAAGACACACTGAATTTACCAAGTACTAATTTTCCGATGAAGGCAAACCTTGCTCAGCGTGAGCCTGAAATGTTGAAGCACTGGCAAGAAAACAAGTTGTATGAACAAATACGCCAAACAAAAGCAGGGGCCAAAAAATTTATTTTGCATGATGGCCCTCCTTATGCGAACGGAGATATTCATATTGGCCATGCGGTCAATAAAATCCTCAAGGACATCATTGTAAAATCACAAGGTCTCAATGGATTGGATGCGCCGTATGTTCCGGGTTGGGATTGTCATGGGTTACCGATTGAATTACAGGTTGAAAAAAAGATCGGCAAAGCAGGTATTAAAGTTGAACCGGATAAATTCCGTAACGCTTGTCGCGAATATGCATTGAAGCAGGTCAATAAACAACGTACTGATTTTATTCGGCTTGGCGTATTAGGTGATTGGGAAAATCCTTATCTGACGATGGATTTTAAAACCGAAGCGAATATTGTACGTTCGCTCGGTAAGATCATTGATGCCGGACATCTGCATAAAGGTGTTAAACCGGTGCATTGGTGTACGGAATGTGGTTCCGCATTAGCTGAAGCAGAAGTTGAATACGAGGATAAGCAATCACCGGCAATTGATGTGCGATTTAACGCGATCGATAAAGCTGAACTGTTAAATTGTTTTAGCGTTGATGATGCTATAGGTAAAGTATCCGTCGTTATTTGGACAACAACGCCCTGGACCTTACCAGCGAATCAGGCTGTTGCGTTGAACTCAGAGTTTGAATATGTATTAGTGCAATATGCTGATGAAGCACTGGTTCTGGCTGAAGGTTTGTATAAAGACGTAATGTCACGTTGTGGTAGTGATGATTTTAAAGTGCTCGGCTCTTGTGCTGGTTCAAAACTTGAGGGCATAAAACTTCAACATCCGTTTTATGATCGTATTGTGCCGGTTATTCTTGGTGATCATGTGACACTCGAAGCAGGTACAGGTGCTGTCCATACTGCGCCCGGACATGGTCAGGATGACTATATTGTGGGTCTGCGTTATGGCCTGGAGGTTGATAATCCGGTTGGTGATAACGGTTGTTTCCTGCCCGGAACAGAGTTATTTGCCGGCGAACATGTGTTTAAAGCCAATGCATCGGTATTAAATGTCCTGGAAGAAAAAGGAACCTTATTACATCAGGAAACATTACTGCATAGTTACCCTCATTGCTGGCGGCATAAGACACCTATTATTTTTCGTGCAACACCACAGTGGTTTATTAGCATGAACGCAAATGGTTTACGTCAGCAAGCACTGGAAGCTGTTAAGGATGTTAAGTGGTTGCCGGCATGGGGTGAAGAACGGATTCATGGCATGATTCAAAATCGACCCGACTGGTGTATCTCACGTCAACGCACCTGGGGCGTTCCTATTGCTGTCTTTATTCATAGAGAAACTCAAGAGTTACATCCCGACACGCCGACATTGATTGAAAAAGTTGCGGCATTGATTGAAGAGCGGGGTATTGATGCCTGGTTTGATTTAGACGCTGCAAGTTTATTGGGATCTGAGTCCGATCAATATGCAAAGGTGTCTGATACTTTGGATGTCTGGTTTGATTCAGGTGTGACTCACTACACGGTTCTAAAGCAAAATGAAGAGTTGAATTTTCCTGCTGACCTTTATCTGGAAGGTTCTGACCAACACCGTGGCTGGTTTCAATCGTCACTCCTGACTTCTGTCGCAATGAATAATGGCGATAAACCCTATCGTAATGTAGTCACACATGGTTTTACCGTTGATGCCAAAGGCATGAAGATGTCCAAGTCCAAGGGTAATGTTGTGGCTCCACAAAAAGTAATGAATGTTTTAGGTGCTGATATTTTACGTTTGTGGGTCGCCTCTGCGGATTATCGAACAGAGATGAATGTCTCTGATGAGATCCTCAAGCGCATGGCCGATGCCTATCGTCGAATTCGTAATACTGCGCGATACTTATTATCCAACCTGAATGGTTTTGAACCCGATGAAAACATTGTCGCTTATGACGAATTAATCGAACTGGATAAGTGGGCTATAGAATATTCCTTGCGTTTACAGAAACAGATCGTAACAGCCTATAATAATTATGAGTTTCATCTGATCTATCAACTATTGCATCAATTCTGTGTGGTTGAAATGGGTGGCTTCTATCTTGATATTGTAAAAGATAGGCAATACACCACGGCTAAAGATAGTCTGGCTCGACGGTCTACACAAACGGCGATGTATCATTTATTGCAAATGCTGGTTAGATGGTTAGCCCCGATCCTGAGTTTTACCGCGGATGAGATCTGGAAATATATCCCGGGTGAAAAAGCAGATTCAGTTTTTCTCGAAGACTGGTATGAGGTAGAGATCAACGAAACTGAAGCCAACGAAAGAAAATTGAAATGGGATATCATTATTTCCATTCGTGATGAAATTAATAAACAACTGGAAAAATTACGAGTTGAAGGTGCAATAGGTTCATCTCTTGATGCAGAAGTTGATATTTATTGTGACAAGATTGCATTTGAGCAATTGAGTAAGGTTGACGATGAATTGCGTTTTGTCTTGATTACTTCTTATGCAAGATTACATTCCGAAGAAGATCATAATGATGCAGCTATTAATGCCGACATCCCGGGTTTATCAATTCTGGTGCAGCCATCAAAACATAAAAAATGTATCCGATGCTGGCATCACCGTGCAGAAGTAGGGGTTGATAAATCACACCCGGAGTTATGTCATCGCTGCATAGAGAATGTAGATAGTGAAGGCGAGAAGAGATTATATGCCTGATAGCGAGTTGTATCATGTTTAAATGGTTGATAGTCTCTTTTTTGATCGTCATTCTTGATCAGGTTACAAAGTATTATGCTTCTCAAGCACTAATTCTTTATCAACCCATTCACATATTTTCCGGTTTTAATCTGACTTTAATGCATAACACTGGTGCAGCATTCAGCTTTTTAAGTCAGGCTGGAGGTTGGCAACGTTGGTTTTTTATTGGTCTCACATCAATGATCAGTGTCGCCATTATTATCTGGATGTATGGGTTACCCGCGACAAAACGCTGGTTGTTAATGGCGCTGGCCTTTGTTCTGGGCGGAGCATTGGGAAATTTGTGGGATAGAATAAATTTAGGCTATGTTATCGATTTTATTGAAGTTTATTATGATGATATGTATTGGCCGGCGTTTAATATAGCCGATTCCGCCATTACCATCGGTGCGATTATGCTTATTATTGATGCTTTCTTTTTTAATCAGGCAGAGAATGATGACTAAGTTATTGTTATACTTTGCCACCAGCTTATTTAAGCTATAGTTTTGAAATTCGTTTACAGGATAAATAGAGATGCAAATATTACTCGCTAATCCACGTGGTTTTTGTGCAGGTGTTGACCGTGCAATAGAAATCGTTGAACGTGCTCTGACATTGTTCGGTGCTCCGGTTTATGTACGCCATGAGGTGGTGCACAACAAGTATGTCGTTCACTCCTTACGTGATAAAGGTGCAGTATTTGTCGAAGAACTGGATGAAGTGCCGGATGATTCTACCGTAATTTTTAGTGCACACGGTGTATCAAAGGCAGTTCGTGAAGTGGCAGCACATAGAAGACTACGTGTATTTGATGCGATATGTCCGCTTGTAACAAAGGTACATATGGAAGTTGGCAAATATCAGGATGAGGAAAGAGAATGCATCTTGATTGGACATGAAGGTCATCCCGAGGTTGAAGGCACCATTGGCCAATATCAGCCCAGGAATGGGAACGGAGGAATGTACCTGGTTGAGTCAGTCGAAGATGTGCTGAAGTTGAAGGTTAAGAATCCTGAATTTTTGGCGTTTGTTACCCAAACAACGCTATCCATGGATGATACAGCAGAAGTAATTGATGCATTAAGAAAACGGTTCCCCAAGATTGATGGCCCCAAGAAAGAAGATATCTGTTATGCAACACAAAACAGACAGGATGCGGTAAAGAAACTGGTATCAAAATGTGATTTGATACTCGTAGTAGGATCACCTAATAGTTCAAACTCGACTCGTTTGATGGAGTTGTCTCAAAAAGCAGGTGTTCCAGCCTACTTGATCGATGATGCCTCGGAAATTAAAAAAGAGTGGGTTGAGGGTAAGGAAAATATCGGTTTAACCGCAGGTGCATCGGCGCCCGAAATTTTGGTAGAAGAAGTTATTTCTCAGCTGAAAGAGTGGGGCGCAACAATGGTGGAAGAAAACCCGGGCATAAAAGAACGAGTTGTGTTCTCATTACCCAAAGAACTTCTTAAAGAAAAAATTTCAGAGGCAATAAACTGAGGTTTATTCCTTTTTATCAGGGTCTTTCCATCCAGCTTCTTTAAGCGCGGCAAGTATCTCAGTTCTGTTATAGCCGGATAGTTTTTTATCCCCAATCAAAGTGATTGGAACATTCAGCGAGCCATTTAGTTTGGTTAACTCAGCTTGATTGATAATGTCGCCTTCAATATTTATCTCATTTAGCGGAATCTTTTTAACTTGCAATAATTCTCGCACTGCATCACATGGGCTACATATTGGAATCGAATACATCGTTGCGGTGACAGAAGAATTTGAGCTGTCAAACGTCACTGGTTTATTTTCTGCTGCGGCTTTACTACCCGTTGCAATACGTTTTTGGTTGAGTTCCGTTGAACCGGGCGGACATACTTTTTGAAACGACCTGTTTCCCTCCTCGTCTTCACACTCCACAATTTTAACTGCCGCCATGCAATTAAGGCTGACCATTAATAGTAAGAAAATGCTGTATGCTTTAAATTTATGTTTCATAATTATTAACCTCCTGACGTATTAGACTTGAATAAGCCAGAAATTTCATAAAACCTTTGATGGTTTTTCTTGTCAGATGCTTTATATGAATGTATACATATACGCAATTATTATCAATAGGTTACAATAGATTCTTTAAGTCGTACACCTGAATTTCAGACAAATTTGAACCAGGGTAAAATTTATGAATAAATATAAGATAAATAGAACGGCGCTAATAACGGCTGTCATTCTCAGTACAGCTTTATTTATGCCTGTCACAGAAGCCCGTATGTATAAATGGGTTGATGATGAAGGTAATACTCACTATACGCAAAGCCCCCCGGCGGGTGATATTGAGGCCGAAACTATCAAACCTCCACCAAAGGTCGATACAGAAAATGCCCGGGGTAAGGTTGAACAACAATACGAAAAAGCTGATAAATTGAGAAAGAGCCGTCTGGACAAGGCTGAATTAGAAGCAAAAGAGCAGGAAGCCAAGGCTATCGAGGAAGAAAATTGCAAACGAGCACACCAGCGTTTGGCGACTTACTCAAGACCTCGCGGCTTGATTCAACAGGAAGATGGTAGTCGCATTAGGATAGATGAAGAGGCTCGACAAGCGGGAATCGTGGAGTCACAAAAAATGATAAAGGAATATTGTAAATAAGTTTTTAATTAGTTAATGTCATAAAAAACCCGCTACAGGCTGTTCACCTGTAGCGGGTTTTTTGATTTTACTATTCCATCTCTTTGAACCAGAACTTCCTGAGACGGGTGTTTAAGATTGAGCCAGGTGGTTGACTTACATTAACACCAGAGATGACACCTTCATGGATTTCGCCATTAATCTCTACAACTACAGGTACCGGTGAAGGTAGATAACCGCCGCCAGCGTGGACGTTATATCTGTCAGCAGCATTAGTGTAGCCATCGATATTTTGATCGGCTATCGCGGTTGCATCATCAAACCTGACCTGATATTGACGTGCCTCGCCCAGGTCACTCTCACAAGAACCCGATGAGCCGGCGACACTACTTGGTACGTTGGTATTAAAGAAGGTTATATTATTTAATGTCACAGCATTACCGACAACCTTTTCACCTTCTGATAGTGTAATGTACCAGCCATCTGCCGTGGTTAGTGCATCTGCCGCCGTGGCAGAATCAGCCTCATCGCCACTACCACTACAACTGCCTGCTGCCTGAATACAGTTAGAAGTTGCATCAAACAGGTCGGATTCGCCATAAGTAGTGAAGCCTGGGTCAATACTAGTGCCTATATTTGTGTCTTTGAACATATAAAAGCGATTTGTCACACTCACATCGAACGGGTGTTCACGATCACCACTCCCAATCAGAATAGCGTCATAACCATCCTCGGTATAAACCACATCCGGTGGAAATATGAACTTACGCAAACCAGGAAAGTTAGTGAACGGGTCACCGTCAGGATCAAGACCGGGCTTAACAGTAGTATGATCTGCAATCGCAGCGATCTTGGTCACTGTCCAGTTTGTAACGAAGCTATCAGACATATCCACGCGCCACATATTGCCGCCAGTATCACCCACATAAGCACGATTTAGATTAGTGCTGTTTTGATCAGAGATAACAACGACATCAGACGGTATCGCATAATCCATCCCGGTGACGGTTAGAAAAGTATGTGAAGAACTCGGGGTAGCTATTGATGGGTCTGCAACCGATGGGCCTGCCTGCCAGAGTATATTGCCAGTTAGTGCATCAACGACAAAGATACCACGTCCCTGACCACGTTCGTAAGAGGCGGCACCAATTTTAACTGCGAGGTGACCATCACCATCAGTATCATCGTTAAAGGCGGTGATTTCTGCGGGATCAAGATCTTCAACAAAGGGGTCATAGCCGGCACCAAATACCAGTACGACTTCTTTGTCGTCGTCATCGCCTGCGCCTGCGCCATCTGTATCGATGGCAATCTCTTGTACATTGGGTAAAGACCAGGTCTGTCCCAGTTCAGCCCAGCCAGTATCAGCATTGGTTTTTCGCCAGAGTAATTTCGGGTCTAGTGGATTACTGACATCCAAAGCATAAAGTAGACGACCACCGCGATGCATGGAAATAAATATCCAGACTATATCGCCATCGGTATGATCCAACTTACCATCGTCGTTAACATCTTTGGTATAAACACCGATTGAGCCATCTGCAAAGTAGGGTTTTTTGTTATTACTGGTAATAAGGGGTTCGTTATTACGTAAACGTGCGAATGAGCTAAAGAATTCTTCCGGTATAAATCCCCAGGCCTCTTGAAAAGGTTCTGGTTCCGTCATCCCAACCGTATCGGCCTGGGCAAAACCACCTTTAACAGCACGGAAGATGCCATCGTTGGCACCATAAAAGATGTAGACATCATCATCATTACCAAACCGGTTATAATTGACGACCGCAGGTCTGGAATGCAATACGTCGCCGTGAGCGGATGCACGTATATCTGTACTGATGCTGTTGTTGTTCTCATCTTCGTTATTATCTACGCCCCTAACCCAGGCAATGAGTTGAGCTGCCTCACCAGCACTACCCGAACCTGAACTGGCAACAATACTGCCAGAGGCATCGCCCTGGGCAGAGGGCAGGGTATAAGTAAAGTTGTCTGTATCCGTTACAGTAATTGAGAAGCTACCTCCATTGAATGCAGTAGGAGTTGCGCCCGATATTGCAACGCTGTCGCCAGTGACAAAACCGTGGTTTGCGACTCGTGCCTTGGCCGTAGTAGTTTTTACATTCCCAATCATCCCGGTTGCAGGACCCTGCAGGTTAGTCTTGGTAGTACCCAGATCATAAGTGAAGGTGTCAGGACTGGTGACAGTAATTGTATGGGTACCGTTATAGGTCCCACTGGTAGTAATAGTCGTTTCACCATCAATCGCATCGGAGATGTCAATTGAGTCATTAGTACTAAGTCCATGTGCCACCGCAGTAGCAATAGCGGTGCCGTTAGTGTTGTTTAATCTCACTGTTGGAAAGACGGTTACATCAGCCGTAACAACACCGCCATGTAAGTATGTGAAGGTATCGCCGTCCACGACACTTTGAATCGTCTTATTACCATTATAAGCAGCAACATCTGCACCAGTAACAGTAATATTATCGCCTGCGACGAATCCATGTCCGGGTATTGATGCAAAAGCAGTTAAACCATAAT
>JBFIJV010000053.1:0-10729 GCA_041600575.1 Gammaproteobacteria bacterium | reverse complement strand
TGAACAGACATAGATTTTATATGCGAACCAATTTATAAAACAAAGCATCTGGATCAACACCCAACATCTCAAAACTATTTGCTTCTGTTTTCAACAAAGAAACAAGTTTTTTACTGACGGAAGATTTACCTTGTTTTAATAAAGAACGTTCACCGCCAAGAAGCAAATAATGTTTGCGGCAAACATAAACATGGCGTGCCTCGTCTTGCTTAATCCGTTCAAACAGTTGTGTAATCAAGTGTCTGCTGCCTAATGCAGAATGTGTAATTGCATTCATAATGATACAAACACATGTATCAAGCTCGGAAATACGAGCAAAATGTTCGATCATTCCAGAAGTAGCGCCCAGGCCAAGATAAAAATGCCTGGCCTTGCGCTTTATTGAATGAATATCCACAGGCTCCATTAATACTGATGACACGGTTTGCAAGGCCTGTTCATGTGTATATTCATCTGTTTCTATTTCCTTCAATAACGACACACTATTAGACCAGGGACTACCCTGTAAGCGTTCTATTTCTTCACCAAAGACATGGATAGCTGATTGTTCTCCACACAGAAGTAGCGGAATAAGGCGTGCCAATGCTTCTTCATGTCGATGACTTAACATACTCTTATTATTTAAAAACAGTTTTCGCCAGGCAATAAACCAGGATGGCATGAGCGTAGCCGGATCAATACAAACATCAAAACAACGTAAGGGTTTGTGCAGTTCCTGATATAAAGGTTGCGCACTCATATCATACCCGCGCTGGTTTCATTGTTTTTATTAACGCCGGCAACAAAAACAAATCAGCCAACATCGCAACTAATATTATTGAAAGCGACAGTACGCTTAATTCATAGATAGGACGAAAGTCGGAAAACATACCGACGAACAACCCTGCTGCTAATGTGATGCTGGTAATTAAAATGGCAGGGCAAACTTTATCAAACAGTAACATCACAGAACTATTAATTGAATCTTTGGCCGTAGCTGGAAATTTCAACAGCATGTGCAAGGTATCATCAACAATAATACCCAGAATCATGCCCATAACCATTGCACTGCCGAGGCTTATATAACCACCCACTAATGCCCACACAGAAAATACGGTAAGCACGGGAAGTATATTACAAGTCAAAGCAATGAAGGTTGCTGACCAGGAACGTAATAAAATACCTATGATCAGCGCAATCATAACTAATGCCAGGCTCAATGAAAAAAACATACTTTTTGCGTTTCGTTCACCTAGCCTGGCAAAAAGAATATCAGGCCCTACGCCGCCCTCATAATCATATGGTGCCAGGTTATTTTCAAGCCAGTTTTTGGTGTAATGATCAAACGCTATTAATTCTCTCGCGGTCATGCTTTTAAGAATGACAGAAACCTTTACCGATCTATACCCTTCATCAAGTTCCTGCTCCAGACCTAACATGTCAGGCGAATTAGTTGCTAATATCGTCTTAACATTGTCCAACCTGACGCCTTGCCGGGTTGCTAATGACAAAACATCATCAACGCGTGAAACACTATCTTGCCCGCGTAACCAAACGGTAAATGCATTCATGCGCTCAACAAAGTCAGGCTCGACAACACCAAAAGTACTGCCACTGTCCAATGAATAAAGTAGCTTTATGCTGCCGTCAAACCGACTATCAATAAGTTGTGTTCCTTCGCGAAAACGATGGTCATCAGGAAAATATTTATACACATTGTCGTCGATCTTAAGTTGCTGTATTGCGAACAGACCAACTATAAGAATGACCGAAAAAAGAATTAATATCTTATTACTATGTTTTAGCGTTACCGTTCCCAAGCCCCTTAAAGAAAAACGTTTAACAACACCTTGTGCCTTGTCTGACGATAATGGTAGTAGAGGCAGCAAAGAGCGAAGGACTGTTAGACATAAGATATAAGATATAATCATGCCTATAGCAACGATATAACCAACCACGTTCACTGGCGGAGAGGGACTAAACGCCAATAACAGAAAACCAATCGTAGTTGTGAGCTTACTCAAGCTCAGGGCGGCGAAGTTATAAGAGATACTCTCGGACATCGCCTCGGCGCGCGTATACCCGTCTGCGACGAACCGAAAATAATTAACCACGATATGCATGGAAGTAGCGATGTTTAAACTCATGATAATAATCGGCGTGAAGGCATTAATCGCTGCCAGCTCCCAACCAAACCAACCAGCTATACCGAATGCAGATATTGCTGACAGCAGGGCTGTTCCAATCAACAATAATGCAACAGCCCAGCTTCTGAAAAAATAAAATAAACAGATTGAAAATATTAAAAACAGAAAAGGCACAAACCGTTTTAAATCATGGCGAACAACATCAATATAGGCCTCGTTTAAGGCGAGTGTGCCGGAGTAATTAACCGTCAAATTTAAATTATATTTGTCAATCTGACTATCAATTACAGATTCAAGCTCAGACATGAATTGTTTAACTTCTTTAGCCGTATTCACCCCGGGCAAAGTAACGCCAATATTTAATAAACCAATCAAACCATCTGCAGTAATTAAATTGGTGCTTTTGGATTGAGTTCGTAGTTTTTGTAATAAATGTTCAGGTTCATCGCCTGATGACATTGATTCATCATTGAAATTAGTGTCACCATCAAGAAATTGGAAAAACCCTTTAACGTCTTCAACGTGCTCAATATTATAAAGGTGCTGCTCAAATTCAGGATAAAACTTGATAAGAACGGGTTCGAGCAGAGTATCTTTTGTTGCAGAGAAAATGACTATTAACGAATCCAGGCGTGCATATTTACTCCCCAACCTGGCATCCATCTGTAGAAGTGGATCATTTTCATCAAAATAAACACGATAGTCTGCGTTAGTATTAAGTCCCTTCAACCCGTATAAGCAGACAAGCAAACTGATCAATACCAGCACTGAAACCGTATGATGGGGTATTGCTTTCATTATGTTTATCTAATCTCCCCGTCGGGCGCTTGAATTTTTACACACATCACGCTGCAGAAGAGATATTGCAGCTAATTTAACAAACAACAGACAATTTTCGACCCTGATACATCTTGATAGTTCTATGATTTTATATCTGATATCTCAAGAACTGGACCAGGTTTGATAATCCGCCCTGAACTAAATAACCTGGCCACGGTCGCAATGACATTAAATAAAACCATGTGCTTGATGACCTTTATGTGGATTATTCGCCTACTGAGATTCTCGCCTTAACAGAAACCACCTGCTCTACTATAGGAGGAAATTATGCGTACGCTTGCGCTCTTGTCCCTGATTACAATACTTTCTGGATGCACCAATATCAACAACAAGCCTACTTTTGAGACTGAGTTCGGCGCCATACGGGGTTATGATCCTGTCGCTTATTTTATTGAAGAACGCCCGGTTAAAGGCTCATCACAATTCATTTCTCACCACAATGACGCAGACTGGTACTTTTCCTCTCAAGAGAACAAAGAATTATTTGATAAAAATCCCGAAAAATATTCACCTCAATATGGCGGCTATTGCGCCTACGGTATGGCCAAAGGCTTCATTGTCTCCTCTGATCCAGCAGCCTTCACTCTGGTTGATGACAAGTTATATCTAAATTACAGCCTGGGGGTTAGAAAAACCTGGTTAAAAGATGTGCCCGGAAATATTGAGAATGCTGACGAAAACTGGCTTAAGAAAAAAGAAAAGTAAGCCCAGATTGATGAATAATCATAAAGGCATAAAAATTACTTACTTGGTTTTACTAGAGCAATAGATCAATAGCATCATCGTTGCCGGCAAATAAAAATACTTCTTCGATATCTGGTGGCTCACATTCTTCGCCATCGTAACGTAAAATCAAATCTTCACAATCAGGTTCGCAACCGGGTGTAAAGTAAAATGAGATCGATTCATCAACATAATCATTGTCAGAGAAAATGGCCATATCCGAGGGACCCTTGGCGTCCATAAATATGTTTTCAAACTCATCTTCCAATTCACTGAGGACGCCTTCATCCTCGATTTGATCGATGGTAAATGTCACTCTCTTCCAAGGCATATTACACACCTAAAAAGGTTAATCTTATCGACTAGTCTAGCCTCTATTTTCCCAAAATAAAGAAAATAAGTAGTTATTTCCGGGCCATTTCATAAGCAATCATCAAGCGTTTACGACCTGCACCCCATCGATATTCACCAAAATGTCCGGTCGCCCGTATAACACGATGGCAAGGGATCAAATATGCCAACGGGTTTTTACCTATTGCCGATCCGACCGCCCTTGATGCTGTCGGTTGACCGATACGATCAGCCAGCTGGCCATAACTGAGTAGTCTACCGGGCGCTATATTTAAAAGCGCATTCCAAACGCGTATTTGAAATTTTGTCCCTTTCACAAAAGCCCGTAATGAAATCGCTCGGTTATTGTCATAATTAAATAATTGACTAACAAGATCATCTGCCAACGCTTCATTGTTTGTAAATTTTGCGTTTGACCACTCCGACTTCAAATCGATAATGGCATTAGCTTCCTGACCAGGATCCACAAATACAAAATGAACTATTCCACGGCTTGAGCTTGCAACAAGGCATTTCCCAAATGGCGTAAAACCGAAACCATAGTCAATCAAAAGCCCTGCTCCAGCTGCTTTTATTTCTCCCGGTGATGCTGCTTCTATGCTCACACACAAATCATGCAATCGTGATGCACTGGATAAACCGACATCATGCGTAACATCTAACACACTCTTACCCTCACCCAACATATCCCTGGCATTCTCAAATGTCAGATATTGCAAAAAAGATTTTGGCGTTACACCGACCCAGGCTGTAAATTTATGATGAAAATGATGTGGACTTAAACCGGCGATGCTTGCCAGGGTTTCCAGAGAGGGTTGATTGACAAAATGTTTGTTAATGTAATCAATGACATCTGCCATTTGTCTGTAATCATTTGAATCATCATTCATCACATAAACCTAACATGTCACACAGATTCAACCCACCCGAATCTTGCTGTTATAATACAAAAATGGATCCACGCAAACTTATCACACTATTTTTGGCTCATGCCAATCAACTTAAATTTAAAAACCTGTTTTTTATTGTAATTGTCTTATTTGTGATCGATCTTATTATTCCCGATTTTATCCCTCTGATAGATGAAATCATTCTGGCGTTACTCGCCATCATTCTTGGCAATTGGAAAGATGAACACAGACAGGAACGAAAAGGCAATCTGATAGAAGGCGAAGTAGTGGATAAGGATGAAAATTAATATCAGCTATTATATTTTTACTCACTACATAGCTTAAAAACTTACCAACAAGAATAAAAACTGTATTTAGATTTTATAATTAAGAAATCCATTATTCTATGAGTACACAATGCAGACCATACCATTAAGCAATCTGGCACTCAGTTTCCTCCCCGCATTTATCGTTATCCTTATTCTTTTCAAATGGTCACTCAATGCGACTAATGCATTTTATGCCATTGCACGAATGTTGGCCCAACTACTAATCATTGGGTATTTTTTAGTTTATATATTTGAATCTGATCATGCCGGGATAATTATTCTGGTGCTAACCGTGATGGTGTTCGCCTCAAGTTGGATAGCACTGGGCACGATCAAAGATAAACGTCGATTGTTATATAAACATGCCTTTATTTCTATCGCATTAGGTGGCGGGATAAATTTAATTCTTGTTACACAATTCGTGTTGGTGTTGGATCCATGGTATCAGCCTCAATTCATGATCCCATTGGCAGGGATGATTTTTGCGAATTCAATGAACAGTATAAGTCTCTCTATTGAGCGACTAAATGCTGAACTGGCAAGAAATGTCCCGTATAAAGAAGCCCGTACTATTGCGCTCCAGGCATCACTGATACCAGTAATCAACTCCTTGTTTGCTGTAGGGTTGGTATCTCTGCCAGGCATGATGACCGGCCAGATTTTATCCGGAGTCTCGCCGCTGATAGCAATTCGCTATCAGATAATGGTGATGTGTATGATATTCGGCTCATCCGGCATCTCTGTCGCCTGTTTTCTTATCTGGGTTAAACCGGTGTTCGACAGGGAAAGAGTTACCTTATAATCATCCACTACCAATCACGGATTTTTTATGTGTAATATGTCACTTACGCCCCTGATCTGGCTTTAATATCATTGATCATCCAGTTAAGTATGATTGACTCTACATTTGAGAAATAAACTCTAAAAGTATGTTAAAAAATACGCTATATTATGTTCTCATAATGACAATGTGGATGTCTGGTAAAAGGATCACATACCATGAATGAAAATCAATTAAAAACCAAAATATACCTACTACGAGCTCTGGATACTGTTTTAGTACTCACCGTTATAGGCATTGCCATTTATACGGTTTTTTATGCACAAAACAAAGAATTCATGATCATGGCCAGTCTTGTAGGACTTTTTATAGTAAATCTTGTTGGCAGGGAAACTAATAAACGGATTTCACTTATGGGCGTACAACTTGAAAAACTAAAACGAGACAAGAGAACGGAAGAACAAAGAACGCTTTTAAGTACTCGTCATGGCACGCGAATTTCTACTAAAAGTGGTGCTACAAAAAGTGCTGCTCCCAGCACAAAGCCTAACACGGATAAAAAAAGTAATTAATTCTTATACTGCTCATATTCAGGCGGGACATCATCAGACCATTCAATGTGATAACGAACACTGTCATCTTTAATAATCTTTTCCAATTGAGCACTGGTCACTACACCGTTCAAACGTAAAACAAGATCCCCTGCAGGATTATAAAAAAAGGTGATTGGTATCATATCTACCTTTTTCCCAATCACTTCACCAGCAAGATTACCATCGACCATCATAAGTGGATATTCAATAAAGTAATCCAGAGCGAACTCAACCAATTCTTCTTTATCCGGATATTCAAACGTAGGCCAATCAAGCGTAAGTCCAATCACTATTGCGTCTGTCTCATGATGAAGATCATGAAAATCGATCAATGCATTTAACTCAGCACGACAGTAGGGACACGCTGTACCCCAAATATTGAGCACAACCCATTTTCCCTTGCCGATAAAATCATTCAAGGCATACTGTTCACCATCTACACCATTAAGCAATGTACCCAGTCGCTCTGCATTTGAGATATGGGAAAAGAACAGTATAAAAATAAAAACGACAACTTGTTTCGTTCTAACAAACATAAAATATTAATATGGCTAACGATACCCACGAGCCTAACATATTAATGCTTTATTTAAATCCAAAAAAGAACGGAGGAGAGGGTCCTCCGTTCAAGGTTGAGGAAAAAAATTGATTAACAACTTCAAACAGTTGAGATTACTACTATCACCTCCTTCAATTTATCTCTAGCTAACTCTTAAGGATTTCTAAAATTCTTATTTATACATCTGCAAAACAGATGCCAAAACCATGAGATCAATCAATCACAAAATTTAACACTAAATCAATAACTTATTAGTTTTCAATTTTTTACTGTTCTATTACATTTAAAAATCTTGCACTAATATTGTTTTATTAAGCATTTAATTAGTGCAAGGTTATGGTCTGAACTACATCAACAATACTGCTTGAAAGGTTCATCTACCGGCGTGTCTGCCAAATGATTTGTATAATTACTCATAACCTTTTGTGAGATGCCTAAAACTATTTCAAGCAAGTTTCGTTTTTCATAACCTGCTGCAAAAAATGCTGCTACCTCAGACTCACTTATATGACCGCGGTTACGAACGAGTGTCAAAGTGGTCTCATGCAGTGCCTGTAATTTTTCCGTTGGCATCCTGGTACGATTAACCAGTGCGTCAATAATTTTTTCATCAACCTTCATCATATGCGCGATTCCAGTATGCGCCGGGACACAATAATGGCATTCATGTTCGACATTTATAGTTTGCCAAACGACAGTCAACTCTTCCGCATCAAAACTTGTCGCCTGAAAGGCATTATGCAGGTCTTTATATGTTGATAGCAGGCCTGGCACCTCTGCCATAACACCATGAAGGTTTGGGACAAAGCCGAAGACTTTCAACGAATCTTCAAGTAAAGGCTTACTTTCTTCAGGTGCATTGTCTTTTGTGTAGATTTCGTACTTCATATTTATAACTCCATAATTAATTAAAGATCTCTAAGAACGTGTCAAAGTAAAGATTTTGTTAGTTTTAATTAATTATGGACTGATCGGTACAATATGTCAAATGCCATCAGAAAAACGCATCCTCCACTACTTTTCCCTCGGGAAAACTAATGACCTTATATTTGTTCTGGGTTGTGGTTTTTACCGATTAGAAAGGGTGTTAACAGAACAAAGCCTGTCCTGTATTGAAAATCAACTTAATAAGTACAACAAGAACCGATGGCCGCTGTGATTAACGGCCTATTTTTTTAATTCTAAATCCTGTGAAGATTTAACAATGGCGGAGAATATTTTCGTATTGATTGAGCGGGGATTTAATCGTGTTAGAAAAAAATTAATCTTGTTCATGATACCGGGCAGCACAACACTGGCTTTACCCAGTTTCTTTAATGCAATAGCAACAACCGTATCGGCATCCATAGTCATTAGTTTATTGAAGCTCGAGAATTCTGCTAACTCGGTATAGGTTAGTCCTGGGCATAAAGCCATCACGTCAATGTTGTAATCTTTTAACTCTGCGCTTAAGGCTTCAGCAAACATCAGATCATAACCTTTAGAGGCAGAGTAATTGCCCCAGCGAGAAATTGCGACGACTGATGTTAATGAGGATAAGAATATCAATGCACCCTTATTTCGCTCTCTCATTTTATTACCAAGGGCATGTGTCAAAATAAGAAACGATTTACAGTTAGTATTTAACAACCTTATTTCATCATCGAGAACATTATCAAGAAAATTACCGGTGTTTAATATTCCGGCATTATTCACCAACATACCTATTTCCAGATCAGCCACCGCGTCGATTACATTCTTTGTTTGGGCTTCATCAGACAAATCTGCACAAACGACACGTGTTTCAACATTGAAACTGGTAGACAGCTCATTAGCTAATTTTTCCAAACGTTCTTTACGTCTGGCAACCAGCACGACGTTCATGCCAAGCCCGGCTAATTGTCGACTGAATACTTCGCCAATACCGGAGGAAGCACCCGTTACAAGTGCCCAGTCTCCATACGCTGCCTTCAGATCTTTCATTCAGTCATCCGTTAATAAAAAAGGTTAAATTATTTCTTTATGCCTTCAAACGAGAAAAATAAATCCATTTTTTGTGATGCTGGCCCAAGGTCTTTAAGAATTCCGTAATCAGCCAGTGTAAGTTCTGTCGTGCCTTCAAAACCGGCACGGTAACCACCCCAGGGATCATTACCCTCACCAAGGCGTGACATATAAATCACGATAGGCTTAGTGACACCGCGCAGAGTAAAATCGCCGAGTAGAACACCTTCCCCATTTTCTTTAATAGAAAAAGAAGTACTAACAAATCTGGATTTTGGAAACTTTTCAACATCAAGAAACTCTTCGCCACGCAGATGCTTGTCTCTTTCTGCATGATTGGTATCTATGCTGCTGGTATTAACCGTCACATTTATCTTTGAAGCGGCGATATCATTACTATCATAGGTAAATTCACCTTCAAAATCGTTAAAACGGCCCCATAACCAGCTATAGCCAAGATGCATGATTCTGAACTGTATCGATGCATGCATACCCTTTTTATCTATCACATACTCATCAGCCATTACCGACGTTGATAATAAACTGAATGCTAATAGCAGAATTGAAAATACTTTCACGTAGAACGCTCCTCTTTATGATTGGGTTTCAGAATACGAATCAAAGTCGCATCCTTATCTAAAAAATGGTGTTTCACTGTAGCACAAACATGCAGGAGAAATAATAACGCCATCACATAAGCCGCAATTTCATGTATCTCGCCTGATATTTCTGCCAGATCTTTATCAAGATGCATCAACGCTGGTATATCAAACCAGCCAAACATATCAATACTCGCACCCTTGGCCGTAGTAATAAAATAACCACTTATAGAGACCAACAGTAACAAGACATAAAACAAAATATGTGTGACTTTGGCCGCTAAAATCTCCCAACGCTGATAGCTGACTAATGGCGATGGTCTTTGATTAGTAAACATCCAGACGATACGAACAAGCAATAAAAAGAACACCAGCATACCCACACTCTTATGCCACCACGGTGCTGCGTTATACCACTTACTGTAATAATCGAGATCGACCATATACACGCCCAGGACAAACAAACCGATAATCAGAATTGCCATAATCCAGTGCAGCAAGATGGCCACGATGCCATAACTGTCTTTTGTATTGGTGATATTTATCAACGAAAATCAGCGCTCCTGTTAATTGACTGCGACTGTAGGTAACCTGAAAATAATAATACTCATAAAAAGGCTGATTACCTTTAATAACCTATGGTTAAAACTACAAGTAGTCTAAAATAACACAAACATACTGAAACACACTGAAAGACAAGTAATATGACGCTTAAAAAAACACATGCCCAAACTTCTTGAATCTCATGGATAATATCACCGTCAATTGGAAAGAATATAGTGAAAACGATTGCAAAGGCGAAGACATTTGGGGCCACTACCAGACGGCAAATGGCGATCTTTATGTCGTAGCCGATGGGGCTTCGAGTTACGATGGTTCTAAAACTGGCGGTGATGTTGCCCGCTATATAGATGAAAGATTAAAACAGGATGCTGCCAACATTGTACGTAGCAGA
>JBFIJV010000052.1:0-10787 GCA_041600575.1 Gammaproteobacteria bacterium | reverse complement strand
TTCTTCCCCGCTTCATAGACCAATGAATATATAAAATCAGAGGAGATAATGTCACGTTCATAACCATCTTCCCACAGAACAGAAATATTTAACTGAAATATTTCCTTGTTATTTTTATCATGCATATAGAATGTGAGAAAAGGTGGACTGGTATTATCGATAGTCGTGTATCGGTATTCCCATAATGCGGGGACTTCAATTTTTAATTCGCCATGTTCTGGCAAAGTGAATAATTCAGTATTGGTAGAATATTCCTCGTTATTATTCGCAACAACATTTACTGCGTACAAGGACACTATTAATAATGCTGTTCGAATGATTAATTGGTTTGTATTTGGCATGGTGGATAATTCATATATATAGCAACAAATCTGCCGGCAATTTTATTAAGGTACTGACGCTGCACTGAATAGGCTTCGCGTTCGCGTTTTGCATAGAGATCGCAATTCATATCATTATATTCACCGCTAAGATCTTGAAGATAATGAACCAATTCATGCACAACAACACTGCGCGTATTTGCATCTGTATATCCTTTTAACCGTTCATCCAGAAAGATCGTACCTTTGTCGTTATACCATGCGGCGGCATCACACTTCTCATTGCCAGCGCATGCAATTTCGACAAAAAACTGATGTGGTTTATAGATGACTTCGGGTGTTACTCCCGGGTGAGGGTAACTCGACAGATTCACTGTCCAGCTTAATAATACCGCTAAAAGTTTGGCATCCATAATAACAGCTTAGCACGACCGCCAGGGAGGGCGGGAGTGTAAATAATGGAGGGAACAAGATTTTTACTGGTTGTTACAAAATAGGGATATAGCTTTTTTAAGAGTCATTATTCAGACGCCATGCAAACAATAGCGTGAGCTACTGATTTATAAAAATAAATAAACGCGCCTGCATACTGAAGACTTAATAATTAAGGGTGGAACTAAATAATGTTAGCTAGTTTGGTTTTTGAAAAACAAGAGTAGCGTTGGTCCCGCCAAAACCGAAACTATTAGACATGATTGTATTGAGCTCTGCGTTATCAATTCGATTAAAGGCGATGGGCATACCAGCCGCTGCTGGATCGGGATTATCAATATTTAATGACGCTGCGATGAAATTATTCTCAAGCATTAATAAGCTGTAGATTGATTCATTAACGCCTGCCGCCCCAAGACCATGTCCTGTTTGAGATTTAGTCGCGCTAATGACAGGCATATTATCTTTGAACACTTCTTTAATAGCATTTAATTCAGTAATGTCGCCAGCAGGTGTGCTGGTCGCATGCGCATTAATATAATCTACACTACCTTCCACATCATTTAGTGCCAGTTGCATGCACCTTATTGCGCCTTCGCCTGAAGGTTTAACCATATCAAAACCATCGGAAGTTGCACCATAACCGACTATTTCGGCATATATTTTTGCATCACGAGCCAATGCATGTTCGAGTTCTTCAAGTATCAGGATACCGCCACCACCAGAGATAACAAAGCCGTCACGGTTTGCATCATAGGGGCGAGAGGCTATTGTTGGATTATCGTTATACTTGGATGAAAGCGCACCCATGCTGTCGAATAATAATGTTGAGGTCCAATGCACTTCATCACCACCACCGGCGAATATAATGTCCTGTTTGCCTGCCTGAATTAATTCATAAGCATTGCCAATGCAATGCGCACTGGTCGCACAGGCAGAACTGATGGAATAGTTAACGCCCTTTATCTGGTATGCAACAGAAAGACAGGCACTATTGGTACTTGCCATGATTCTAGGCACCATGGTGGGGCCAATTTTACGTGCTCCACGTTCACGTAAAGTGTCAATTGCTTCCTGCAGATTTGCATTAGAACCACCGCCGGAACCCACAATTAATCCCGTGCGTGTATTTGATATGTATTTTTCTTCCAGACCTGCATCTTCAATAGATTCACGCATGGCAAGATACGAAAAAGCAGCACTATCTCCCATAAAACGTTTAAGCTTTCGATCAATTAATGAATCCAGATCAAGATCAATCGCTCCATGGATGTGAGAGCGAAATCCAAATTCTTCATATGCTGGACAAAACGTTATACCTGATTTGCCCTTTTTAAGAGAATCTAATACTTCAGTTTTATTATTTCCAATGCTGGACACGATGCCCATGCCAGTGACGACAACTCTTTTCAATTTGAACTCCTAAAATTCTTCAGTTGATTTAAATAGCCCTACACGCAGATCCTTTGCGGCATATATCTCCTTCCCATCCACTGACATGCTTGCGTCTGCAACGCCCATTACTAATTTACGTAACATGACACGCCGCATATTGATATTGTATGTGACTAGTTTATTTTTTGGTGTGACTTGCCCACTAAATTTGACATTTCCGGCACCGAGGGCTCTCCCGCGTCCTGGTGCTCCTGCCCACCCCAGGAAAAAACCTAAAAGTTGCCACATCGCATCCAGCCCGAGACAACCAGGCATTACCGGATCGCCAATAAAGTGGCAATCGAAAAACCAAAGATCAGGTGTAATATCAAGTTCAGCAATGATTTCCCCCTTGCCATTAGAGCCACCGTCATCGTTTATACTGGTAATACGGTTAAACATTAGCATTGGTGGCAAAGGCAATTGTGCATTCCCTTCACCAAACATTTCGCCTCGCGCACAGGCAAGCAATTCTTCCTGCGTAAAACTATTTTTCTTATTCATTATCAATATTATCTCATGCTGATATTAATTTTTCCTTACAAATTAACATCGTGATTCATTCAACTACGTGCTTGACAGCTATAATTCGCGGATTAGACTGCGCGTATTATTGTTTCATTTAACGTAACGTCAAGGTTTTCATAATGCCCTCAGATTTTGGTCCACTCGATAGACGCAACAGCGTCAGTGTAAAAATTGGCTCGGTTGTAGTAGGTGGTTGCCATCCTATAGTAGTTCAATCAATGACTAACACCGATACTGCCGATGCTGATGCGACAGCAAAACAGGTTCAACAGCTAGCAGCTGCCGGGTCTGAGTTGGTTAGAATAACAGTTAATACAGAAGAAGCGGCAGCAAATGTAGCCACGATCCGTGAAAAACTTGATGCTGTTGGTTGTTCAGTGCCATTGGTGGGAGACTTTCATTATAACGGACATAAATTATTAACAGATTATCCAGATTGTGCAAAAGCATTGGCAAAATATCGAATTAATCCCGGAAACGTAGGATTTGGTCGAAAGAAAGATAACCAGTTCGCAACAATGATTGAAAAAGCTATCGAGTACGACAAACCAGTACGAATTGGTGTGAACTGGGGTAGTCTGGATCAGGTGCTTTTGACAAAAATGATGGACGACAATGCTAAATTGGCAAATCCACTTGAAACCGATGAGGTTATGCGAGAGGCATTGATTATTTCTGCACTGAAAAGTGCGGAACGTGCTGAAGAATTAGGTTTGTCACGTGATCACATTATTTTGTCTTGCAAGGTGAGTGGTGTTCAGAAACTCATTACTGTCTATCGTGACCTTGCTAAACGTTGTGATTATGCATTACACCTCGGTTTAACTGAGGCTGGCATGGGTTCAAAAGGTATCGTTGCATCTACAGCAGCAATGAGTGTGTTATTGCAAGAAGGTATCGGAGATACAATACGAGTTTCTTTAACGCCAGAACCAGGTGGTGATCGAACGAATGAAGTTGTTGTTGCCCAGGAAATATTACAAACAATTGGCTTAAGATCATTTACTCCATTGGTCACAGCTTGTCCGGGCTGTGGTAGGACGACAAGTACTGTTTTTCAGGAATTGGCTGATAATATTCAGGCCTATATGCGTAGTCAGATGCCGATCTGGCGTGAAAAATACTATGGAGTTGAGGAAATGACTCTTGCTGTAATGGGTTGTGTTGTGAATGGCCCCGGTGAGAGTAAACATGCCGATATAGGAATAAGTCTACCAGGAACAGGTGAAACGCCTACCGCACCTGTATTCATAGATGGTAAGAAGACAATGACCTTGAGAGGCGGTAATATCGCGGGTGAATTCCGTGATATCGTAGACAAATATGTCGAAGAGCGTTATTCTGAGAAGTAATTAAAGGTTCGGGGAAAATATTGTGATGAAGTTCACATAATAATTAAGAATCAATAAGTTATCCAAATACAACAAAATCGTAATTGAAGAAGAGGGACTAAATAATGAAGCATTTAAAATTAATCTGTGTATTGAGTATGTTAGCAATGATTGCGGCATGTAGTACAACAGAAAACCGTTCTATGGCGGGTGGTGAAAGTATCGGATATGTGACCAAATCTGGGGGGCAGATTTGGAAGAGTGGATTTGGTGATTGCTGGAAGCATAGCGGTTGGACTGAAGCCTCATCTCATCCGGACTGTGGTGGAACTGCTCCTTCCCCTGCACCTATGGCAAGTGAAGAAACAGGTTATTTTTGGCCAGATGATCAGGATCGCGATGGCGTAATTGATGCAAAGGATCGATGCCCATTTACACCAGAAGGCATCGCAGTTGATAGCAATGGTTGTGCTTTAGACGACGACGGTGATGGTGTTCCTAATTACCTGGATAAATGTCCTGGTACACCTGCAGGAACAGTTGTCGATACTAACGGTTGTGGTTTAGCACTGGTTAAATTATCTGGCATACACTTTAAATTCGATAGTTCAGCATTGACTGCAGAAGCTCGGGGTATTCTTGACAGAGCTATATCGTCTATTAAAGCTAATGCAAGCCAAAATCTGATTGTAGAAGGGCATACAGATAGCACTGGTCCTGATACTTATAATCTTGGTTTGTCTCAACGCAGAGCAGAGTCAGTTGTAAACTACCTTGTTTCTAAAGGTGTTAATGGCTCAAGATTGAATGCAAAAGGTCTTGGAGAGAACTCTCCTGTCTCCTCAAATAATACGAGGGAAGGACGTGCTGCAAACAGACGTGTTGAGATATATGCTCGATAAATAAGTAGTAGTAATTGTTTTTAATTAAAGGGCAAGGTTTTTCAACCTTGCCCTTTTTTATTTACGGATAATTAAAATCTATTTTTGCAGAAATCATGGAAACGATCTCTCGAAAAACTACTCTGCGCTATTAAACAATACGAATGCATTAATATACACGATAGAACAGGACTCTGAATTAGAAGCGATTAACAATGGGAATGAGCGTTAACCGAGCTTGTTATTTATTTTGTTATTAGCCAAATGGCATGTACTACACCCGGAATTAACATCAGTAGGCACAGAACGATATTGATTAATAAGTCTTTTCCGGCTCCTTTCTTCAGAAAAACAGCAACCGGGGGCAATAAGATGGCGATAATTATCAACACAACCTTATTCATACGTAATTCTCCTACTTCAATTATATTAGTATTTAAGGATATACCGTCCTTTTTACAAATAAAAGCGAGACAATCTTTTGAACATTAAATCCATATCAATATTGTTGTTTTTATTAACACCTTTATCTTCTCAGGCAGCCTGGGGTGATTTTCTCGAGATCTTTAAAGAGGAATCATCGTCAAAATTGGGTAAACCAAGTCTTGGTAACGCTGATATTATTTCTGGCTTGAAAGAAGCATTGATAAAAGGAAGTCAACAAGCTGTAAAAGCATTAGGTAAAGAAAACGGTTTTTTTGCAAGTCCGCATCTTAAGATCCCGATGCCAGAAAAGTTACAATCGGTTGAAGCGGCGTTAAGAAAATTGAAACAAGACGAAATTGCCGATGAATTTATACTATCAATGAATAGGGCCGCTGAAAAAGCAGTGCCGAAAGCGATGTCTATTTTTAGTAATGCTATTAAGACAATGTCCATTGACGATGCACGAGCAATTTTAAAAGGATCTGATAATGCGGCTACTGAATACCTGAAAAAAACAGGTGGTGAAAGATTGCATCAAGAGTTCGTGCCAATCGTAAAACAGGCTACCGGGAGTGTCGGCGTCACTGAAAAATATAAAGCCTTGATCGATAATCTTGGAATGATGTCAAAGTTTATTGATATGGAGTCTTTGGATCTGGATAATTATGTGACAGATAAAGCTATTGCTGGATTATTTACTATGGTTGCATATGAAGAGAAGCTAATTCGAACTGATCCAGCTGCACGTACTACCGACTTATTGAAAAAAGTGTTTTCAGCAAATTGATTAAAATACAAAAAAGTAATAGTTACAATGTGATATTGTAAAATTTATAATGCAAATCCGGATAGACGCTATGTTGCAAATTGCAACAAAATAGTCGGCACTATAAAAGAAAATTTAAATTTAATAATAGACCGGTATATCATGTAAAAATTGAGAGAAAACTACCTGGAATAGTATTATTGTTTATTTACGCTGTATTTGAGATAGATCAAAACTATATCTTCTCATTAGATAAATGATCCGTTGGTAAATTAAATTGGTTGGGGGTTATTGTGTCTGAAATTAAAACTTATGACGTACCTGGTGAAATTGCGAAGCATGCTCATATCGATGCAAAACGATATCGTGAAATGTATGACCGATCTATTAATGATTCTGATGCCTTCTGGTCAGAACAGGCGGAAGAATTTCTAAGCTGGTTTTCAAAGTGGGATAAGGTTCAAGACTGGGATTATAACGATGTCAGCATCAACTGGTTCAGTGGTGGGAAACTCAACGTTTCATATAATTGCCTGGATAGGCATCTGGCCACGCGCGGTGACCAGGTGGCAATTATCTGGGAAGGCGATGATCCTGAAGAAGATCGCCAGATTACCTACAAGGAACTGCATGAAGAAGTATGTCGGTTTGCTAATGCCTTAAAAGCGCGAGGCGTGAAAAAAGGAGATCGGGTATGTTTATACATGCCGATGATTCCGGAAGCCACGGTAGCCATGCTGGCCTGTACACGTATTGGTGCTGTTCATTCGATAGTATTCGGTGGTTTTTCTCCGGATGCATTGCGTGATCGAATAAATGACTCGGATTGTAAAGTTGTCATTACCAGTGATTACAGTCTTCGAGGCAAGAAACAAATCTCATTAAAGGCGAATGCTGATAAAGCGTTAGCTGATTGTCCAAATGTGAATACATGTATTGTTGTCAAACGGACCGGTGGCGATGTTGTATGGAATGACGCTAGAGATGTTTGGTATCACGATGTTATCGAAGCAGCATCAAGTGATTGTTCACCGGAAGAAATGGATGCCGAAGATCCGTTGTTTATCTTGTATACCTCTGGTTCAACAGGAAAGCCCAAAGGTGTTTTGCATACAACAGGGGGTTATCTCTTGTATGCTGCAATGACACATAAGTATGTTTTCGATTATCAGGATGGTGAGGTGTATTGGTGTACTGCTGATGTCGGTTGGGTGACAGGACATTCCTATATTGTCTATGGACCCCTTGCCAATGGCGCTACTTCATTAATGTTTGAAGGTGTCCCAAATTTCCCTGATGCCAGTCGTTTTTGGCAAGTGGTCGACAAGTGGAAAGTAAATATATTCTATACCGCACCCACAGCAATTCGTATGTTGATGGGGCAAGGTGATGAGTTTGTTGAAAAAACAGATCGTACCAGTTTACGAATTCTGGGTTCAGTAGGTGAGCCAATAAATCCTGAAGCCTGGGAGTGGTATCACAATGTGGTTGGAAATGGGAAGTGCCCTATTGTCGATACCTGGTGGCAAACTGAGACGGGTGGACATCTTATAACGCCATTTCCAGGTGCCACCCCATTAAAACCCGGATCTGCAACCCTGCCTTTCTTTGGAGTAGAGCCTTGTTTGGTTGATGATAAGGGTAATGAAATTGAAGGTGTTGGTGAGGGCGCACTATGTATAAAACGCCCGTGGCCAGGACAAATGAGAACTTTGTATGGTGATCATGACCGTTTTAAAGAAGCCTATTTTACAATGTTCCCGGGTAAATATTTTAGTGGTGATGGCGCACGCCGGGATGAAGATGGTTATTACTGGATTACAGGTCGTGTGGATGATGTGATCAATGTATCCGGTCATCGCATGGGTACCGCTGAGGTAGAAAGTGCGCTTGTTTTACATAATATAGTCGCAGAAGCTGCTGTCGTCGGTTATCCACATGATATAAAAGGACAAGGTATTTATGCTTATATTACCTTGATGTCCGGTATCGAACCGAGCGACGATTTGCGCAAAGAACTGGTTCAGCATGTCAGAAAAGAAATTGGGCCTATTGCGTCTCCAGATGTGATTCAATGGGCTTCAGGCTTGCCGAAAACGCGCTCCGGTAAAATCATGCGACGTATTTTACGCAAAGTGGCGGCGAATGAACTCGATACGCTGGGCGATACGAGTACGCTAGCTGATCCTGCTGTAGTAGATGATCTTATTAAAAATCGTTTAAATAAATAAATTAGGGAATACTAAATGAATCTTGATAGAGTTGGTGTAGGCAAAAATCCGCCAGATGAAGTTAATGTTATTGTTGAAATACCGATACATGGCCCACCGGTAAAATATGAATTGGATAAAGAAAGCGGGGCTATGTTCGTTGATCGTTTTTTAAATACATCAATGCATTATCCGTGTAACTATGGATATATTCCGAAGACGCTGGCAAAAGATGGTGATCCGGTAGACGTAATTATCATGACTCCGATGCCAATTATTCATGGCGCGGTTGTACCCTGCCGCCCAATTGGTGTTTTGAAAATGACTGATGAGGCGGGAGATGATAGCAAACTTATGGTTATACCTATCGATTCAGTGTCTAAATTCAATCGTAATATCAATTCATATAAAGATGTTCAGCCCGCTTTATTAGACCAAATCACACACTTCTTTGAGCATTATAAGGACCTGGAACCAAACAAATGGGTTAAAATTGATGGTTGGTATGAGGTTGAAGACGCAAAGAATGAAATTGTTGAAGCGATGGCGGCCTACAAAGCGTCCCCTGAAAAACTTCATTTTTAACAACTAGTTACGTTGTAAATATTACGTTTAAGATATATATACGAGATAAATATAGCTTCCTGCACGCTAATTTCAGTCATAAATAATTCAATAAAAAGTATTTGACATCGTTTTATAGCTGCGATATGTTGCATTGCAATATGTTGCGTTGCACAATCTTTTTTGGCAATGTCAATTAACATGGGAATTTAAATTCATCCAGGAGACCTTAAAAATGCAAAACGAGATTATTGAAAAAATGACTGAAGCAAGTAAATCATCTTACGCAGCTATGCAAGAGTTGGGTGCGATTAACAGCAAGGTTCTGAAAAACATTTCAGAGTTGCAGATGGGATTTGCGACTTACAGTATCGAATCTAGCGTTGAGTTTGTAAAAACACTTACTTCAACAACATCCTACAAAGATTTAATGTCTTTGGAAACAGAGTATGCAACTGAATATGGCACTAAAGTCATGGAATTAGGAAGCAAAACTGCTGATGTATTGAATGAGTCACGCGATGATGTAGTAAGCTTTTTCGAGAAAAGTATTGAAAAAGTTTCTGTTGAGCCAAAGAAAGCTCCAAAGCGTACTAGCAAGAAAGCAGCGGCGGCCTAATCAGATAAGTATTAAATCCTCCTCTAGAAAAACCCACATAACCTGAACAGTTATGTGGGTTTTTGTTTTTGGGGCCTCAAAATGTGTTTTAGAGTGCATTAACTGATGTAAGTAATTAATGCCAATAATAGACATTCAGTCTATTGAATAGTCTTCATAATTCGTGAAAATAGTAAATTTTACTGACACATTTGATTTAGAATACTTACAAACATCGAATACAAGAGAAAATAAAATGAGTAATAAAAAGCAATCACCATTTGAAAACTTTGATTGGTTGGATATTCAAAAAAAATATGCTGATGCGCTTAATGCATTTAATACACCCAAGTCCTCTGTGGATTCAGTTTGGGTGAACGCGATGGATGATTGGTGGAAATCAGTCAAACCAAAATCACAGTTTGAAGGCGCAAACATTTTTGAGAAAGTGCTCGATCAATGCCGTAATTATTATTATATGAGTGAACAGTTTTCCAATTTGGTTGAGGGCATCAATAAGCTAAAAAGTAATAATGAAAATATTACTGCTTTTATCAATGGTAAGTTTAAGGATATAGACTCTTCATTTTTCGATGGGGCAAATGCTTTTAGCTGGGATAATTTTGCAGAAAATTATGCCCCGCCTATGGATTTTATGAAATCTGTTTTTTCTTCGGATTCATCAATGTTTTCTGACGCTATGTCCAGGTTTTCTGATTCAATACCAAATAGTTCGATTCCTGGTATGGGTAATATTGTAGAACAGTTCCTTTCCAGTCCGGGATTAGGTCATAGCCGGGAAGCTAACGATAAAGTAAAGCAAGCTATCAAGTTATGGACAGACTATCAGAAGAACTATCAGGAATATCAGTCTGTGATGGCAGGCTTGAATCAGGATGCGCTGGAGTTAATGCGTAAACGGATTCTCGAAATGAGTACGAATGGCGAAGATATCAGCTCTATACGGCAGATGTATGATCTGTGGGTTGATTCTAATGAAAAAGTTTATGCCGAGTATGTCTATACAGAAGAATATGCTGAACTAAATGGTCGTTTAGTAAATTCTATGATGGCTTACAAAAAACAAAGTCAGGAGATCACAGAAGATGCTCTCTCTTCAATGAATTTGCCTACAACCAGTTCTGTTGATGAGTTAGCACGTAGACATTACGAATTACGCAAACAAATGAAGACAATGCAAGTAGAAATTAATAATCTTAAAAAACAACTACAGCAGAAAAGCAGTAAACCTGAAGTAGTTAAAAAACCAGCAAAGGCAGCAAAACCAGCAAAGGCA
>JBFIJV010000051.1:0-11034 GCA_041600575.1 Gammaproteobacteria bacterium | reverse complement strand
GGTCTGCATATCCATAGCATTCGGCCATGCATATGATACCTAAAGCAATTATTTGCTTTGTTCCAATAATAATAAGTGCTTGTAACTTCAATTCCACGCGACCAAATATTATTGACCCCGCGCCGACCGCTGGGAAAAGCCAACAACTAAACCAGATTCAGAAACTCGCCATAAGCGATCCGAAAACGAGTGTCGCAGAAATCAATGTCGAGCAAGAACTCGATAATCAGATGGCCATTCAACAAGTCCATCAAGATCTCTGGGTTATGATTCAAGATGGACTGCAATTCAATCGCAATATTAATCAACGTAGCGTTCAGGACAAGATCGCCTGGTTTGCACGCAATCAAGACTATCTCGATCGCGTTGCGGATCGTGCACAGCCTTATCTCCATCATATTATTTCAAAATTAAAAGAACGCAATATGCCACTCGATTTGGCACTCCTGCCGATCGTAGAAAGTGCCTACCACCCGTTTGCATATTCTCCCAGTCGTGCCTCCGGTATCTGGCAATTTATACCCGCAACCGGCAAACGTTATGGAATGAAACAAAATTGGTGGTACGACGGTCGTCGCGACATCATCGCCGCAACGGATGGTGCACTGGATTACCTTGAAAGTTTGCACAAACGTTTTCATGGTAACTGGTTTCATGCTCTTGCTGCTTATAATGCGGGGGAAGGCAATGTCGAAAAAGCAATTCGGAGAAACAAGAAGGCCGGAAAGAAGACGGACTTCTGGTCACTACGTTTACCACGTGAAACCCGTAGTTATGTGCCCAGCCTATTAGCCGTTGCAGAAGTATTAAAAAATCATACAAAATATAATATCAGTTTCAAATCCATTCCCAACCAACCTCATTTCGAAACAATTGATACCGGTAGTCAGATTGATCTGGCCACTGTTGCCAGTTTGTCTGATCTGACTATGGACGAAGTGTATACCCTGAACCCCGGCTTTAATCGGTGGGCTACTGACCCAAAAGGCCCCCACAGAATACTTATCCCGGTTGATAAAGCTGCTAACTTTAAACAAAAACTGGCGGCATTACCGACATCTGAACGTATCAGTTGGAAACAACACAAGATTGTTAAGGGCGAATCATTAGGTCAGATTGCGAGACGTTATCAGACCAGTGTTTCTGCACTTAAGGAAACCAATCGATTAAAGGGAAACAATATTCGTGCGGGTCGTTCTTTACTTATCCCGACAGCAAAAGAGTCCAGTAAGTTTTATTCTCTAAGTGCTGATGCCAGAAAATTCAAAGGCCTGAAAAGAACCGGCGATGGTAAACAATATGTCTATACGGTTAAACGCGGTGATAACCTTTGGGATATTAGTCGTCAATATGCCATAAGTGTTAATCAACTAACACGCTGGAATGGCATCTCAAGCAAGAGCCTGCTTAGACCCGGACAAAAACTCACTGTTTGGGTAAAACAAGAACCACAGAATGATGAAGGCACTCTCATTAAAGCTGTTGCAAAAAACATTACAACAAATGCTTATACAGTCAAACGCGGAGATTCATTATGGTTAATCGCCAGAAAGTTTGATGTACATGTCAACGATCTACTCAAATGGAATAACCTAAAGAAAGGAATTCACCTGCAACCCGGCCAGAGCCTCATTGTTGCACAAACCATCACTGGCGCTTGATAATTAATCTTCTTCGCACGTAAACAGCTGTTCTCATAGTGACGTATTTGCACATACAATGCCCACCATGATTCGATTATGGAAATTGTTTTTTCGAGTATTACTGCGCCTGTTCTATCGGGTGGAAGTGTCTGGCCTGGAAAATTATCAAAAAGCAGGTGATCGTGTCTTAATTATTGCTAACCACACCTCCCTGCTTGATGGTGTATTGCTTTATGCGTGGCTACCAGAAACACCCACGTTTGCAATAAACAGAGATATTGCTGCTAAAAAAATATTTAAACCTTTTTTACACTTCGTCGATTTGTTCGAGATGGACGCAACTAACCCTTTATCGGTTAAGTCCATGGTCAGATACATTAAACAGGATAAAAAAGCAGTTATATTCCCGGAGGGACGCATTACAGTCACTGGATCGCTTATGAAGATCTATGAGGGACCAGGACTAATTGCTGACAAAAGTGGCGCCACTATTCTCCCCATTGCTATTGAAGGCGCTCAATACAGTCGACTGTCCTATATGAAAGGACGCGGTTATGTATTCTGGTTTCCAAAGATAACATTAACCGTGCTACCGCCGGAAAAGATCCAAATACCGCCCCAGCTTACGGGGCATGAACGCAGAAAAGCATCAGCCCGACAATTACAAGACCTGATGTTTAAATTAACCTATTCAAGCATCAATCAAAAAACAACGCTGTACTCGGCTTTGGTAGGGGCTAGTAAACAATTCGGCAAACAACATCGGATTTTAGAAGACTTCAATCGTGAAACAGTCAGCTACAAGCAATTGACCTTACGCAGTATTTTATTAAGTGGTTTTATACAAAAGCAAACCAAAGCGGAGGAACACATCGGGGTATTACTGCCAAATGTTAATAGCTTGCCAGTAGTATTCTTTGCCTTGCAATATATTGGACGTGTCCCGGCAATGTTAAATTTCACCTCCGGTGCACTTGCCATAAAGCGGGCTTGTGAAACGGCGCAGGTAAGAATCATTTATACATCCAGGCGTTTTATTGCCAACGCCAAGCTTGAAACACTGGCTGACTCACTCGAACAAAATTTTACGGTTATTTATCTTGAAGACTTGAAACAGGCTATCACACTGAGAAGTAAATTAATGGCCTTGTATAAAAACAGTAATCCGTTACGGCATTATCTAAAACAGGGCATTAATACTAATCCTGATGCGCCAGCAGTCATATTGTTTACTTCTGGTTCAGAAGGTCACCCCAAAGGGGTTGTGCTTTCTCACCGCAACATATTGGCAAATTATGCTCAGGTACGTTGCCATATTAACTTTACGCCAATAGATATCATTTTTAATTGTTTACCTTTATTTCATTCTTTTGGTCTCAATGCCGGTTTCCTGATGCCGCTTTTGGGTGGCGGCAAAGTATTCCTTTATCCATCACCGTTACACTACCGAGCCATTCCGGAATTAATTTATGAATTGGGCGCCACTATATTTTTTGCAACAGATACATTTTTAAGAGGTTATGCGCGCTATGCACATCCGTTCGATTTTAATAGCTTGAATTATGTCGTCGCCGGGGCCGAAAAGTTACAAGCCGACACTATGCAAATCTGGATGGATAAATTTGGCCTGCGCATACTACAGGGCTATGGCGTAACCGAGACCAGTCCTGTGATTTCGGTAAATAATAAGATGTTAAACAAATCCGGCACCACCGGACGCATCATGTCAGACATGGAATGTTATATAAAACCGGTTGATGGAATAGCGCACGGAGGACACCTGATTGTAAGAGGTCCAAACATCATGCAAGGCTATCTTAGCCACGATAAACCCGGCGAATTACAAGCGCCATCAACTGAGCGTGGTGCAGGTTGGTACGATACCGGCGATATTGCAGATATTGATGATGAAGGTTTTATAACCATTCTGGGCCGAGCCAAACGTTTTGCGAAGATTGGTGGTGAGATGGTCTCATTAACAGCGGTTGAAGAGTTGGCTAGTCTGGCCTGGCCTAACATTAATCATGCCGCAGTGGCTGTCTATGATAGGCGTAAAGGGGAGAAAATTGTTCTCTTAACAGAACATAAACAAGCCGAACGAAAACAATTACAGTTAATCGCTAAAGCTAAACAAATGAGCGAACTGATTATTCCCAAGAAGATTATCGTTACAGATGAAATTCCGGTATTAAGTACTGGCAAAACCGATTATATCAATCTTAATGAGATGGCCACCGCAGATAATGATGAAAATGAAGAAGGCAGCTTGATCAATAAATTAAGCCATCTGGTAAAACACGAGCCCCTGGAAAAAAACTAGTTTGATGGTGCCACTGCATTTTCAATGGCCGTAATGATTGTATTCTCAACTTCCCATAAGACATCTTCCGCAGCACTTCCCTTAGCAACAGGGGTTAATCGTTCAAATAAAACAGTACTTGTTCCCTGCTTATGCATAACGGCAATTGTAATCGGACATAGCGCCATCATACTCGGATCAAGATTCATCACTTGATTCGCATAATATGGATTACACACCACCATGGACTTCACCAGTTCAAATTTATTTTTGTTATAGTCATCACCCCAACGTTCGGCATTGCGTGCCAGATTTTTACCTATATTGGCCTCAAAGATGACATATAGGCGGGATTCTTCCAGTGATTTATAAACTGATTGATATATCTCTTCACCGGGCCGATCAGCACTAATTGAAAAAATAGCATTCTTTTCTTCAGCAGCAACCACAGTAAAAGAGAATAATAATAATAAAATAAATATTTTATTTAACATCTGTCTGGACCTCTTAATTTATAATGTGAATAGTTCGTTCTAGTCATCATATTCAATATTAATGATGATGAAAGTTTGTTGCTTGTTCTGTCTTTCAAGACATATCTCATCATCGATAGTTTTACCCAACAGCAGCTTTGCCAATGGTGAATCGACAGTAATGTAACGTTCATTCTGATCAAATTCATCGGCACCAACAATACGATGACAGATTTCCTGACCCGTCTCATTCTCAATAGTGACCCATGCGCCAAAGAAAATACGTGATGTATCCTGTACGCTTCTAACAACGGTCAATTTTGGCATGCGTCGTTGTAAATAGCCTATTCTGGCATCTATTTCGCGTAATTGTTTTTTGCGATAAATATATTCGGCATTTTCAGAACGATCGCCTTCAGCCGCTGCTACTGTAACCGCCTTTGCAACTTCATTACGTTTTTTCCACAAGGCGGCATTTTCTTGCTCAAGCTTTTTATAGCCTTGTGGAGTGATATAGGGTGCAGATTGTGCTGCTGGTGGTCGCCAACGTCCCATGATTAATCTACGGATCTGGCCAGGATCATACTAATCTGACAATAAGGTCGGTTAATTTCTGTATGCCACTCATTCATACAAGCCTGTACATACGCTTTTTGTTTCTTATTTTTAGGTTCTTCATCAATGGCACCCCAGCGGAATAATGCCCTGACAACATCGGGCGTTAACATAAAAGTGTCTTTCCTGATTCGTCTCAAAAAATAAGGCCCCGATGCACCACCTAGCTGCTTAAATCGTTTCTTAAGCACTTCCCATAACTCAACAATATTATGCGTCGGCCATTCCGCTATATATTCTACGAAACTTCCCTGCTCCTGATTAATTTCAAATATGGTCTGTGCATTATGCCTGACACTTTGTATCTTGCCCCAATGGCGCACAATACGTTTATCCTCCATCAAACGCTCCAACGTTTCATCATCCATCATTCGCACAGCATCTATCTCAAATTGATGAAATACTGCTTCGAAGGCAGGCCATTTATTATCAATGATCTTTCGATTCAGACCCGCTTGAAAAATGCGACAAGTCATATTCGATAGACAATAATCTGCCGTTAGCTTTTTTAAATCATCAACAGAACGCGCTTGAGGTAATAGTTTTTCCAACTTATCCAGACCACCATTACGCTCAATAGCTGAATCAAAAATAGTTTCAAATGATCTTAATCGCATTTGTTCCTGCATTTTGTTTAAAAAAATAAATACTCGGTCTCCCCTATTTACCTGCAAGTCGTTATTATAGAGAAAAATAACAAACATCACGGAGAGAAAACATGCAACGATTAGAAGCGTATATCCGAAATATACCGGACTTTCCGGAGCCAGGTATACAGTTCAAGGATATCACTCCACTAGTCAAGTCACCTGCTATGCTGCGACTCGCAGTCCACCAATTGATACACCCCTTTCTTGGTGAAAACATCACTGCAGTTGCAGGCATGGAGGCACGTGGTTTTATCTTTGGCAGTCTTGCCGCCTGGGAATTAGGTATCGGTTTTATTCCTTTGCGCAAACCGGGGAAATTACCCTATGACGTTGAAACAATGTCTTATGATCTCGAATACGGGTCCGCATCGCTTGAAGTTCATATCGATGCGTTGGAAAAAGGCGATCGTGTCTTACTGATTGATGATCTTATTGCCACCGGTGGAACTGCTGCTGCCAGTTGTAGTTTAATTGAAAAGCTAGGTGCTGAAGTCGTTGCCTGTGCCTTTGTGGTGGAACTTGATTTTCTTAAAGGTAGAGAGCAGTTAGCCGGTTATGATGTTCATTCACTGATTCATTATTAATCAGCTTTTCGACTGCCACTCATCAATGACTTCCTGGGCCGCACGAAATGCTTCCTGGGCTGCTGGTGCGCCGACATAGACAACCGAATGTAATAAAACTTCCCGAATTTCTTCGACAGAACAGCCATTATTTAATGCACCACGCACATGCCCTTTTAATTCGGTCGGTGCCTTTAATGCCGCTAACATCGCTATCGTGATTAATGATCGCGTTTGTCTTGGCAGCCCCTCACGTTGCCAGGTAGAACCCCAGGCATGTTCATTGATCCAGTCTTGCAATGGTGCTGTCAATTCGGTCGTATTATTTATCGCCCGATCAACAAACTCCTTACCCATTACTTCAGTACGAACTTTTAAACCGTTATTTTTTGATTCTTCAGACATAATTTGATTTATTAGTAGTAAATTTACGATCGACTATTGGTTCGCAACAAAACCCATCCTGATCAATCCTACAGTTTCCTGAGTTCCAATATACTTAAATGCGGTTTACCCTCTTCATCTCTGATCAATGCGTTCGTAACTTCTACCGGAACATAATGACCCTGTTTATCTTTAAATCGCAAGGCCATCGTATAATTATCCAACTCGCCAGACAATAATTTTGTCTGATTTTCCAGACTACTTGTCAAGTCGTCTTCATGAGTAATCTTTTTAAGACGCATCCCGATCATTTCATCATAGGAATATCCAATCAAATCACAGGCCGCTTTATTAAGCTGTAATATAGCGCCACTATTATCTTCCATGATCAATGGCACCGATGCATATTCAAATACACTTAAATATTGAGCATTAATATCAGACAAGGAAGTGTCAGCAAGATCCTCATTGATAGCATCTATATTTCGCATTACCCAATGACTGGCAACAGGTTTGCCATTTTCAATTCTAGCTGTAACGTAACACTCCATAAGCAGTTTCTTGCCTGATTTTGTTTTAAACCCCAGTGTTAAATGTTCGTTTTTTTTACCTTTCTTTAAATCATTCATCAAACCTTCATAGTCTGAGAACCATTCATCATCGATAATCATACCCAGATCCAAATCATTGAGATTTCTGCTTTTATATTCAAGCGTCTCTCGCCATGCATTATTGACATTCATAATAGACCCATCGAGCCATACAGTTTGTATTAACTCTGATGAATTTTCGTAAGAATTAATAAAATTATATAGCGTGCTATTGGCGGTATGTGTTGCATCTCTTTTGATGGATGTTTTTTTTAATACCCGATCAATTATTGCAGGCAACTGTTTCAGGTATTTAATATCTTTGACAACATAATCATCTACGTGCATTAGCAATGAAGCTAAAGCTGTCTCTGTTGAGCGCGAAGCAGTGATTAATATAATCGGGGTTTTAATAGCTTTGGAACGAATCTCGGCCACTATTTCAAGACCGGTAAAACTTTCACAATTGTAGTCAGTCAATATTATGTCAAATTTAACCTTCTGCAGAATTTGCATTACTTCGTCAAAAGAGTCCGTATGCATGATAGAAATATCTTTTATACTTTTTTTCAAATAGTGCGATATGATCTTTACATCATCGGGATTATCTTCTATCAATAAAACATTCATGCTGTCCTTTTCAACCCGCTTAATGTAATTATTTTTACTTTGAACATCTGCTAAATCTTTATTCAACATATAATAGAACTTGTCAGACCAAACCACCGTTAATCTTAATAGCTTCACCGGATAAATAGGATGAATCCTCAGAGGCCAGGAATAAAACTGCTGCTGCTACATCCTCAGGTTTACCAAAACGACCCAAAGGAATTTCCTTGATTCGTGCCTGATAATACACCTCATCCATATGCTCTTCAGCAAACGCTGTTGCTATCCATCCGGGTGACACCATATTCACACGAATCTCGGGGCCCACTGTTTTGGCAAATGATCGGGTAAATCCCAATACACCGGCCTTTGATGCAGCAAATATTTGTGGATTGACGCCCTCGAATCCATGAATCGACATATCCCAGCCCATATTTACGATCACGCCGTGACCTTGTTTTTGCATAACCGCGCTCACAGACCAACACGCATTCATCGTTCCTTTAAGATCGACATTTAACAACTGGTCCAGTTTTTCATTAAGTTCGGCAGCAGCACCGGCACCAGTCAGGATATCTGCTCCGGCATTATTCACCCAGACATCGATACGTCCAAATTCTTTCATGCTTGCATCAATCAAGCGTTGAATGTCAGCTTGCTTGCTCATATCGGCCTGTACAGCAATCGCATGTTGACCTTGCTGCTTTATTTGCTCAACTACCTTTTCCGCACGATCGCTGGATTTAAGATAGTTAACAATGACAGAAGCACCTTCTCGTGCGAATAATTCGGCAATACCCGCGCCAATACCACTGCTTGAGCCCGTGATTACGGTGATTTTATCTTTCAGACGTTCCATTTATTATTCAGGTCGTTTATCGTTATAGACCGTTATTCTAACTGACAACTTACCCGTTTGGCATGTTTAAAATTGCTGTCATTATTCCTACGTACAACCGCGTAACATTGCTTGAACGTGCCCTTAAATCTGTTCTCGCGCAAACACATGCTGCAGAGGAGATTATAGTTATCGATGATGGTTCAACGGATAATACAAAATCGCTGATACAGACCCGTTACCCGCAGTTAAATTATATTTATCAGCATAATAAGGGCGTTAGCGCTGCCAGAAATACCGGAATAAAAGCCGCATCAAGTGATTGGGTATGCTTGCTTGATTCTGATGATAGCTGGAAATCAGATAAACTTGAAAAACAAATTAAAGCACTATCAGAAAACCCGGATTATTTAATTTGCCATACTAATGAGACCTGGTATCGGAATGGAATAATATTAAATCAGGCAGAAAAGCACAGGAAACGTGGTGGAACTATTTTTCAATATTGTCTGCCATTATGTGCAATCTCACCTTCTTCAGTGATGATCAGTAAACAACTGTTTGATGAAGTCGGCTTATTTGATGAAAAACTGCCTGCATGTGAAGATTATGATATGTGGCTACGCATCTGTTGCAAATACCCGGTGTTGTTTCTGGAAGAGGCTTTAACGAATAAATACGGCGGTCATGCAGACCAGCTATCAAGAAAACATTGGGGCATGGATCGTTTTCGTATTACTGCATTACAAAAATGCATTGAATCAAATGAACTGGAGGAACTTGATCGACAGGCGGCGATTAATATGATGCTCAAAAAGATAGCTATTTTCCTTAAAGGTGCGAAAAAACACGGTAACAATGCGTTTAATGATGAATTTATGTCATTATCAAAACAATATGCTTGAGACAATTAAACAGTATCGAAAAATAAACGATAAGTTACATACCTCGGCACAACCTCTTGCAGAGGAGTTTCAATCGATCAAACAAACCGGGATTGAGGTAGTGATTAACCTGGCCAGGACAGATTCGCCTGGCGCCATTGCCAATGAAGCAGAAATCGTCCAACAAAATGAACTCGATTATATTCATATTCCGGTAGACTTTAAAAATCCGGAAACTGCCGATCTAAAATCGTTCTTTAATGCAATGGAAGAACAGCATGATAAAAACATATTGGTGCATTGCGCCTATAATTGGCGTGTATCCTGTTTCGTTTATTTATATCGTATTATTAAACAAGGTTGTGACTATGAAACTGCAAAACAGGACATGTTGGCTATCTGGAACCCGGACGATACATGGCAAGCATTTATTGATTCATGTCTGGCTAACTCAGACAGCCTGAAATAATAATTCATGTTTCATATTTTTTGCGCACTCCCGTGTGAGGCCGAACCCATTATTCAGTATTTCAAACTGTCCGCATTAAAACAGTTCGATTTATTTCGCATTTACCAATCTAAAGATAAACGAATCAGTTTAACCATTACCGGTATAGGCAAGATAAATGCGGCAGCAGCGGTGTGTTATCACCACGCCTGTATCAGCACACATTCTGCAGACTGTTGGTTAAACATAGGGGTTGCCGGACATCGGCATATCCCCGCAGGCGAATCCCGATTAATTAATAAAATAACCGATCATCAGACTGGCGCTTGCTGGTATCCACAAATTCTGTTTGAGCCGGTGTCCAGGTCTATTGCACTTATCACACTTGATAAGCCATCTGAGGATTACCAAAAGTCCTTGTTTGATATGGAAGCATCCGCTTTCTATCAGATGGCAATTCGCTTGGGTACGGCCGAATTGATCCATAGTTTGAAGATAATTTCTGATAATACGATTCAACCTACTTCAACAGTAAATGCTGCAACGGTAATAAAGTTAATGACTGCACAAATAGATATTATTGAAGACCTGATGAAGGCCTTGCAGCCTTTTGCCGACGAGTTGGCGATTGTGGTTGCTGAACCCGAGCATTACCAGACAATTATCGAACACTGGCACTTCACACAATCCGAACGCATACAATTATCGCGCTTGTTACGACAATGGACACTGCGATGTCCTGCTAAAGATATTATGCAAACAATCATCAAGCTAAAAACTGCAAAACAGGTAATACAGTCATTGCAAGAAGAGATTAAACATTCGGATTTTGTCATTCATGATTAACACTATCTACATCGAGGAAGAAATCAAAAACCATCCTCGCACCCGATCCCTGCTTGAACGTTTTCCAGAAGCAATCAACATAGTTTGTGAACGCTATGGCGAGGTATTTAACCGTAAGTCTCAAAACTTCAGGTTGCAAAAAAAACAACCCGCATTGATCCTGGCAAAAAAACATAAGGGTCTGATATTACC